>NZ_JBHTCG010000005.1:0-379466 GCF_042665155.1 Sphaerisporangium rhizosphaerae | reverse complement strand
CGCTGTGCCTCAACGTCGAGGTGCTCTCCAGCGACGGCATGTCCATCGAGATGCGCGACACCGACGAGGACGTCTTCCGCGCGGCGGAGGAGCTCGGCATCGACCTGTCCCGGCGCGAGCCGAGCAGTGTCGAAGAGGTCTGATTTTCAAGCGAGGGGATAACAAGTGCTCGACGTCAACTTCTTCGACGAGCTCCGCATCGGCCTCGCCACGGCCGACGATATCCGGCAGTGGTCCCACGGCGAGGTCAAGAAGCCCGAGACCATCAACTACCGCACCCTGAAGCCCGAGAAGGACGGACTCTTCTGCGAGAAGATCTTCGGTCCGACCCGCGACTGGGAGTGCTACTGCGGCAAGTACAAGCGCGTCCGCTTCAAGGGCATCATCTGTGAGCGCTGTGGCGTCGAGGTCACGCGCGCCAAGGTGCGCCGCGAGCGGATGGGCCACATCGAGCTGGCCGCGCCGGTCACCCACATCTGGTACTTCAAGGGCGTCCCGTCCCGCCTGGGATACCTGCTCGACCTCGCCCCGAAGGACCTGGAGAAGGTCATCTACTTCGCGGCGTACATGATCACGTATGTCGACACCGACATGCGTGCTCGTGACCTGCCCTCGCTGGAGGCCAAGATCTCCGTCGAGCGGCAGCACATCGAGCAGCGCCGCGACGCCGACATCGAGGCCCGCCAGAAGAAGCTCGAGTCCGACCTGGCCGAGCTGGAGGCCGCCGGCGCCAAGGGCGACCAGCGCCGCAAGGTCCGCGAGGGCGCCGACCGCGAGATGCGTCAGCTCCGCGACCGCACCCAGCGCGAGCTGGACCGCCTCGAGGAGGTCTGGAGCCGCTTCAAGAACCTCAAGGTCCAGGACCTCGAGGGCGACGAGCTGCTGTACCGCGAGATGCGCGACCGCTTCGGCCGCTACTTCCGCGGCGGCATGGGCGCCCAGGCGATCCAGGAGCGGCTGAACAACTTCGACCTGGCCGCCGAGGCCGAGTCGCTGCGCGAGACCATCCGCAGCGGCAAGGGTCAGAAGAAGGCCCGCGCGCTCAAGCGGCTCAAGGTCGTCTCGGCGTTCCTCACCACCCGCAACTCGCCCAACGGCATGGTGCTCGACTGCATCCCGGTGATCCCGCCGGACCTGCGGCCGATGGTGCAGCTCGACGGTGGCCGCTTCGCGACCTCCGACCTCAACGACCTGTACCGCCGGGTGATCAACCGCAACAACCGCCTCAAGCGGCTTCTCGACCTCGGCGCGCCCGAGATCATCGTGAACAACGAGAAGCGGATGCTCCAGGAGGCCGTCGACGCGCTGTTCGACAACGGCCGCCGCGGACGTCCGGTCACCGGGCCGGGCAACCGCCCGCTGAAGTCGCTGTCGGACATGCTCAAGGGCAAGCAGGGCCGTTTCCGGCAGAACCTGCTCGGCAAGCGCGTCGACTACTCCGGCCGTTCGGTCATCGTCGTCGGCCCGCAGCTCAAGCTGCACCAGTGCGGCCTGCCCAAGCAGATGGCCCTGGAGCTGTTCAAGCCGTTCGTGATGAAGCGCCTGGTCGATCTCAACCACGCGCAGAACATCAAGTCGGCCAAGCGCATGGTCGAGCGGGCCAGGCCGGTCGTGTGGGACGTGCTCGAAGAGGTCATCACCGAGCACCCGGTGCTGCTCAACCGCGCGCCGACCCTGCACCGCCTGGGCATCCAGGCCTTCGAGCCGCAGCTGGTCGAGGGCAAGGCCATCCAGATCCACCCGCTGGTCTGCACCGCCTTCAACGCCGACTTCGACGGCGACCAGATGGCGGTCCACCTGCCCCTGTCGGCGGAGGCCCAGGCCGAGGCGCGCATCCTGATGCTCTCGACCAACAACATCCTCAAGCCGGCCGACGGCAAGCCGGTGACCATGCCCACCCAGGACATGATCATCGGTCTGTACTGGCTGACCACGCAGCGGGACGGCGCCGAGGGCGAGGGCCGCGTGTTCGGCTCGGTCTCCGAGGCGCTCATGGCCTTCGACCGCCGCGAGCTGGACATCCAGGCCCAGATCCAGGTCCGGGTCAAGGACGTCCCGCCGCCGCGGGGCTGGTCGGCCCCCGAGGGCTGGGAGGCCGGCGAGGCCTACCGCCTGGAGACCACGCTGGGCCGGGCGCTGTTCAACCAGACGCTGCCCGACAACTACCCGTTCGTGAACTCCCAGATCGGCAAGAAGCAGCTCTCGGCGATCGTCAACGAGCTGGCGGAGAAGTACCCGAAGGTCGAGGTCGCGGCCGCTCTGGACGCGCTCAAGGACGCGGGCTTCCACTGGGCCACGCGGTCCGGCGTCACGATCTCCATCGACGACGTCGTCGCGCCGCCGAACAAGGCCGAGATCATGGAGTCCTACGAGCGCCGGGCCGACAAGGTCCAGCGCGAGTACGAGCGCGGTCTGATCACCGACGAGGAGCGCCGTCAGGAGCTCATCGAGATCTGGACGCACGCCACGGCGGACGTCGAGACCGACATGGTGAACGCCTTCCCGGCGACCAACTCCGTCTGGATGATGGTCAACTCCGGCGCCCGAGGCAACAAGATGCAGGTGCGTCAGATCGCCGGCATCCGCGGCCTGGTGTCCAACACCAAGGGTGAGACGATCCCGCGGCCGATCAAGTCCTCCTTCCGCGAGGGCCTGTCGGTGCTGGAGTACTTCATCTCCACCCACGGACAGCGCAAGGGTCTGGCCGACACCGCGCTGCGCACCGCCGACTCGGGTTACCTGACCCGTCGTCTGGTGGACGTCGCGCAGGACGTCATCGTCCGCGAGATCGACTGCGGCACCGACCGCGGCGTCCCGCTGCACGTCGGCGAGCGCGACTCGGGCGGCAACCTGGTCAAGGCCGAGAACGCCGAGAGCAACGTGCACGGCCGCATCCTGGCCGAGGACGTCGAGGTGGACGGCAAGGTCGTCGCGACGGCCGGCGCCGACATCAACGACGCCATCGTCACGGCGCTGGTCGACGCCGGCATCGAGACGGTCCGCACGCGCAGCGCGCTGGTGTGCGAGGCCAAGATCGGTGTCTGCGCCACCTGCTACGGCCGCTCCCTGGCCACCGGCAAGCTCGTGGACGTCGGCGAGGCGGTCGGCATCATCGCCGCCCAGTCGATCGGCGAGCCCGGCACTCAGCTGACGATGCGTACCTTCCACACCGGTGGTGTGGCGGGCGCGGACATCACCCACGGTCTGCCCCGTGTCCAGGAGCTGTTCGAGGCGCGCGTCCCCAAGGGCGTCGCCCCGATCAGCGAGGCGGACGGCCGGGCGCGCATCGACGAGACCGACAAGACCCGCAAGATCGTGATCACGCCGGACGACGGTTCCGACGAGATCGCCTACCCGGTGTCCATGCGGTCGCGTCTGCTGGTCAGCGACGGTCAGCGCGTGACGGTGGGCCAGCAGCTCATCGCCGGTGCGGTCAACCCCAACGAGGTGCTGCGCATCCTCGGCCCCCGGGCCGTGCAGCTGCACCTGGTGGCCGAGGTCCAGCAGGTGTACCGCTCGCAGGGTGTGTCGATCCACGACAAGCACATCGAGATCATCGTGCGGCAGATGCTCAAGCGCGTGAACGTGCTGGAGTCCGGTGACACCGACCTGCTGCCCGGCGAGCTCGTCGAGCGGCCGCGCTTCGAGATGGTCAACCGCGAGGTCGTCGCCGAGGGCGGCACCCCCGCCTCCGGCCGTCCGGTCCTCATGGGCATCACCAAGGCGTCGCTGGCCACCGAGTCCTGGCTGTCGGCGGCGTCCTTCCAGGAGACCACGCGGGTGCTCACGGACGCGGCGATCCACGCCAAGTCCGACAGCCTGCTGGGTCTGAAGGAGAACGTCATCATCGGTAAGCTCATCCCGGCCGGTACGGGCATGTCCCAGTACCGCAACATCCGGGTCGAGCCGACCGAGGAGGCCAAGGCGGCGATGTACACCGTCGGCGGCTACGACGGCTCGGCGACCGACTACACCTTCGGCACCGGCAGCGGCGAGGCCGTGCCGCTGGAGGAGTACGACTTCGGTCAGTACAACCGCTGACGGCGGGGCCGGCGGCGCCGGTCCCACCTCGCGGCAGGGCGAACGCAGGGGCGCCCGCTCCCGGCAACGGGGGCGGGCGCCCCTCGCCGTGTTCCAGGGCCGTCCGGTGGCGTCCTGAGGGCCGCCGGGCGGCAACACGGGAAATCGTCGAGACGGGTCCGTGGGTGGCGTAAACTTGTCTGGTGCCCGATAGCGGCCGGGGGGAAACCGGCCGCGGGCCACGACACGAACCGAGCGCACAAGCGGCTCGGCGCAGCCGTTTTGACGTGTTGCGATGGGCTGGGTAGTCTTGCCCTTCGTGCCCGTGGCTTCATGGGCTCACATGCGTGCGCTCGCCAGGCCCTTCACGGGCCGGCCGGTCGCCGTGTGATCTCCTCCACCGGGTGCCGGCCTCTTCGCCGGGCGAAGTCGGCAAAGATCGCGACACGCCCGAGCGCGTGGGTCGGAGCCGAGGGAAAAACAGCAGGTCATGACACCGGCAGAGCCTGCGAAACGCACGACTTTTCGAATCACCGGCCAAGCACGAACGGAGACGCGGTGCCCACGATTCAGCAGCTGGTCCGCAAGGGCCGCCAGGACAAGGTCAGTAAGACCAAGACACCGGCGCTCAAGGGGAGCCCCCAGCGGCGCGGCGTCTGCACGCGCGTGTATACGACGACCCCGAAGAAGCCGAACTCGGCCCTCCGCAAGGTGGCGCGTGTCCGGCTCACCAACGGCATCGAGGTGACGGCCTACATCCCTGGTGTGGGCCACAACCTCCAGGAGCACTCCATCGTGCTCGTGCGTGGCGGTCGTGTGAAGGACCTGCCGGGTGTTCGCTACAAGATCATCCGTGGTTCGCTGGACACCCAGGGCGTCCGCAACCGCAAGCAGGCCCGCAGCCGCTACGGCGCGAAGAAGGAGAAGAGCTGACATGCCGCGCAAGGGTCCCGCTGGGCGCCGACAGCTTGTCGCAGACCCGGTGTTCAACTCGCCGCTGGTCACCGCGCTCATCAACAAGGTGCTTCTGAACGGCAAGCGCTCGCTCGCCCAGACGATCGTCTACGACGCCCTCGAGGGCTGCAGGGACAAGTCGGGCAACGACCCGGTTGTCACCCTGAAGCGCGCTCTCGACAACGTCAAGCCCACTCTTGAGGTCCGCAGCCGCCGTGTCGGTGGCGCGACCTACCAGGTGCCGGTCGAGGTGCGCGCGGCGCGCAGCACCACCCTGGCACTGCGCTGGCTGGTGCAGTACTCCCGCGCCCGCCGCGAGAAGACCATGACCGAGCGGCTGATGAACGAGCTGCTCGACGCGAGCAACGGTCTGGGCGCCAGCGTGAAGCGGCGTGAGGACACGCACAAGATGGCCGAGTCCAACAAGGCCTTCGCCCACTACCGCTGGTAACCCCAGCGGCGACGACGAGACGACGAGGACGCGAGAGAAGTGGCGACATCGACCGCTCTTGACCTGGCCAAGGTCCGCAACATCGGGATCATGGCCCATATCGACGCGGGCAAGACCACCACGACCGAGCGCATCCTGTTCTACACCGGTATCAACTACAAGATCGGTGAAGTCCACGAGGGCGCTGCCACGATGGACTGGATGGAGCAGGAGCAAGAGCGCGGCATCACGATCACCTCTGCCGCGACCACCTGCGAGTGGCTTGATCACACGATCAACATCATCGATACGCCCGGCCACGTCGACTTCACCGTCGAAGTGGAGCGCTCGCTGCGCGTCCTCGACGGCGCTGTGGCGGTTTTCGACGCCGTGGCCGGCGTCGAGCCGCAGTCCGAGACGGTGTGGCGGCAGGCGGACCGCTACGGCGTCCCGCGCATCTGCTTTGTGAACAAGATGGACCGCGTCGGCGCCGAGTTCCACCGCTGCGTCGACATGATCGTGTCGCGCCTCGGCGCGACGCCGCTCGTCATCCAGCTTCCCTGGGGCGTCGAGGCCGACTTCAAGGGCGTCATCGACCTGGTGAAGATGAAGGGCCTGATCTGGAGCGCCGAGGCGGCCAAGGGCGAGATGTACGACACCGTCGACATCCCGGCCGACCACGCCGAGGTGGCGCGCGAGTGGCGCGACCGGCTCATCGAGACGGCCGCCGAGCACGACGACCAGCTCATGGAGCTCTACCTGGAGGGCGTCGAGCCCACCGAGGAGCAGCTCGTCGCCGGCATCCGCCGCGCGACGCTGGCCAGCGCGCTCAACCCGGTCCTGTGCGGCACCGCGTTCAAGAACAAGGGCGTGCAGCCTCTGCTCGACGCGATCGTCGCCTACCTCCCCGCCCCGACCGACATCCCCGCCTTCAAGGGGCACGCGGTCGGCAAGGAGGAGGAGGAGATCGAGCGTCACGCGGACCCGAACGAGCCGTTCTCGGCGCTGGCGTTCAAGATCATGAGCGACCAGCACCTGGGCAAGCTCACCTTCATCCGCATCTACTCCGGCACGCTCGAGACCGGCACCTCCGTGGTGAACTCGGTCAAGGGCAAGAAGGAGCGCATCGGCAAGATCTACCAGATGCACGCCAACAAGCGCGAAGAGCGCCCGTCGGCGCACGCTGGTCAGATCGTGGCGGTCATGGGTCTGAAGGACACCACCACCGGTGACACCCTCTCCGACCCGGCCAACCAGGTCGTCCTGGAGTCGATGACGTTCCCGGCGCCGGTCATCAACGTGGCGATCGAGCCCAAGACCAAGGGCGACCAGGAGAAGCTCAGCACCGCGATCCAGCGCCTGGCCGAGGAGGACCCCTCCTTCCAGGTCCGCCGGGACGAGGAGACCGGGCAGACGGTCATCTGGGGTATGGGCGAGCTCCACCTGGAGATCCTCGTCGACCGGATGCGCCGCGAGTTCAAGGTCGAGGCCAACGTCGGCCGCCCGCAGGTCGCCTACCGCGAGACCATCCGCCGCAAGGTGGAGAAGGTCGAGTACACGCACAAGAAGCAGACCGGTGGTTCCGGCCAGTTCGCGCGCGTGATCATCGACCTGGAGCCGCTGGGCGAGGGCAACGACGGCTACGAGTTCTCCAACAAGGTCAGCGGTGGCCGCATCCCCCGGGAGTACATCCCGTCGGTGGACGCGGGCGCCCAGGAGGCCGCGGAGTTCGGCGTGCTGGCCGGCTACCCGATGGTGGGTGTGAAGGTCACCCTCCAGGACGGTGCCTACCACGAGGTCGACTCCTCCGAAATGGCCTTCAAGATCGCTGGTTCGATGGCCTTCAAGGAGGCCGCCCGCCGCGCGGACGCCGTGATCCTGGAGCCGATGATGGCCGTCGAGGTCACCACGCCCGAGGACTACATGGGCGATGTCATCGGCGACCTGAACGGTCGGCGCGGGCAGATCCAGGCCATGGAAGACCGTTCCGGGGCGAAGGTCATCAACGCCCTGGTGCCGCTGTCAGAGATGTTCGGCTACGTGGGCGACCTTCGCAGCAAGACCCAGGGCCGGGCTGTCTACAGCATGCAGTTCAACTCCTACTCGGAGGTGCCCCCGGGCATCGCCAAGGAGATCGTCGCGAAGGCTCGGGGCGAATAAGCACCGGACCCGGACGGCCGGGGACGTCGAGCGATCGTCGTCCCCGCCGGCGGGGGACAGGGACGACAAGTCCCAGACCCAACCGGCTCGGGCGGCGACCACCGCCGCCCGGGGATCGGGCTCCGAGCCCGAGTGAGACTAGCAAGTCACGTCAGAATCTCTAAGGAGACAGAGCAGTGGCCAAGGCCAAGTTCGAGCGGACCAAGCCGCACGTGAACATCGGCACCATTGGGCACATCGACCACGGCAAGACCACTCTGACCGCGGCGATCACCAAGGTGCTCCACGACCGTTTCCCTCACCTCAATGAGGCGACCCCGTTCGACAAGATCGACAAGGCGCCCGAGGAGAAGGCCCGCGGCATCACCATCTCCATCGCGCACGTCGAGTACCAGACCGAGAAGCGCCACTACGCTCACGTGGACTGCCCCGGTCACGCCGACTACGTGAAGAACATGATCACCGGTGCGGCGCAGATGGACGGCGCGATCCTCGTGGTCGCCGCCACCGACGGCCCGATGCCGCAGACCAAGGAGCACGTCCTCCTGGCCCGCCAGGTCGGCGTCCCCTACATCGTCGTCGCCCTGAACAAGGCCGACATGGTGGACGACGAGGAGATCCTGGAGCTCGTCGAGCTCGAGGTCCGCGAGCTGCTCTCCGCCCAGGAGTTCCCGGGCGACGACCTGCCGGTCGTCCGCGTCTCGGCGCTGAAGGCGCTCGAGGGCGACGAGAAGTGGGGCGACTCGATCATCGAGCTCATGAACGCCGTGGACGACAACGTCCCCGAGCCCGTTCGTGACACCGACAAGCCCTTCCTCATGCCGATCGAGGACGTCTTCTCGATCACCGGCCGCGGCACCGTCGTGACCGGTCGTATCGAGCGCGGCATCGTCAAGGTCAACGAGACCGTCGACATCATCGGCATCAAGGAGAAGAGCACCACCACCACCGTCACCGGTGTGGAGATGTTCCGCAAGCTCCTCGACGAGGGCCGGGCCGGTGACAACGTCGGTCTGCTCCTGCGTGGCATCAAGCGCGAGGACGTCGAGCGCGGCCAGTGCATCATCAAGCCGGGCACGACCACCCCGCACACCGAGTTCGAGGCGCAGGTCTACATCCTGTCCAAGGACGAGGGCGGCCGCCACACGCCGTTCTTCAACAACTACCGCCCGCAGTTCTACTTCCGTACCACGGACGTGACGGGCGTCGTGACCCTTCCCGAGGGCACCGAGATGGTCATGCCCGGTGACAACACCGAGATGTCCGTCCAGCTCATCCAGCCCATCGCGATGGAGGACGGTCTCAAGTTCGCCATCCGCGAGGGTGGCCGCACCGTCGGTGCGGGTCGAGTCACGAAGATCATCAAGTAGCACGACCGCGGGTCGGCGGTCGGACTCCGAGAACGGGTCCGGCCGCCGCACCACGAAGGGGTCGCCTCGGCGGCCCCGGAGCCCACGGTGAGCTCCGAGCCCAGCCGGGCCCGTGATCTCGCAGTCGTCTCGGCCGCCGCGACCGAGATGACTGCAAGATCACGGAAGAGGTGGCGGGCCATGGGGCGCAAGTCACGTGGGACACCCATAGCGGCAAAAGGCCGCACGAAACTTTTGCAGGACGACAGCGAAGGACACCGAGGCCACTATGGCGGGACAGAAGATCCGCATCCGGCTTAAGGCCTATGACCACGAGGTCATCGACAGCTCGGCCAAGAAGATCGTCGAGACGGTGACGCGGACTGGCGCGAAGGTCGCGGGCCCGGTGCCGTTGCCGACCGAGAAGAACGTGTACTGCGTCATCCGCTCGCCGCACAAGTACAAGGACAGCCGTGAGCACTTCGAAATGCGCACGCACAAGCGGCTGATTGACATCATCGATCCGACGCCGAAGACCGTCGACTCGCTCATGCGTCTCGACCTTCCGGCCGGCGTCGACATCTCGATCAAGCTCTGAGGGAACGCACTGACATGGCTAAGCAGATCAAGGGCGTCCTGGGCAAGAAGCTCGGCATGACCCAGGTCTTCGACGAGGGCAACCGGATCGTCCCGGTCACCGTCATCGAGGCCGGTCCGTGCGTGGTGACCCGCGTCCGCACTGAGGACAAGGACGGCTACTCCGCTGTTCAGCTCGGCTACGGGCAGGTGGACCCGCGCAAGGTGAACAAGCCGCTTGGTGATTATCTGCGCAAGCACGACATCACCCCGCGCCGCTACTTCGTCGAGCTTCGGACCTCCGACGCCTCCGAGTACACGCTCGGCCAGGAAGTTCTGGCCGACACCTTCGAGGCCGGCCAGCACATCGACGTGACCGGCAAGAGCAAGGGCAAGGGCTTCGCGGGTGTCATGAAGCGTCACGGCTTCAAGGGCCTCAGCGCCTCGCACGGCACCCAGCGCAAGCACCGCTCGCCCGGCTCCATCGGCGGCTGCGCCACTCCGGGCCGCGTTTTCAAGGGACTGCGCATGGCGGGCCGGATGGGCAACGTCCGCACCACCGTCCAGAACCTCAAGGTTCACGCCGTGGACGCCGAGAAGAACCTCATCCTGGTCAAGGGTGCGGTCCCCGGCGCCAACGGCAGCCTGGTCCTCATTCGCACCGCTGCCAAGAAGGGGGCTGCCAAGTGAGCACCACCGTTGACGTCCTCGACGCGGCCGGGGCGAAGACCGGGAGCGTCGACCTGCCGGAGGACATCTTCGGCGCCAAGGTCAACATCCCGCTGATCCACCAGGTCGTCGTCGCCCAGCTGGCCGCGCGCCGGCAGGGCACCCACAAGACGAAGACCCGCGGTGAGGTCAGCGGTGGCGGCAAGAAGCCGTACCGCCAGAAGGGCACCGGCCGGGCCCGCCAGGGCTCGACCCGCGCGCCGCAGTTCACCGGCGGTGGCACCGTCCACGGCCCGCAGCCGCGTGACTACACCCAGAAGACGCCCAAGAAGATGAAGGCCGCCGCCCTGCGCGGGGCCCTCAGCGACCGGGCTTCCGGCGGGCGCGTGCACATCGTGGACAGCCTGGTCACCGGGGACACCCCGAAGACCAAGGCCGCTCTCGATGCGCTCCGCAACATCTCCAAGGCTCGCAGCGTCCTGGTCGTGGTCGACGCGGACGACGAGCTCACCTGGCTGAGCCTGCGCAACGCCCCGGAGGTCCACCTCCTGGACGCCGGCCAGCTCAACACGTACGACGTGCTCTGCTACGACGACGTGGTCTTCACGCGTGAGGCGTACGACCAGGTCGTGGCTCGGCTGGGCGGCAGCGGGAAGGAAGACGCCTGATGCAGAAGATCGCCGACCCGCGCGACATCATCATCAAGCCGATCGTCTCTGAGAAGAGCTACGGCCTGATCGATGAGCACAACAAGTACACGTTCTTGGTGCGCAAGACGGCCAACAAGACGCAGGTGAAGATCGCTGTCGAGCAGATCTTCGGCGTCAAGGTCACCAGCGTGAACACGATCAACCGCCAGGGCAAGCGTAAGCGGACGAAGTTCGGTTACGGCCAGCGCCCGAGCACCAAGCGGGCGATCGTGAGCCTGGTGGAAGGCGATCGGATCGACATCTTCGGTCAGATCAGCTGATCTCCGCCGCCGCATTGCCAAGCAACATCGACAAGGGATGAACGAAAAAGATGGGCATCCGTAAATACAAGCCGACGACTCCGGGTCGCCGCGGCGCGAGCGTCTCGGACTTCGCCGAGATCACGCGCAGCACGCCGGAGAAGTCGCTGCTTGCTCCCCTGCACAGCAAGGGTGGTCGTAACGTCCACGGCCGGGTGACCGCGCGTCACCAGGGCGGTGGGCACAAGCGTGCTTACCGGATCATCGACTTCCGGCGCCACGACAAGGACGGCATTCCGGCCAAGGTCGCTCACATCGAGTACGACCCCAACCGGACGTCGCGCATCGCGCTCCTGCACTACGCGGACGGCGAGAAGCGCTACATCCTCGCTCCCACGGGCATCAAGCAGGGCGACCGCATCGAGAACGGCCCTGCGGCCGACATCAAGCCGGGCAACTGCCTGCCGCTGCGCAACATTCCGACCGGTACCTTCATCCACGCCGTGGAGCTGAAGCCGGGCGGCGGCGCGAAGCTGGGCCGGTCCGCCGGCGCGCAGATCCAGCTGCTGGCCAAGGAAGGGCAGTACGCCACGCTGCGTATGCCCTCCGGTGAAATGCGCCAGGTGGACGTGCGCTGCCGCGCTTCGGTCGGCCAGGTCGGCAACGCCGAGCAGGCCAACATCAACATCGGCAAGGCCGGTCGTAACCGCTGGAAGGGCAAGCGCCCGACCGTCCGCGGTGTCGCGATGAACCCGGTCGACCACCCGCACGGTGGTGGTGAGGGCAAGACCTCTGGTGGTCGCCACCCGGTGAACCCCAAGGGCAAGCCCGAGGGCCGTACCCGTCAGGCCAACAAGGCCAGCGACCGACTGATCATCCGTCGGCGGAGCAAGAGGAAGAAGCGGTAGGAGCAGCCTAAATGCCACGTAGCCTTAAGAAGGGCCCGTTCGTCGACGGCCACCTGATGAAGAAGGTGGACACGCAGAACGAAAAGGGCACCAAGAACGTCATCAAGACGTGGTCGCGGCGCTCCATGATCGTGCCGGACATGCTGGGCCACACGATCGCCGTCCACGACGGGCGCAAGCACGTCCCGGTGTTCGTCACCGAGTCGATGATCGGTCACAAGCTGGGCGAGTTCGCGCCGACGCGGACCTTCCGCAGCCACGTCAAGGAAGACCGGCGGAGCCGGCGGTAAGCGCCTTAGGAAACGAGGAGTAAGCGATGGAAGCCAGGGCTCAGGCGCGGTTCGTCCGCGTCACGCCCCAGAAGGCCCGCCGCGTGGTGGACCTCATTCGCGGGCTGCCCGCTTCGGAGGCGCAGGCCGTGCTGCAGTTCGCCCCCCAGGCGGCGAGCGAGCCGATCTTCAAAGTGCTCACGAGCGCGATGGCGAACGCCGAGCACAACTTCAAGCTCGACCGCGAGACGCTGGTCGTGAGCCGGGCGTGGGTCGACGAGGGCCCGACGCTGAAGAGGTTCCGTCCCCGTGCCCAGGGCCGTGCCTATCGGATCAACAAGCGGACGAGCCACATCACTGTGATCGTCGAAGCCCGGCCTGAAGGCCAGGGCAGGCCGAAGGGAAGGACCCGCTAGTGGGCCAGAAGGTTAACCCGCACGGGTTCCGGCTCGGCATCACGACCGACTTCAAGAGCCGGTGGTACGCCGACAAGCTGTACAAGTCCTACGTCGCCGAGGACGTCTCGATCCGCCGCATGCTGCAGAAGGGCATGGAGCGGGCCGGCATCTCCAAGGTCGAGATCGAGCGCACCACCGACCGCGTCCAGGTCGACATCCACACCGCCCGGCCGGGCATCGTCATCGGCCGCCGCGGCGCCGAGGCGGACCGCATCCGTGGCGACCTCGAGAAGCTGACCAAGAAGCAGGTCCAGCTGAACATCCTCGAGGTCAAGAACCCCGAGGTGGACGCCCAGCTCGTCGCCCAGGGCGTGGCCGAGCAGCTGTCGAGCCGGGTCTCCTTCCGGCGCGCGATGCGCAAGGCCATGCAGTCGGCGATGAAGAGCGGCGCCAAGGGCATCCGTGTCCAGTGCGCCGGTCGTCTCGGCGGCGCCGAGATGTCGCGCTCGGAGTTCTACCGCGAGGGCCGTGTGCCCCTGCACACCCTTCGCGCGGACATCGACTACGGCTTCTACGAGGCCCGCACCACCTTCGGCCGCATCGGCGTGAAGGTGTGGATCTACAAGGGCGAGGCCCCGACCAGCCGCGCCGAGCGCGAGGCGGCCGCGGCCGGCGCGCGCGAGGGCGGCCAGCGTCGCGACCGCACCGACAGGCCGCAGCGCGGCCGGGGCGCGGGCGGCGGCGGCGGTCGTGGCCGTGACGGCGGCGCCCCCCGTGGCGGCGGCCGTGGCCCGAGGACCGAAAGCACCGCGCCCGCTGGGGCGCCCGAGACCGGCCCGGCGGAGCAGCCGGGTGCTGAAGGGAGCTGACCATGCTGATCCCGCGCAGGGTCAAGCACCGCAAGCAGCACCGGCCTGACCGCAGCGGAGCCGCCAAGGGCGGCACCAGGGTCGTGTTCGGCGAGTTCGGCATCCAGGCGCTTGAGCACCACTACGTGACCAACCGCCAGATCGAGGCCGCTCGTATCGCCATGACCCGGCACATCCGCCGTGGCGGCAAGGTGTGGATCAACATCTACCCGGACCGTCCGCTGACGAAGAAGCCCGCCGAGACCCGCATGGGTTCCGGTAAGGGTTCGCCGGAGTGGTGGATCGCCAACGTCAAGCCCGGCCGCGTCATGTTCGAGCTCTCGGGCGTCTCCGAGCCGGTGGCCCGCGAGGCCCTCCGGCGCGCGATGCACAAGCTCCCGATGAAGTGCCGGTTTGTTAAGCGTGAAGTGGGTGAGGCGTGATGGCTAAGGGCCTGACCGCCGGTGAGCTGCGGACTTCTGACCAGGACGAACTGGTCACGAAGCTGAAGGAAGCCAAGGAGGAGCTGTTCAACCTCCGCTTCCAGGCGGCGACCGGTCAGTTGGAGAGCCACGGGCGGCTTCGCGCCGTCCGCCGCGAGATCGCCCGTATCTACACCGTGATGCGCGAGCGCGAGCTCGGCATCGTCACGGTCGAGAAGGAGCCGAGCGATGGCTGAGACAACTGAGAGCACCGACAAGCAGGCGCGGAACTACCGCAAGACCCGTGAGGGTCTGGTGGTCAGCGACAAGATGGACAAGACCGTCGTCGTCGCCGTCGAGGACCGCGTGAAGCACCCGCTGTACGGCAAGGTCATCCGCCGTACGACCAAGTACAAGGCCCACGACGAGGCCAACTCCTGCGGCGTCGGCGACCGCGTCCTCCTGATGGAGACCCGGCCGCTGTCCGCCACCAAGCGGTGGCGGGTCGTGGAGATCCTCGAGCGGGCCAAGTAAGTCGCCTTGCGGGAGACCCCTCTGGAAGGGGGTCTCCCGCGCGGGCGTCCCCCCTGGCGCCGGCCGTGCCGGCGCCAGGGCGCATCAGACCGAAATCTAGTTCCGCCAGGCTCATGATTGAGAACCGGCGTGACACACGGGAGTTGACGTGATCCAGCAGGAGTCGCGGCTCAAGGTCGCCGACAACACGGGTGCCAAGGAGATCTTGTGCATCCGCGTGCTCGGCGGCTCGGGTCGGCGCTACGCGGGTATCGGCGACATCATCGTCGCGACGGTGAAGGACGCCCTTCCCGCCGCCGGCGTCAAAAAGGGTGATGTGGTCAAGGCTGTCGTGGTGCGCACCACTAAGGAGCGCCGCCGCCCGGACGGCTCCTACATCCGCTTCGACGAGAACGCCGCGGTCATCATCAAGGACAGTGGCGACCCTCGGGGCACGCGTATCTTCGGTCCGGTGGGTCGCGAGCTGCGCGAGAAGAAGTTCATGCGCATCATCTCGCTCGCGCCGGAGGTGTTGTAAATGCCGAAGCTGCATGTGAAGAAGGGTGACCTCGTCCAGGTCATCGCCGGTAAGGACAAGGGTGCCAAGGGTCGTGTGATCCAGGCGATCCCGCGGGAGGACCGCGTGATCGTCGAGGGCGTCAACATGATCAAGAAGCACTCCAAGGTCACCCACCAGGGACCGCGCGGTGCCAAGGAAGGCGGCGTGCAGACCATGGAGGCCCCCATCCACGTGAGCAACGTCAAGAAGCTCAAGGATGAGGCGAAGAAGGACGACAAGCCCGCCAAGAAGGCCGAGAAGGCCGACGAATCGGGTGAGGACAACTGATGACCGCCACCACAACTGAGACCGAGCGCGCGGTTCCGCGCCTCAAGGAGCGCTACCGCGCGGAGATCGCCGACAAGCTGCGTGAGCAGTTCGGCATCGAGAACGCCATGCAGATCCCCAGGCTCACCAAGATCAAGGTGAACATGGGCGTCGGCGAGGCGGCTCGTGACTCCAAGCTCATCGAGGGCGCGGTGCGCGATCTCACCGCCATCACCGGCCAGAAGCCGGCCGTCGCCCACGCTCGCAAGTCCATCGCCCAGTTCAAGCTGCGCGAGGGCATGCCGATCGGCGCGCACGTGACGCTCCGCGGCGACCGCATGTGGGAGTTCCTCGACCGGCTGCTGTCCCTCGCGCTCCCGCGCATCAGGGACTTCCGCGGCCTGTCGCCCAAGCAGTTCGACGGCAACGGGAACTACACCTTCGGTCTCACCGAGCAGGTCATGTTCCACGAGGTGGACCCCGACCGGGTCGACCGTCAGCGTGGCATGGACATCACGGTCGTGACCACCGCCACGAACGACGACCAGGGCCGGGCGCTGCTCAAGCTTCTCGGCTTCCCCTTCAAGGAGGCCTGATGGCCAAGAAGTCTCTGATCGCGAAGGCCGAGCGCAAGCCGAAGTTCGGCGTGCGGGCGTACACTCGATGCTCGCGCTGTGGCCGGCCCCGCGCCGTCTACCGCAAGTTCGGCCTCTGCCGCGTGTGCTTCCGCGAGATGGCGCACCGGGGCGAGCTGCCCGGCATCACCAAGTCCAGCTGGTAGTCCGCGTGCGGGCTCCTCTTCGAGGGGCTCCCCGAGGGACATCCCTCCGGGAGGGGCCCGCACGGCGCCAGCCGTACATATAAGTCATATCAACCGGGCGCTGCTTCAAGCGCCCACGACCACACCGTAGGTCCCGGTCACAGGGAAACCGCGGTGAGGAGGGCCACCGGCCATGACGATGACCGACCCGATCGCAGACATGTTGACACGTCTGCGTAACGCGAACTCGGCATACCACGACACCGTGGCCATGCCGTACTCGAAGATCAAGGCGCACATCGCCGAGATCCTCCAGCAGGAGGGCTACATCCAGGCCTGGGCCGTCGAAGACGCCAAGGTCGGGAAGAACCTCGTGGTGGAGCTCAAGTTCGGGCCCACGCGTGAACGGTCAATCGCGGGCCTGCGCCGGGTTTCCAAGCCCGGTCTGCGGGTCTATGCAAAGAAGGACAACCTGCCCCGGGTCCTGGGCGGTCTGGGCGTCGCGATCATCTCGACGTCCGGCGGGCTCATGACCGACAAGCAGGCCGGCAAGCGTGGTGTGGGCGGGGAAGTCCTCGCCTACGTTTGGTAGAGGGGAGGAATCACAGCATGTCGCGAATTGGACGGCTGCCCATCCCTGTACCGAATGGTGTTGACATCACCATCGACGGCCGGGATGTCACGGTCAAGGGCCCCAAGGGCACGCTTTCGCACACGGTCGCCGAGCCGATCGTGGTCGAGAAGGGCGAGGACGGCGCGATCGCCGTCACCCGCCCCAACGACGAGCAGAAGGTCCGTGCGCTGCACGGGCTCTCCCGCACGCTGATCGCCAACATGGTGGACGGCGTGACCAAGGGATACAGCAAGACGCTGGAGATCGTCGGCGTGGGTTACCGCGTCCAGGCCAAGAGCCCGGCGCAGCTGGAGTTCTCTCTGGGCTTCAGCCACCCGGTGATCGTCGACGCCCCTGAGGGTGTCTCCTTCCGCGTCGACCGGCCGACCCTGTTCCACGTGGACGGCATCGACAAGCAGAAGGTCGGCGAGGTCGCCGCGAACATCCGCAAGCTGCGCAAGCCCGACCCCTACAAGGGCAAGGGTGTGCGGTACCAGGGCGAAGTCATCCGCCGCAAGGTCGGAAAGGCTGGTAAGTAGTCATGGCCTTCACCAAGGTTGCCAAGCACACGGCCGCGCGCGCGCTGTCGCGCTCGCGTCGTCACCGCCGCGTCCGCAAGAAGGTCGTGGGCTCTCCGGCCCGTCCCCGTCTGGTCGTCAACCGCTCCGCACGGCACCTGTTCGTGCAGATCGTCGACGACATCGCCGGCCACACGCTGGTGAGCGCGTCCACGCTGGACACCTCCCTGCGCACGGCCGAGGGCACCAAGACCGACAAGGCGAAGAAGGTCGGCGAGCTCCTCGCTCAGCGGGCCAAGGCCGCCGGGATCTCCACCGTGGTCTTCGACCGCGGTGGCAACCGCTACGCGGGCCGCATCGCGGCTCTCGCGGACAGCGCCCGTGAAGGCGGGCTGGAGTTCTGATGGGGCGAGGATCGCAACTGATGTCTCCGGCCGGCATCGCAATCAAGAGCAACGAGGAGAGGAACCACTGATGGCTGCAGCTCCGCGTCGCGGTGCCGGCGGCGGTGGTGAGCGGCGGGACCGTCGCGACGATCGCCGCGGCGGCGCTGCCGAGAAGGGCGTCTCGTACATCGAGCGCGTCGTGAAGATCAATCGAGTGGCCAAGGTCGTCAAGGGTGGTCGGCGCTTCAGCTTCACCGCCCTGGTTGTCGTCGGTGACGGCAACGGCCTGGTCGGTGTCGGATACGGCAAGGCCAAGGAGGTGCCCGCGGCGATCGCCAAGGGCGTCGAGGAGGCCAAGAAGCACTTCTTCAAGGTGCCGCGCATCCAGGGCACCATCCCGCACACCTCGCAGGGTGAGGACGCCGCCGGCGTCGTCCTGCTGCGTCCGGCCTCGCCCGGTACCGGTGTCATCGCGGGTGGCCCCGTGCGCGCCGTCCTTGAGTGCGCCGGCATCCACGACGTGCTGTCCAAGTCGCTCGGCTCGGACAACCCGATCAACATCGTCCACGCCACCGTGGCGGCTCTGAAGGGCCTCAGCAGGCCCGAGGAGATCGCCGCCCGCCGTGGGCTCCCGATCGAGCACGTCGCCCCCGTGCGCATGCTCAAGGCTCGCGCCGAGGGCATCGCCGAGGCCGCCGCGGCGGCGAAGGCGGTGAGCTAGCCGATGGCTCGTCTCAAGATCACCCAGACCCGGTCGAAGATCGGTGGCAAGCAGAACCAGCGTGACTCGCTGCGCTCGCTGGGCCTGAAGCGAATCGGCGATGTCGTCGTCAAGGAGGACCGCCCGGAGATCCGGGGCATGGTCGCCGTGGTGACGCACCTCGTCGAGGTGGAAGAGGTCGACTAGTCATGGCTAACGCTGAGAACACCAGCGGCGGCACGCCGCTGCGCCTGCACGACCTGCGGCCGGCCAAGGGCGCCAACAAGGCCAAGATCCGCAAGGGTCGCGGCGAGGCGTCCAAGGGCAAGACCTCCGGTCGTGGCACCAAGGGCACCAAGTCCCGCACGAACGTCCCTCTCGGCTTCGAGGGCGGCCAGGTTCCGCTCCAGCGGCGGCTGCCGAAGCGCAAGGGCTTCTCCAACGCCATGTTCAAGACGACCTACCAGGTCGTCAACCTGGACAGGCTCGGCGAGCTGTTCCCCGACGGCGGCGACGTCTCGGTGGACACGCTGGTCGAGCGGGGCGCGGTCCGCAAGAACCAGCCGGTCAAGGTGCTGGGAACCGGTGACATCTCGGTGGCGTTGAACGTGCAGGCGCACGCTTTCTCCGCCTCCGCGAAGGAGAAGATCGCTGCGGCCGGTGGCTCCGTCACCGAGCTGTAGTCAAGGCAGTACGAGGCGCGGGGGCTCCGTGGGAGCCGCCGCGCCCGTAGTGCGTTAGAGTGCGCTGGACAAAGGCTGTCCAGGGCTCGTTGATCAGAGACGTGCCGATGCATCACTTCCAGACCTTCGCTGACCGACACCGCCTTACAGGCGCGCAGGAGGGACCGTGCTGACCGCGATTACCCGGGCGTTCCGTACGCCCGACCTGCGCAACAAGCTGCTCTTCACACTGGCCATCATCGTGCTGTTCCGGCTGGGTTCGGTGCTGCCGACCCCGGGCGTCAACACGACGAACGTGCAGCAGTGTCTGAAAGAGGCGCAGGCGGGCGACTCCGCCAACATCTATGGCATGGTGCAGCTGTTCAGTGGCGGCGCGCTGCTGAAACTTTCAGTGTTCGCGCTCGGCATCATGCCGTACATCACCTCGAGCATCATCCTTCAGCTCCTCACGGTGGTGATCCCCCGCCTGGAGGCCCTCAAGAAGGAGGGCCAGTCCGGCACCGCGAAGATCACCCAGTACACGCGTTACCTGACCATCGGCCTGGCCGTCCTGCAGTCGACCGCGTTCGTCGCGCTCGCCCGCACCGGGCAGCTGTTCCCGAACTGCCGTCAGCCGCTCCTGGTGAACAACGACGCCTTCACCATCGTCACGATGGTGGTCGTCATGACGGCCGGCACCTCGGTCATCATGTGGCTCGGCGAGCTGGTCACCGACCGCGGCGTCGGCAACGGCATGTCGATCCTGATCTTCACCCAGGTCATCGCGGTCTTCCCCTCGGAGCTGCTGAACATCTTCCGGCAGAACGCCTTCACCTTCGTCGTGGTGATGGTGGTCGGAGTGTTCATGATCGCCGCGGTGGTGTTCGTCGAGCAGGCCCAGCGCCGCATCCCGGTGCAGTACGCCAAGCGCATGGTCGGGCGTCGCATGTACGGCGGGACCTCGACCTACATCCCGCTGAAGGTCAACCAGGCCGGCATCATCCCGGTCATCTTCGCCTCTTCGCTGCTCTACCTGCCGCAGCTGGTGGTCTCGCTGTTCGGCAACAAGGAGAACCCCGGCCCGATCGTGCAGTGGCTCGCACAGAACTTCGTCCGAGGCGACCACCCGGTCTACATGGTCACGTTCTTCGTGCTGATCATCTTCTTCACCTACTTCTACGTGTCCATCACCTTCAACCCGGTTGAGGTGGCCGACAACATGAAGAAGTACGGTGGATTCATCCCGGGCATCCGCCCGGGCCGGCCGACCGCCGAGTACCTCAACTACGTGCTCATGCGGCTGACCGCTCCGGGTTCGCTCTATCTGGGGTTGATCTCCATGGTCCCGATCATCGCGCTCGCGGTGGCCGGGGCGAGCCAGAACTTCCCGTTCGGAGGCACGAGCATTCTGATCATGGTTGGTGTTGGGCTGGACACCGTTAAGCAGATCGAGAGCCAGCTTCAGCAGCGGAACTACGAGGGCTTCCTCAAGTAGTGCGCGTCGTCCTGGTCGGGCCCCCCGGAGCGGGCAAGGGGACACAGGCCCAGTTCATCGCATCGAACCTGTCCATCCCGAAGATCTCGACAGGTGACATCTTCCGTGCCAACGTGTCGGGCGGCACGGAACTCGGCAAGCTTGCCAAGGAGTACATGGACCGCGGCGACCTCGTACCCGACGAGGTGACCGTCGCCATGGTCCGCGACCGCCTCGGGGAGCCGGACGCGCAGGAGGGTTTCCTGCTGGACGGCTTCCCGCGAAACGTGCCGCAGGCGCAGATTCTGAACAAGATGCTGGCCGAGTTCGGCACCCACCTCGACGTCGTGCTCGAACTCGTGGTCGACGACGAGGAGGTCGTGCGCCGGCTCGCCGGCCGGCGCACCTGCCGCTCCTGCGGCAAGGTGTGGCACGTGGTCTTCGACCCCCCTTCCCAGGAAGGGGTGTGCGACGCCTGCGGCGGCGATCTGTTCCAGCGTGATGACGACCGGGAAGAGACCATCCGCCACCGGCTGGAGGTGTACCAGCAGCAGACGGCTCCGCTGGTCTCCTTCTACGCCGACGAGGGCATCCTGCACGGTGTGGACGCGACCGGTCCGGTCGAAGAGATCACCCAGCGGGCGATGGCCGAACTGCGCCGCTTCGCCGACTGAGAGCCGCCGAGCGCGGCGATATAGGCACCGACGCCACCTTTGGGCCCGTCCCAAGGGTGGCGTCCGGCTTGTCGGGGGACAATCGGGGGAATTGGGATGCCGGGCGGTCCGTTGATTCACCCCAGGGGGTGCCAGTAAGTGTTCAAGAAGAACAAGCACGGAATTCAGATCAAGACACCTGAGCAGCTGGAGAAGATGCGGGCCGCCGGTCTGGTGGTCGGGCGCACGCTCCAGCTCCTGCGCGAATCCGTGCGACCCGGGATGACGCCGCTCGACCTGGACGCCATCGCCGAGAAGGCCATCCGCGACGAGGGCGCGATCCCCTCGTTCAAGGGCTACCAGGGATACCCGGCGACCATCTGCGCCTCGGTGAACGACGAGGTCGTCCACGGCATCCCGAGCGACCGCCGTCCCCTGCGCGACGGTGACGTCATCTCCATCGACTGCGGCGCCATCCTGGACGGCTGGCACGGCGACTCGGCGATCACCGTCGCCATCGGCGAGGTGGACCCGAAGCTCGCCGAGCTGATGCGGGTGACCGAGGAGGCCATGTGGCGCGGCATCGCCGCGCTGACCGTGGGGCGGCACCTGTCCGACGTCGGGTTCGAGGTCGAGCGTTACGTGCGCTCTCAGGGGCGCTACGGCATCCCGCAGGAGTACGGCGGCCACGGCATCGGCACCGAGATGCACATGGAGCCGTGGGTGGCCAACCACGGGCGGCCCGGCCGGGGCCCGCGCTTCGAGACCGGCATGTGCTTCGCCGTCGAGCCGATGGTGAACCTCGGCACCGATCGCACCCGCGTCCTGGCCGACGACTGGACGGTCGTCACCATCGACGGAAAACCGTCCGCGCATTTCGAGCACAGCGTCGCGGTGACCGATAATGGTCCTTGGGTGCTCACCGCCCTTGACGGGGGGAAGGCACGCCTTGGCGAGCTTCTGGGAGAGAAGGCCGGCACCGACGGCAAGACGGAGTGAGGCACTCCTTTGACCCGCTCGTGGAACGGCTCGTTGGCTGACGTCTGCGCGGGAGTTGATGGTGATGGCGGCGACACCGGACATGAGGGCGTCCGACGGCGACAGAGACAGGGTCGCGGCCGCGCTACGTGAGCACTGCGCCCAGGGCCGGCTCACCATGGAGGAGTTCAACGAGCGCCTGGAACTGGTCTACGCCGGGCGCACCTATGGCGACCTGCGAAAGCTCACCGCCGACCTGCCGGACATCGACCTGAACAACCTGCCCGCGGCGCAGGCGCAGGCGCCGGAGCGGCGCCGGCCCACGGGGATGCATCCCGGGTTGAAGGCGGCCTGGACCTCGTGGGCCAGCGTGTTCGGCATCTGCGTGCTCGTTTACGCCATGACCGACCTCGGCGGATATTTCTGGCCGATGTGGGTCGGCGGTCCCTGGGCGGTGATCCTGCTGATCAGCACCCTGTCCGGCTCGGACCCCAACGAGATCGGCAAGAGCAAGAAGGACAGGAAGCGCAGGGAGCGCTGAGGCTCCGGTCTCGGCCCGCTCTGTGTAGTAATACACGCTCGGCGTTCTGTGCGTATTCGTACGCAGAAGGGAACGGCGAGCCTCCATAACGTGAGCGTCGTCCGGAACGAGCGGCACACAGAAAGCTCGGCCGGCACGGGGAATCCGTCCTCATCCCGAGGACGCTCGCTCACAGGAGGAAACCGTGCGCAAGATCCGCAACCTGCTCGTCGGCACCGCCCTCGCCGGTGCTCTGGCGGCGGGCGTCGCCGCCGCCCCCGCCGCCTCGGCGTCGACGGCGAGCGCCACCGCCGCCACCGCCGCCACCTCGGCCTCCCAGGCCCTGTCCCGCCACAGCTTCGGCCCGTACTTCTCCGACTTCGGCGGGCGCGAGGACCGGGGCGACCGCTCCTACGTCCGCGGCTTCTGGGGCCGGTCGGGCGGCCGCTACTACCTCGACTTCGACCTGTTCGACCGCGACCGCGACCGCCAGTACAGCTGGCTGGACGTCTACTACCACAACGGCAGCGGCTGGCACTTCTACAACCGCTACCGCACCTTCGGCCACAGCGCCAGCAAGATCTTCTTCAACCGCGGCGTCGACGGCTTCCGCTTCCGCGTGGGCGAGGGTTCCACCCGTGACTACGACTGGAGCGGCTGGCACCGGTTCTGATCCGGTCTCCTCGAAGCGGTGATCAGACCTCCCGGTCTCAGTGAGGGGGACCGGAGGCGGGGGAAACAGAGCGGGCGCTCCTGGGGGAGCGCCCGCTCTCGTCGTGTCCGGCGACATCGGCCGGGTCCGTCCGTGGGGACGCTCGACCGCCGCGAGGCGTCGAAGCGTCCCCGGGACCGCGGCATCGGCCGGCCGGGGCGCACCCGGAGGTATCGGATGTCCTGTCCGGCGGTATCGGACTGTTCACGGGCATTGGACGCAGGCTTTGCCGCTGATGGCAGTTTCCCGGGTTGTCGCCGGGTAGGTGATCTTTTGCGGGCACATCCCCTGCGCGCACGAGCACGCGCCCACCCAGGCCCGGTATCGGCGGTACCGTGCGGCCGGGTGGGCGCGTCCATCCCCTTTCCCGCTTCGCTGAGGTACGCTGGTGGTCGGTTGTGTCCGGACAAACGTCAGGCGTTTCGCATTTCCACGCCGGTTGTCGTACACTCCTTTGTCGGCTCACTATGACCAGACGCGTCGGCGGTCAGCTATCGCCGCTCTCTCACGCGCGTTCTAGGTCGCGGCTGCTTAGTGATCCGATACCTCAGACGACCGATCAGTGAAACGCGAGGGACATGGCCAAGAAGGACGGCGCCATCGAGATCGAGGGCACTGTGGTTGAGTCGCTCCCGAACGCGATGTTCCGGGTGCAACTCGACAACGGCCATAAGGTCCTGGCCCACATCAGCGGACGGATGCGGATGCACTACATCCGGATCCTCCCCGACGACAGGGTCGTCGTGGAACTGAGCCCCTACGACCTCAGTCGTGGGCGGATCGTCTACCGATACAAGTAAGCCCCCCGTCCCGGCGGCGAGGTAGAACCGCGTCCACCGTGCGCTTAGCACGGCGCGCGCGGGTCGACCCGGCCGGACCGGCGGGCGGGCCGTCTGAGGAACGACAGGGACTATGAAGGTCAAGCCGAGCGTCAAGAAGATCTGCGACAAGTGCAAGGTGATCCGCCGGCACGGTCGCGTCATGGTGATCTGCGACAACCTGCGCCACAAGCAGCGCCAGGGCTGATCGCGGCCCGGACGGGAGGGCGGCCCCAGCGGGCGGCCGGCCCGGCCGGAACAACGTAATCGCGCACCACACCCGCGCAGGCGGCCGCAAGGCCGAACCGCGCGGGCGACCCCCGGTCGGAGGCCGGGGCCCTCACCCCGGGCATGGGGAGGGGTAGTGGGGCGCAGGACCTCCGCCACATCGAAGGAGAATGCCCGACCATGGCTCGCCTGGTTGGCGTCGACCTCCCCCGCGACAAGCGGCTGGAGATCGCTCTCACCTACATCTACGGAATCGGCCGCAGCCGCGCCCTGGAGATCCTGAACGCCACCGGCGTGAACGGTGACCTGCGGGTGCACCAGCTCAGCGACACCGAGCTCGTGCCGCTGCGTGACTACATCGAGGCCACCTTCAAGATCGAAGGTGATCTCCGCCGCGAGGTTCAGGCCGACATCCGTCGCAAGATCGAAATCGGCTGCTACCAGGGCATCCGTCACCGCCGCGGCCTTCCGGTCCACGGGCAGCGCACGCAGACCAACGCGCGCACCCGCAAGGGCAAGAAGAAGACCGTGGCCGGCAAGAAGAAGCCCGGCAAGAAGTAGTCCGCGACGGGGCGCCGAGCCGGGTCAGTCACTGGCCCGATGCCGCGCCCCCGTCCACGCAGCAGGACCGACCACCTCAGGAGATAGCGCTACATGCCTCCGAAGAGCCGCCAGGGTGCACCGAAGAAGGTGCGCCGCAAGGAAAAGAAGAACGTCGCTCACGGGCACGCCCACATCAAGAGCACGTTCAACAACACGATCGTTTCGATCACCGACCCGAGCGGGAACGTGATCTCCTGGGCCAGCGCCGGCCACGTCGGCTTCAAGGGCTCTCGCAAGTCCACGCCGTTCGCGGCGCAGATGGCCGCCGAGAACGCCGCCCGCCGGGCCATGGAGCACGGCATGCGCAAGGTCGACGTCTTCGTGAAGGGCCCCGGTTCCGGTCGCGAGACCGCCATCCGGTCCCTCCAGGCCACCGGCCTTGAGGTGGGGTCCATCCAGGACGTGACCCCGGTTCCGCACAACGGCTGCCGTCCGCCCAAGCGCCGCCGCGTCTGAGGCCCAGGAGAAATAGAGAAATGGCTCGTTACACCGGAGCGGACTGCAAGCTCTGCCGCCGTGAGAAGACCAAGCTCTTCCTCAAGGGCAGCAAGTGTGAGTCCCCCAAGTGCCCCATCGAGATCCGTCCTTACCCGCCGGGTGAGCACGGCCGCGGCCGTCCCAAGGAGTCGGAGTACCAGCTCCAGCTCCGCGAGAAGCAGAAGACCCGCCGCATCTACGGCATCCTCGAGAAGCAGTTCCGCAACTACTACGAGGAAGCCAACCGCAAGTCCGGCAAGACGGGTGAGAACCTCCTCCAGATCCTGGAGAGCCGTCTCGACAACGTCGTCTTCCGCGCCGGCCTCGCCGTGTCCCGTGACGCCGCCCGCCAGCAGGTGCGCCACGGCCACATCACGGTGAACGGCAAGAAGGTCGACATCCCGTCGTACCGCGTGCGCGAGCACGACATCATCGAGGTCCGCGAGAAGGCTCGCAACCTCATGCCGTACGAGGTGGCCCGCGCCACCGTCGGCGACAGGACCGTCCCGGCCTGGCTCGGCGTCGTTCCGGACAAGCTGCGCATCCTGGTGCACCAGCTCCCGGTCCGTCAGCAGATCGACACCCAGGTCCAGGAGCAGTTGATCGTCGAGCTCTACTCCAAGTAAGGCTCGAGTGAGTCTGCCGCAGAGCTGTACGGCATCCTGGTGGAGGCCGTACAGCTTCGGCAGTGAAGAACCCAATCGCGGTGGTCAAATAGCGGGCCCCGCGGAACCAGGGGAGAACCCATGCTGATCGCACAGCGCCCATCCCTTCTCGAGGAGTCCATCGAGGAGACCAGGTCGCGGTTCGTCATCGAGCCGCTGGAGCCGGGTTTCGGCTACACCATCGGCAACTCGCTGCGCCGCACGCTGCTGTCCTCCATTCCGGGGGCGGCGGTCACCAGCATCCGCATCGAGGGCGTCCTGCACGAGTTCTCGACCGTGCCCGGGGTCAAGGAAGACGTCACCGACATCATCCTGAACCTCAAGGCGCTGGTCGTGTCCTCCGAGCACGACGAGCCCGTCGTCATGTACCTGCGCAAGCAGGGCCCCGGTGAGGTCACGGCCGCCGACATCGCGCCGCCCGCCGGTGTCGAGGTGCACAACCCCGACCTGCACATCGCCACGCTGAACGGCAAGGCCAAGCTCGAGATGGAGCTGACCGTCGAGCGCGGTCGCGGCTACGTCTCGGCCGCCCAGAACAAGCAGCCCGGCCAGGAGATCGGCCGCGTGCCGGTCGACTCGATCTACTCGCCGGTCCTGAAGGTGACCTACAAGGTCGAGGCCACCCGAGTCGAGCAGCGCACCGACTTCGACCGTCTGATCCTGGACGTCGAGACCAAGCCGTCGATGAAGCCCCGCGACGCGGTGGCCTCCGCCGGCAAGACCCTGGTCGAGCTGTTCGGCCTGGCCCGCGAGCTCAACGTCGAGGCCGAGGGCATCGACATCGGCCCGTCGCCGACGGACGCGGCGCTCGCCGCCGACCTGGCGCTGCCGATCGAGGAGCTGAACCTCACCGTCCGCTCCTACAACTGCCTCAAGCGCGAGGGCATCCACACCGTGGGTGAGCTCGTCGCGCGCAGCGAGCAGGACCTTCTCGACATAAGGAACTTCGGTGCCAAGTCGATCGAAGAGGTCAAGCAGAAGCTGCACGAGATGACGCTGTCCCTCAAGGACTCCCCGCCCGGGTTCGACCCGACGGCCGTCGCCGGCGGCGACTACGACGACGACGACGCCCGTTACGTCGAGACCGAGCAGTACTGACCTGACCGGCTCGCGCCGGAGGCGAGCGCCTTCGGCGCGGCGGCACGCGTCACCGCATCACCTCATCAACGGGAGCCCTGTCCGAACGACCAGGGCTCCCGGCCCGACCCCGGTACCTGACACGGCCGGAGCGGGTTATCCCAAAGGAGAAGGACCATGCCCAAGCCTGCCAAGGGCGCACGTCTCGGCGGCAGCCCGGCTCACGAGCGGCTGATCCTGGCGAACCTCGCCACCCAGCTGTTCCAGCACGGCCGCATCCGCACCACCGAGACCAAGGCCAAGCGCCTCCGGCCGCTGGCCGAGCGTCTGATCACCAAGGCCAAGAAGGGCGACATCCACAACCGTCGCCAGGTTCTGACCGTGGTCAAGGACAAGGGCGTCATCCACCACCTGTTCACCGAGATCGCGCCGACCTTCGCCGAGCGTCCCGGTGGCTACACCCGCATCACCAAGCTCGGCCCGCGTAAGGGCGACAACGCCCCGATGGCGCTGATCGAGCTGGTGTCGGAGCCGCTGAACGCGGTCACCACGACCCGCACCGCGCCGGCCGCCGCCCCGGCCGAGGAGATCGTCGAGCTCCCCGAGAACGACGCTCCCGCCGACGCGACCCCGGCCGACGAGGCCCCCGCCGACGCGGCTCCGGCCGACGAGAGCGCGGAGGCCGGCGAGAAGACCGAGTCCAAGAAGGACGAGGCCTGATCGCCTAGCGGCCATCCCGGGGGCGCCGACGTCCCCGGGCACGGCCGGAGCCATCCGGCCGCCGATCGCGAAGACGGGCCCAGCACACCACCTCGGTGCGCTGGGCCCGTCCGCGTTCACCCCGCACCTCCAGCCCGCCCTCGACCGATACCTTCGCTCCACCGAACGCCCCAACGGCGATCCCGGCACGCAGGGGGACGCAGTGCCCACACCACCGCCCGCAGAGTCCGCACCCACCGCCCCGTCCCGTCCCGGGAACTCCTCGACGGCCCCCCAGGACGCTCCGCCACCGGCGGCGGAGGCGCCGTCCGCGATGCTGCGGTTGCGGATGGATCTCGGGTACGACGGCACGGCGTTCTCCGGCTGGGCCCGCCAGCCCGGACAGCGGACCGTGCAGGGCGAGCTGGAGACGGCGCTCGGCCGCATCCTGCGCCTCGAACCGCCCCCCTCCCTCACGGTCGCCGGCCGTACCGACGCGGGGGTGCACGCGCGGGGCCAGGTCGCCCATGTCGACCTTCCCCCCGAGGCGCTCCGCGCCGTCGAGGGACGCCGCAAGGACGCCGCCCCGATGAGCGGCGCTCAGCGCCTCTCCGCGCTCACCCGGCGGCTGGCCGGGGTTCTACCGCCCGATGTACGGGTCCATGCCCTCAGACAGGCCCCTGAGGGCTTCGACGCCCGGTTCTCGGCGCTGTCGCGGCGCTACGCCTACCGTGTCTGCGACGCCCCCGGTGGCGGTGACCCACTGCGCCGTAACGAGGTCCTGTGGTACCCGCGCCCCCTGGACGTCGGCCGCATGAACGACGCGGCCGTCCATCTCCTCGGGGAGCACGACTTCGCCGCCTTCTGCAAGAGGAGGGACGGCGCCACCACCATCCGCGAGCTCCAGCGCCTCTCGTGGACGCGCGACGCCGAGGGCCTGCTCGTCGCCACCGTCGTCGCCGACGCCTTCTGCCACTCGATGGTGCGCGCCCTGGTCGGATGCCTGCTCGCCGTCGGCGAAGGCCACAGGGCCGTGGAATGGCCCGCCGGTGTGCTCCTGAAGGCCGTGCGCGACTCGGGGGTGAACGTCGCCCCCGCCCGTGGCCTGTGCCTGGAGGAGGTCCGCTACCCCGCCGACCCCGACCTGGCCCCCCGAGCCCGCCAGACCCGCCACCTCCGCACCCTCACCCCCTGACCCCGCGAGCCCCCTCACCTCAGTCGGTCGGTGGGTCGGACCCGGGCGGGAGGTGCTCACCCGGGTCGTCTCCGTCGGTCGGTGAGGTGTCAGTCGGTGACGCGCTTTTCGATCACTTGGGCGGTGTGGTCGCGGAAGGCGCCGCTGACCGGGCCGAGGTCCTTCTCCTGGCCGGTGGGGGTGTGACCGTCGCTGTAGGTGGCGAAGCTGAAGACGATGTAGTGCCCCCAGACCAGCCCCGCCGCGTAACCGCCGGAGATGTCGGCCTTGTCGGTGCCGGTTCCCGCGCCGCCCGCCAGTCCGCGGAACCAGACGGTCTTCGCGAGGTTCTTCTTCTTGTCCGCCGCGACGGCCGCCTGCTTGGTCGGGAACACGGCGATGCCGGTCGTCACCGCGTAGCGGCGCTTGTTGTCCACGTACGTCGCCCGCAGGACCCGGGTGCACTTCTGGCGCTTCAGCGCCGTGGCGAAGCCGCCCACGGCCACCTTGTCGCACCGCGGCGTGATGTCCACCTTGGCGCGGGTGTAGGCGCGTCCGCCGACGATCAACCGCCGCTGGGCGAACGCCTCCTTGAGGGTGAGCTTCTTCGGGTCGGTCTTCACCGAGTCAAGGATGGTGGTGGCCGCCGTGCTCGGCTCCGGGGAGGCGGTCTCGGTCGGCTCCTCCTCGGGCAGGCGCACGTCCACCGACGGCAACGGGTCGGGCATGGTCACCGGCTTGCCGGCCCCGCTGTAGGTCTGGTACCCGAAGTACGCGGCCGTGCCGATCGCCGCGATCGCCACGGCGACTCCGGCGGCCAGCACCACCCGCTTCCCTGAGCGGGGAGCCGGCTCGGCCGCGCCCGTACCTGCGGGCGGCTCGGGCGGCGTGGCGCCGGGCGGTACGAACGGCGGCCGTTCGACCGCGACCTCCGACGCCGTCGGACGGTCGCCGGCCGCGAAGCCTCCGGTGAGCCCGACGCCGGTGCCCGGCCCGGATGTCACCGTGGAGGCGAGACCGCCGGCCGCCACGGCGCCCGCCACTGCTCCCGGTGCCCCCGTTGCCGCCGGTCCAGACGGTGCTCCCGCGGGTGCCGCCGATCCTGCCGGTCCTGCGGGTGCCGCCGGTGCGTTCGCTTCAGACGGTTTTTCCGGTGCGTTCGGTGCCGCCGGTCCCGCCGACGCCGCGTCCGGTCGTGTCGTCGTGGGCCCCGACAAGGGAGATCTCGCGGAGGCCGGTGTCCCGCCGCCTGCCGGTGTGGCGCCGGTGCCGGCGCTGGGTGGCGAACCTGCGGCACCTCCGGTGGCGGACGGCGTGCCGCTGACGGGCGGCGCGCTCGCGATGCCGCCGATCGCGGACGGGGCGCCGGCGTCGGCCGTGGACAGGGGGCCGGCGGGCGTGGAGGGGATGCCGGCGGGCGTGGACGGGGTGCCACCGGTGGTGGGCTGGTCGCCGCCCGCCGCGGTGCCGCCTCGGCCTCGGGAAAGGCCGGTCGCGGGCGCGGTGCTCTCGCCGGTCCCGGCGCCCTCGGCGGGCGATGCGGTGCCGCCGGCAGGCAGGGGGAGCGGCGAGAGGGTACGAGGAGCGGGCGGAAGCGGTGTGCCCGGCGCGGGCGCGGGCGGAAGACCTCGTGCTCCTGGACCGGAAGTGGGTGTGCCTGGAGCGGAGCCCTGTGCGCCCGTGGGCTGGTAGGGCCTGCTCGAGGTCAGGCCCCGCGTTCCGGGGGCCGGGTCGGTGGCGCCCGGAGCCGGCTGCTGGGCCGACCCCTCGGCGGCATCGCGTGAGAGCGGGTTGCGGGAACGCGGCGTCAGCGCGTCGCTGGTCAGCGGAGCCGGTGGCAGAGGCGTGCCGGGCAGACGGGCCGGTGCGGTGGGGCCCTCAGGCTTCTGAGCCCCCTGCGACGGCGTGTGCGTCCCCTGCGAGGGGCGGTCCAGCGGGGGGAGTGACATGGGCGCGGGCGGCAGCGGAGTGCCCGGCCGATGCGGGGGAGGAAGGGCCGCGCGCGGCGGAGGACCGGCCTGCGAACGCGGAATGGCCGGCAGGCCCTTCGCCTCGCTCCGCTTCGCCGCGTCGGAGGTGCCCGACGATATGCCGGAGTCGTTGAACCTGCCCGTCCCCTCCGACGTACCAGACATCGTGGACGCACCGGTTCCCGGAGACGCCGCGGTACCGGATGGTGGTGGCGTGGCGGGCGCGGCGGGACGCGGCGCAGGGATGGACGGCGCCGGGATCGGGGGCGGTGACGGGGCCGGAGGCGGTGACGGCGCCGGGATGGACGGCGTCGGCCTCGGATCGGGGGCCGGCGCCGGAGCGGGTGACGGTGTCGGTCCAGGTGCGGGAGACGGCTGTGACGGCGGCACGGACCCGGGTGAGGTCTCGGCCTGTTCGGTACCTGGTGGGGTCTCGGACCGCTCCGCGCTTGGCGACGTTTCGGGGCGACCGGTGCTCGACGACATGCCGGACGACCCGCTGACGTAGGAGGAGGCGCCACCGGTGTGCCTGCCGCCCTTGGCATCGGGGATGTGTGCCACGTCCGGCACCTTGGGGCGCTCGCCGTCCGCCGATCCGGCCGAGTGCTTACCGTCCTTGGCATCTGTAGTGGGCGGCGTGCCGTCCTGGATGCCGCCGGGGTTCGTCGCGCCGAGACGATCGTCGTCCAGCATGCCCGGCGGCGGCCAGACCGGGATGTCGGGGTATTGCGGTGTCTGAGGACGCCACGTGCCGTCGCCCGAGCGGTAGCCGCCGTCCTGCCGGCCGCCTTGAGAGGATCGAGCGGCGTTCTGCCCGGTGAGAGGCGCATCCTGCGGCGAGGTGGCCGGCCCGTCCTGCGGCTTGGGGGACGCCGATGACGCGTCCTGCGGCGTGGGACGTCCCGACAGAGGGTCGTGTGGCATGGGTGGCACCGATGAGACGTTCTGTGGCGTGGGGCCGTTGGGCGGCAGGTCTTGTGGTGCGGGTGGCGCGTCGTGTGGCGTGGACCGGCCGAACAGGATGTCCTGTGGGGTGGGCGGCGCGTCCTGTGGCACCGAACGACTGGACAGTGGTGCCGGGGGCGCCCAGGAGGCACCTTGCGGCGCTGGAGGCCCCCAAGGGCCGTCCTGCGGTGGCGTGGGCGTCCAGGAAGCATCTTGCGGCGCCGGAGGCGCCCAGGGGCCGTCCTGGGGTGTCGGCGGAGTCCACGGGGCATCTTGCGGTGCCGGTGGTGTCCAGGCGCCGTCCTGAACTGATGGCGGTGTCCAGGGGCCGCTCTGCGACGCCGGAGGCGTCCCCTGTGATCCCGGCGGCGTTCCCTGTGACCCGGGTGGTGTCCACGGGGTGTCCTGTGGGGCCGGCGGCGCCCATGGGCGGTCCTGCGGGGTGGGCGACGCCCACGGCGCCTGCTGCGGCGCCGAACCGGCCTGCGGTCCGGGGAGGGGAGGAGCCGGCGCGTCCTGGGGAGCCGCCGCCCAGTGTGGAGCGGGCCGGGGGGCGTCCAGCGGCGACGATGACCAGTTCTGCCCAGGAGACGCTGACGGGTTCTGCGCAGGAGACGTTGACCAGTTCTGCGCAGGTGACGTTGACGGGCTCTGCGCAGGAGAAGGCGCGTCCTGAGGAGCCGGAGTCGAGGGGACAGGGGGGACGGCCCAGGAGCTCGGCGGGCTGAGCGCCGGCGTCGAGACCTGCGGCTCGGCCGGCGCGGTCTCATGAGGAAGGAGCACCGGCGCGGCCCACAGCTGGTGCACACCTGACGCGGCGGACGGCTGGTCACCTGACGGGGGGCGCGTCCCGTCGCCGGTACCACCGAATGGCCCGTTCGCAGGTGTGCCGATAGGGCTGTTGTGGGTGGCGCCGTGGGACCCGTCCTGTGGCACGCCGTATGGCCGGCCGGTGGTCGGGTCGTAGGGCGCGGGGGACTGCCATGCCTCCGGGCCGATCCGAGGGGCGCTGCCCGGCGAAGCACCGCTCGCCATGCCGCCGGGCGGACCCGCCGCGCCACCGGTAGGACTCGCCATGCCGCCGGTAGGACTCGCCATGCCGCCGGGCGGACTCGCCAAGCCACCGGTAGGACTCGCCATGCCGCCGGGAGGACTCATCGCATCACCGGGCGGACTCGTCGCGCCACCGGGGGGCGTGCCGGCCGGGCCGCCATGGGAGGCGGCGAGGCCCTGATGCGGGCTCGCGGGAAAGCCGATCTGGGACGGTGCGGGTTGAGCGGCGGGAGTGGGGCTGCCGGAGGAGCCGACGGAGCGGTAGTTGTGCTGGGGAGGCTGGTCGGGATCGAACCACTCGTAGTCCAGGGGGAACCGGTCGGCCGGCCGGGCGTCGCCGGGGCGGCGGGACACGGTGTCGCCGGCGTGGGCGGTCGGGGTGTCGCCTGGGTGGTGGGACATGGTGTGGCCGGGGTGAGCGGTCGGGGTGTCGCCTGGGCGGTGGGACACGGTGTCGCCGGAGTGGCGGGACGTGGTGTCGCCAAGGTGGGCGGTCGGAGTGTCGCCGGGGTGGGCGGACACGGTGTCGCTGGGGTGGGCGGGCGGCGTGTCACCGGGGGTGGGAGTGGGTGTCCCCTGGGAGGAGGACGGGCCCCGCGCCTCTCTGAGGGCGGAGGATCTCACGTCCTGGGTCGAGTCGGGGTCCGTCACGCTCTGGTCGGTCCCTGGCACGTGCGGGCGTACCTGCCCGAAGCTCGGGGGTGGCATCGAAGGAGCCCCCGAGCTCTCGGTCCCGCGTTCGTGCTCGGATCCGGAATCCTGGCCACGCATACGCGGAAGCGTATCCACAGTCAGAGATCGGCATACCGCTATGGGCGTTTCCTGGTCTAGCTCGACAGGTGATTTGTGCGCTTAAGTGCCCATAAAGGGTGGTTTGACGGTCAGTTGCTCCGGGCCCCGGTGAGCGCTCGGGTGTCCAGCGCGGAGAAGACGGTCGTCTCGGTGATGTCCATCGCCGCCCGGTTGAGCCGCTTCAGCTCATCCTTGGAGGGCTTGTGCCCGTCCTTGTACTGGAACCACAGCAACACCAGGTAGTGCCCCTGGGGCCACGCTGTGGCGTACGACTCGCCGCCGCTGCCGAGCAGCTTGGTGGCGGAGTCCTTGCCCTGGAGCGGGCTGACGTAGTCCTCCAGTTCGCCGCCGGTGCCGGTCTTGGCCGCCTTCTTCGCCCCGGCGGCGGTGTTCAGGTTGGCCACGCCGACCGTGCCGATGAGCTTGCCGTGCGCGTCGCGGAAGCTGGCCCGCAGGAACTGCGTGCACTTGCCGGCCGTGAGGACCTTCTGCATCTCGGTGCCGTGCACGGCGTCCTTGCACTTCTTGTCCAGCCGTCGCACCGTCATGAGGTACGAGCGCCCGTGGGTGGTGACCTTCTTGCGCCCGAACACCTCGCCGAGGGTGAGCGGCTGGGGATCGCTCTTGCGCGAGGCCGCGAAGCCGTACTTGCCGCCTCCGACGCGGCCCACCACGGGCGCCTGCGCCGTCGCACCGCTCGGGGAGGGAGCGGCCGTGCCGGTGGGCCGGTCGCTGCCGCTCATGATGGCGATGCCCACGACGATCACGGCGACCAGCGCCAGGACGCCTCCGATCATGAAGAGCGGAGCGCGCGACGTGCGGGGCACCAGGTCCGGCTCGCTCCTCCTGGCCTCCTTGGGAGGCGGCGGCACCGCCCCCGCCGACCCGGCCTCGGACGGCTCCGCCTGCGCCCGCGTCCTGTCGAAGGACCCGGTCTCTGCACGGCGGCTCTCGAAGGATCCGGTCTGCGCGCGGGGGCTCTCGAAGGCCCCTGTCTGTGCGCGGGTGTTCTCGAACGAGGACGTGGACTGGGACGGGGTGGCGGAGAAGGGGCCCGTCTGGGACGGGGCTCGGGTGAACGGATCGTTCTGCGCCGGCGCGGGCGGCTCGAACGGCCGCCGGCCGAGGTCTTCGAAGGGACGCGGTCGCGCCTGCCGTCCGGAGAGCGGCCCGCTCTCGCGCGGCTCGAACGAACCGCCACGGGGCTCGAAGGAGCCCGCACGCGTCTCGGGGGAACCGCCGCGAGGCTCGAAGGAGCCTGCACGCGTCTCGGGGGAACCGCCGCGGGGATCGAACGAACCGCCACGGGTCTCGCCGGGCGACCTGCCTCCCTGAGTGTCGCCGTACGCCCCGCCGCTCTGCGTCCCGCCGAAGGAGCCGCCGGGGCCTTCCGCGCCGTACGCCCGCGTCCGGCCGTAGGCGCCGTCCCCGCCCGTGTCGCCACGGGTCTCGCCGTACGCCGGCCGGCCGGACGCCGCCCCCGCGCCCGTGTTCCCGAACGCCGACCCCTCGCCGGTGCTTCCGAACGCCGAGCCCGCTCCCGTGTTGCCGAACGCCGAGCCCGCTCCCGTGTTGCCGAACGCCGAGCCCGCTCCCGTGTTCCTGAACGCCGGCCCCGCGCCAGTGTTGCCGGGCGCCGGGCCTTCGCCTGTGTCGCCGAACGCCGAGCCCGCTCCCGTGTGCCCGTACGTGGCGCCGTCGCCCGCCCGTGGGGCCTCGAAGGGGCGGACGTGGCCCGGCTGCTCGGGGAAGGCGGAGGTGCGGGGCGTGCCGTACGTGCGGCCGACGCCGAAAGTGGGATCGCCGGACGCGCCGGAGGGGTCGCCATAGGGGTGTGGACGACGCTCGTCGGCGCGGGCCCAGGAGGGCGGGTCAGGGTCGGGTTCCGGCGTGGCCGTCCATGACGCCGGCCCGCCCGCCTCCTCCTGCGGCTCGGTCTCCGGCCGGAGGTCGCCGGGCTGCCGAGGTGTCTCGTACGGCTGGTAAGGCTGGCGGCGTGGCTGTCGATCCCCGGGGTAACCCATGCGCCGAGACTAGCCGGGCACGACGACACGACAAGTCAGGAATAGCCGAAGTCCTGTGTCCACCATGTGTCTCCCGAACCGTACGCGACGCCCACCCCGACGGTGGTGATCCGGCAGTTCAGGATGTTGCGGCGGTGCCCGGTGTTGGCCATCCAGCCCTGCACGGCCTCCTCGGCCGATTCGTAGCCGCGGGCGATGTTCTCGGCCGCGCTGTTGCTGTATCCCGCGCGGGCCATGCGGTCCCACGGGCTGAGCCCGCCGGGCGAGGTGTGGCCGAAGTAGTTCTTCGCGGCCATGTCCATGCTGTGGGCGCGCGCGGACCGGGTGAGCCGCGGGTCGACGCGCAACGGAGCGCATCCCCGCGCGGTGCGCTCCTGGTTGGTGAGGCGGACCGCCGCGGCCTCGAGCCGGGCGACCGGAGGTGCTCCGTCGGGGGGCGCCTGCGCCGTGTCGTCTCTGCCGCTCGCGGTGCCGACGCTCGTGCCGGGCGGCATCTCCGACCCCGAGCCGTCGATGGTGTAGCGCCGCCTGGTGGCCGTGGGCGTGGGCTGCGAGCGCGCGCCCGCGGTGGGGGAGACGAGCGGGCGCGTGACGTGGCCGAGGGGCGCGCGGTCGACCGAGGAGGTTGCGGTGGGCCGGGGCGCCGCGAGGAGCCGGGTGCGGGTCGGCGCGGGAGGGCCGGTCTGAAGGTAGATCTCGTCGGGCCGTTCGGCGCCGTTCAGTCGCACCACCACGAAACAGGCGACCAGGGCCAGTGTCAGGCATGCCAACAGACCCACGTGGGTCCGCCGACGGGGGAACCGCTGGGTGTGCCGAAGGTGAGGGCGCTGACACATACCGCTGCCAATATAGAGAGGTCAGCTCATGTTAAAGAAGAGACGCGAGGGACTGGTTTTCGTTGAGGCATTGGTCCGATCACGGAGTAGACTCGCCGGGCGGACCCGTTGTGACGGTCCAGGTTCCGGCGTCGCCGTTTTGACCCGAGCCCGTCACCGGCGGTAGTCTGCACATTTGTTGTGTGCGAACTGGTCCCTCGTGACCGGTGCGCGGCGCGGTCCGGCGTCATCTCCCTGCTCGTGGAGACGGAAGGTCTGGGCTGTCGTGCGCCCGCCCACGACCTCCGCCAGACACGCCAACCCGACAGAAGGCTTACCACCGTGCGCACGTTCACCCCTAAGGCCACCGACGTACAGCGTCAGTGGTACGTCATCGACGCCACCGACGTCGTGCTGGGTCGGCTGGCCACCCAGGTCGCGACGCTGCTCCGCGGTAAGCACAAGCCGATCTTCGCGCCGCACGTCGACACCGGTGACTTCGTCATCATCATCAACGCCGACAAGGTGGCCCTGACCGGCAACAAGCTGGAGCAGAAGAAGGCGTACCGTCACTCGGGCTACCCGGGCGGTCTGCGCTCGGTCTCCTACAGCGAGCTGCTCGAGAAGCGTCCCGACCGGGCCGTGGAGAAGGCCGTGAAGGGCATGCTCCCCAAGAACTCTCTCGGCCGGAAGATGGCCAAGAAGCTCAAGGTCTACGCCGGTTCCGAGCACCCGCACCTGGCGCAGCGGCCGGTGCAGTTCGAGATCACCCAGGTCGCCCAGTAGTCGCACACCGTTGGCCGACGGCTGACGCCGAGATCGAAAGTTAGAGGAGAACCGTGGCCGAGCCCACCGGTGTCGAGACGCCCCTCGAGGGCGAGCTGGACATTGCGGACAACTCCGAGGAGTTCCCGTCCGAGTACACCAGCGAGTCCGCTCCCAGCAGCGAGGTCGCCGCACGTAAGCCCATCACCACGGGCAACTCTTACGGCACCGGCCGCCGCAAGGAGGCGATCGCCCGGGTTCGCATCATGCCGGGCACCGGCAAGTGGACCATCGAGGGTCGCTCGCTGGAGAACTACTTCCCGAACAAGGTCCACCAGCAGATCGTCAACGAGCCCTTCGTGACGCTCGGCGCCGAGGACCAGTTCGACGTCTTCGTCCGCATCGACGGCGGCGGCGTGACCGGTCAGGCCGGCGCCGTCCGCATGGGCCTCGCCCGCGCGCTCACCGCGCTGGACACCGAGGTCAACCGTCCGCCGCTGAAGAAGGCCGGCTTCCTCACCCGCGACGCCCGTGAGACGGAGCGGAAGAAGGCCGGTCTGAAGAAGGCCCGTAAGGCTCCTCAGTACAGCAAGCGTTGACGGGTCGGCTGTTCGGCACCGACGGGGTTCGTGGGGTCGCGGGTCGCGACCTCACGGCCGAGCTCGCCATGGACCTCTCGGTCGCGGCGGCTCACGTCCTCGGCGATGCCGGCGCGTTCGAGTCGAGCGTCGGGCGGCGTGGCCGCCCGGTCGCCGTCGTGGGCCGGGACCCGCGTGCCTCGGGGGAGTTCCTCGAGGCCGCCGTGGTCGCCGGCCTCGCGTCGTCCGGTGTGGACGTGCTGCGCCTCGGCGTGCTGCCCACCCCGGCCGTCGCCTATCTGACCTCCGCCCTCGGGGCCGACCTCGGGGTCATGATCTCCGCGTCGCACAACCCGGCGCCCGACAACGGCATCAAGTTCTTCGCCCGGGGCGGGTACAAGCTGCCCGACGCGGTCGAGAACGACATCGAGCAGCGGCTCGGCGAGAAGTGGAGCCGTCCGGTGGGCGCGGCCGTCGGGCGGGTGCGCGAGGCGTACGGCGAGGCCGACCGGTACGTCTCCCACCTGCTGGAAACGCTGCCGGGACGCCTGGACGGCCTGCGGGTGATCATCGACTGCGCGCACGGCGCCGCGCACATGGTGGCGCCTGAGGCGCTGCTGCGCGCGGGGGCCGTCGTCGAGACGATCGGCGCCTCGCCCGACGGCCTCAACATCAACGAGGGCGTCGGTTCCACCCACCTCGACGCTCTGCGCGAGGCGGTCGTGGAGCGCGGTGCCGACGCGGGCATCGCCTACGACGGCGACGCCGACCGCTGCCTGGCCGTGACGGCGTCCGGCGAGGTCGTGGACGGCGACCAGATCATGGTGGTGCTGGCCATGGCCATGCACTCCGCCGGCACGCTCACCAAGGACACCGTCGTCGCCACCATCATGTCCAACCTCGGCTTCAAGCACGCCTTGACCAAGGCCGGGCTGACCATGGTGGAGACCGCCGTCGGTGACCGTTACGTCCTTGCGGCCATGAAGGCGGGCGGGTACAACCTGGGCGGCGAGCAGTCGGGTCATGTGGTCATGCTCGACCACGCCACCACCGGCGACGGCCTGCTCACCTCGCTGCACCTGCTGGCCGAGGTCAACCGGTCCGGCCGCTCGTTGTCGGAGCTGGCCTCGGTCATGACGCGGCTGCCGCAGGTGCTGGTGAACGTCCGGGACGTCTCCAAGGCCAAGGCGGCCGCTTCGCCGGAGCTGGCGGCGGCCGTGGCCGCCGCCGAGGAGTCGCTCGGCGACGGCGGCCGGGTGCTCATCCGGCCGAGCGGCACCGAGCCGATGGTCCGGGTGATGGTGGAGGCCGAGTCCCAGGACGAGGCCGAGTCCATCGCCCGCAAGCTCGCCGACGTCGTCCGCGCCACCTGCGCCTGACCGGCCGCGACGCCCGCACGGGCGCCGGCGGCCCCGGTACGGCCGCGGCGCGGAGCGGACGGTCGTGGCCTTGACGCCGATGTCCCCCGTACGACCTCGTCGTGCGGGGGACCTTCGCGTCCAGGGGCGGACACGGGCGCGAGACGCAGGCCGGTGCCCGTGGCGCGGGCGCGGATTCGGAGCGCGGGTCAGGCGTGGGCGCGCAGCGCCGCGATGACCCATTCGAAGGACGGCACGCCCGAGGGGTACGGCGGGCGGCCGTTGAGCACGCACATCAGCTCCCAGTAGCGCTCCACCCGGCGATCGGTGAAGGTCTCCAGCCGGTCGGCCAGCGCGGCCCGTTCGGCGGCGGGCGTCTCCGGCGCGACGATGCGGTCCAGGACCTGCCGGCCCTCCGGCGACTCCGGGGCGACGCCCGCCGCGACGGCCGCCCCGGCGTGCTCGATCACCGTCTGCGCGTCGTAGGGCTCCGCCTGCCCGCCGCTCTCCGCGCCCGCGAGCACCATCTGGCGCACGCGCCGCTGGAACGCCTCGTCCGACAGCAGCCCGACCAGCTCGGACCACGCCTCGCCCAGCTCCTCGGCGGGGGCGTCCGGCAGCTCGTCGGGCAACCGGCGCATGGCCTGCCCGATGCCCGCTCCGGGAGCGTCGGGGGCGATGCCGGCGAAGGCCTGGTCGACGAAGCCGTCGACGATCCGCTGCCGTTCCGGTGCGGAGAGCTTGGCCAAATCGTGCATGATTTCTCGTCTCCTCAGTCATGTCCGCGAAGCATCGGTCAGGGCGATGCTTCGAGGGTCAAGACTTCACCTTCCAGTCGGTGGAGACTCAACCGCTTTTCCACATCCAGGGTGATCTAAGGTGGCTGCTCGTGGTCGGTAGGCGCAGGCACCAGGTGATGGCCGTCATCTCCCTTGCCGGAGGTGTGGCCCTGACATGGACGCTGGCGGCCACCGGCACCGACGGCGACTTCTTCCGTTCGCTGCTGTATCCGTGGACGTGCGCCGGGGTGCTGCTGGTCGCGGTCATCCTGGGCGCCGTCGTCCGCGTGGGGAGCGCCCTCGCCGTCCTGGTGCCCTTCTCGCTGCCCCAGCCACTGCTGGCCGTGTGGAACGGCATGACGCCCCGGCCCGACGGTGAGGGAGGCCTGTGGGTGCTCGGCTTCACCGTCTCGACGCTGCTGCTGGTCTTCTCGGTCGGGTGCGTCGCCATCGGAGTGTGCATCCGCCTGATGTTCCGCCGCTGAGTTCGCTTGGCCTCGCTTCGCTCGGCGGAGATCTCGGATCGGCGAAACGCCCCGTCCGCCGGGGGCGATTCCGGTTCAGTGGTGTCCGTGGGCCGGCGAGGGGGAGGGCATCGGTGCGGGGTCTGAAGGTCCTGGCGCGGGTGGTCGCCGGCGCGGCCGGCGTCGTCGCGGCCGGGGTGGCCACCAACCAGGTGCTCAACAACGGCGCGCTGAGCTGGAACTGGGCGTACGCCGCGTTCGCCCTGGCCCTGATAGCCGAACTGTCCCGGGAGTTGCTGGTCTCCCCGCCGTCGCCCGTCACGGGTGCCCGGCCGCCGCGCGGAAGCCTCGGCGTCTACCTGCGCCAGGTGCGCGCCAGCGTGAGCTACATGGAGACCCTGGGCGTGGCCACCCAGAGCGAGTTCATGCTGCGCACCCGGCAGGTGTACGTCGACGTCAGCCTGATGCCCAAGCCGACGCACGACACCGCCCGCGAGCCGTACGTCGGCGCAGTCCCCGCGCGGCCACAGGCGGTGCCTGGCGAGCGGCGGACGCTGGAGTCGTTCCTCGCGGCGGGGCACGACGGCGGCCGGGTGCTCGCGGTCATCGGCGGCCCCGGTTCGGGCAAGACGACCCTCGTCCGCACCACCACGCTCAACCTGAGCACGTGTACGTGGCGTTTCTGGAGAGGCGGCCCGCTGCCCGTCCTGCTCTATCTCCGCGACCACGCGGGAGCGCTGATGGCCGCGCAGCCCCCGGGGCTCGCCGCCGTGGCGACGTCGGCCGGCTGGCTGGCCGGGAGGATCCCCGCCGCGTGGCTGGAGCGGCGGCTCGACCGGGGCGGCTGCGTCGTGCTGCTGGACGGCCTGGACGAGGTCGCCGACGAGGACGACCGCGTCCGCGTGGTGGCGTGGATCCGGCGGCAGATCGAGCGGCATCCCCGCAACCAGTACGTCGTCACCTCCCGGCCGCACGGCTACCTGTCCAACCCCCTGCCGAGCGCCGAGGTGCTCCAGGTGCGGCGTTTCACCCACGAGCAGATCGGCCGCTACCTGCACGGCTGGTACCACGCCATCGAGAGCCGCGCCGCCGACGCCCCGGGCCCGGCCGTCAGGGAGATCGCCGCGGGCAAGGCCGACGATCTGCTGGCCCGCCTTCGCGCGGCTCCCGGCCTGTACGACCTGGCGGCCAACCCGCTGCTGCTCACCATGATCGCGAACGTGCACCGTTACCGCGGCCAGCTTCCGGGCGGTCGTGCCGCGCTGTACGCCGAGATGTGCGACGTCCTGCTGCACCGCCGCCAAGAGGCACGCAACCTGACCGACGCCACCGGCCTGCGCGGCCCGCAGAAGGAGCGTGTGGTCCGGCACCTGGCACTGGCCATGATGCGGGGCGGGGTCCGCGACATGGCGGCCATGGACGCGGGCAGGGCCATCAGGCGTGCGCTGCGCCAGGTGTCGGGGACCGTGACCCCCGAGGTGTTCCTGGAGGAGGCCCGCAAGAGCGGCCTGCTCGTGGAACGCGAGCACGGCAGGTACGCCTTCGCCCACCTGACCCTTCAGGAGTACCTGGCCGCCGCCCAGATCGGCCAGCACGACCCGGGCCCGCTCGCCGGCCACGTGGACGACCCGTGGTGGCGGGAGACCATCCTGCTGTGGTCGGCGAACGCGGACGCGACCCCGGTCATCGAGGCGTGCCTGGCCTCAGGCACCGTCCGGGCCCTGGCGCTGGCCTTCGACTGCGCCGAGCAGGCCCTCCAGGTGGATCCCGGCGTCCGGGAGCGGCTGGAAGCCCTGCTCGACGTGGGCGACGCCGAGCAGGACCAGGACCGTCGCAGGCTGCTTGCCGGGGTGAAGGCCGCGCGGAGCCTGCGCGAGGTCATCTGGCTCGACGAGAACACCGCCGTCTGCGCCCGCCCGGTCTCCCGCGACCTGTACGACATGTTCCTCCGCGACACCGGCGTACACGGCGACACCTGGTACGGCGCACGTGGCCGGGCGCCGTCCGGCGACGCCCCACCCTCGGGCGGTGGGGACGCGCCGTCCGGTGGCCGTAGGGACGTGCCGTCCGCCGCCCGTGGGAATGCGCCTCCCGAGGCGGCCGAAGAGGAGCCGGTGGTGGGAGTTCTCGCCGGTCACGCCCATGTGTTCGTCGGCTGGCTCAACGCCCTGCTCGACGGCGACCTCACCTACCGGTTGCCGACCCGCGAGGAGATGGGCGATCCGGCCCTGAGCCTCGTGGAGGGCGTGTCCGGCCACACCGTCTGGGTGCGCGACCCAGGCGACACCGGCGCTCCTGGTGCTCCCGAGCCGTCGGAGGTCACCGCCACCGCCGACGACATCGTCCTGCACCAGCCGGACGGCGTCCCCTCCCCGTACGCGCCCGACGTCTCGCGGCTCGTCGACTACCCGGCGCGCGATGTCGCCTTCTGTGGCGACCACCTGGCGTTGGTATTGGGCGCGGAGCCGTCCCCGGAGGCGTGGTCGTACGCGCGTGTCTTCGCCGCAGCGCTTGAATACGTTGAAGCGCCGTCGCCGGGCGCCGACCGAGACGCGTTCGCCCGCGTCCTGGTCCTGGCTTCGCACCTGGAACTCCAACGCCTCGCCGACCTCGTCCTCCAGCGTGCATCGCACGTTCGCCGTGCCGTGGTGCTCGTCCGTGTCATGCGGCTGGGACAGGCTCTTGGAGTGGATTTCGCGTCCCACGCCGGGCTCGCCGGATTTCTCACGCTCCAGGAGCTGGTCGAGGAGAAGCTGCTGTACGGGGCATTCCTGGCTTCCAGCGAACTCTCCTCGTTGGTTCCGGCGCTCGCTCGCCTCGCGCCACTGCACGCGCGGATCGACGGAACCCTGGGCCACCTCGATCGTCGTTGGCTGGACTACTCGGAATCGTCGTGGCGGGATTCGCTCGTGCCGGACCTGGAGGAGGCGGTTCGGCATGCCGCCGGTCTGGCTCACGCGGGGAGGCCCGGCCTCATGAGCGGTGGTCCGGCGATGGTGTTCAACCGCGCCGGTGCTCTGGGCCGGCTGTCCGGCCTCGCCGGGGACCCGGCTCACCGCCCGGACGGCCTCCTCGACTACTGCGACGGCGCGGACACCTCCGACCGTGATCACGACCTCAGGCGCGCGGTCGGCCTGGCCCTGGTGATGCACGACGACCGGTTCGAGGGAACGATGATCGCGCTTCGCGCCCTGCTCGACTTGTGGCGGCCCTTGTGGGGCGTGGATCCCATCACGCAGAAGGTCCAGGTCGACCGTCCCCCCACTCTCGATCGCGTGCTCGCCGACTTCACCAGCGACCTGTCCTTCACGCTCGGCCATCGCGGGAACCCGGTCGCGGCGCTGCGTGAGGGCATCGCCGTCCTGTCAGCGTCGAGCTCGACGGGTCGGTCCAGGACCAGACGCGAGCAGGCCCTGCGTCTGGCCGCGGAAGCCGAGGCCCTGATCGCCCCGGTGATGCTTGGGGGCGCCTCCTACAACGTGATCGACTTCGCCTGCGCGCGCGTGCGCCTGATCGCCGCCGTGGCGGTGCTGGTGCGCTCCGTCGGCGGGCAGTTCGAGACACCGGTGGTCTACGAAAGAAGGGCGGCCGAACGGCTCGCCGAGGCCATGGCCGGCCTCGCCGGTCTGCAGGACCGCTTCGAGGGCCGCCTGCCGGCGAACGAGCTCATCGTGCTGGTGCGGAGCTGATACCGGCGGGTCATTCGTCGCCGGTGAGGGAGAGGGAGCGTAGGCGGTTGCCGGCCCACAGGACGGCGCCGATGGTGACGATCAGGACGGCGGGGACGGCGAAGCCCATGGTGACGGTGGGCTTGAAGAAGTCGGTGGAGGTGAGCTGCCCGGCGAAGGTCTGCGCCCACTGCTGGATGGAGAAGTTGCGCGCCCCCGGCACCAGGCCGCCGACCAGGCTCTCCCAGACCACGGCGTAGATGATGCCGACCGTCACCGCGTGCCGGGTGATGACGCCGAGCAGCAGGAACACCGCCGAGTAGGCGATGCCGCCGATCAGCGCGCCCAGCGCGAACCCGGCGGCGATGCCGGACTCGTCGCGCAGCAGGAGGTACCCGGCCACGAACGTCGGGACGGCGGCGAACAGCGCGAGCAGCGAGGCGGCGACCGCGAACTTCGTCACGGCGATCACCGGGCGCGAGATCGGCTTGGACAGCAGGTGGATGATCGTCCCGTCGTCGATCTCGGGCGAGATGGTGCCCGTGCCGGCGATCAGGCCGAGCAGCGGCAGCATCGTGCCGATGGCGTAGACCTGCATGAGGGTGACCGTGGCCCGCTCGTCGGTGCTGCCCACCAGGCGCAGCACCACGGCCAGGCCGATGAGGACGAGCGGCAGCAGGATCAGCAGCAGCACCCGGCGGCGCCCGAGCACGGCGCGGTAGGTGATGCCGGCGACGACGGAGTTCATCGGACGCTCCGGAGGGTCAGGCGTGCGGGGGTCGGACGGCCGGTTCGGCCGGCGGTCACCGAGCGGTTAGGGAGATGAGGGCCGGTGGCCGGGTGCTCCAGGGGACGTGGGCCGGTCACCGAGCGGTCCAGGAGGTGCGGGCCGGTCATCGGGTGCTCCGGGAGATCAGGTAGGAGAAGACGCTCTCCAGGTCCTCGTCGGCGGGCGAGAGTTGCCAGACGCTGACGCCGGCGTCGCGCGCGACGCGGGGGAGCAGCCAGGTGAACCTGCGGAAGTCCACGGCCTGCACCTCGAGGCCGGCCTCGCTCAGCGAGACCGCGCCGGAGGAGGCGTCGGCGATCAGCGCGGCGGCCAGTTTCCGGTCGTCGCTGGAGCGCACGCGGAACAGGTGGGGCCGGTCGGTCATGCGCCGCCGGATCTCGCGGAAGTCGCCCGAGGCGGCGTGCCGGCCGGCGACCAGCACCTCGATCTGCTGGGCGACCCGCTCGACCTCCTCCAGGATGTGCGAGCTGAACAAGATCGTGCGCCCGGCGGATCCGAGCTCTCTGACCAGGTCCATCAGGTGCAGGCGCTGGCGCGGGTCCATGCCGTTGAACGGCTCGTCCAGCAGCAGGACCTGCGGGTCGTGGACCAGGGCGGCGGCGACCTTGACCCGCTGGCGCATGCCCTTGGAGTAGGTCTCGACGCGGCGGTCCTTGGCGTCCTCCATCTCGACCATGGCCAGCGCCTTGGCCGCGGCGTCCTCGGGAGACGGCAGGCGGTGCAGGCGGGCGCTGGACAGCACGAACTGCCAGCCGGTGAGGAAGCCATAGACGGCCTCGCGCTCGGGGACCAGGCCGATCGAACGGTAGATCTGGTGGTTGCGCCAGATCGGCCGCCCGTCGAGGGTCGCGGTGCCGGTGGACGGGGCGAGGAACCCGGCCATCATGTGCAGCAACGTGGACTTGCCGGCGCCGTTCGGGCCGAGCAGCCCGGTCACGCCGGGCCCGACGGTCATGGTGACGTCGTTGACGGCGACGACGTTGCCGTACCAGCGGGAGACCTGTGCCAGTTCGATGTTCACGATGAGGCCGCCTTGCGGTAGCGGAGGACGAGCGCGGTCACCGACACGGCGATGATCGCGAGCACGACCGCGGCGGCGAACGGGCCGCCCGCCCCGGCCGGGTAGCCGTCGCCGTTGTTGGGCGCGGTGCCGAACAGCCACACCTGCACGGCGTCCACCAGGAAGAACGGATTGACCAGCCAGGCCCACTGGGCGGCGCTGTCGCGGCTGACCGACATCAGCACGCCGACCAGCACGCCGGAGATGGCCGAGGAGAGCAGGTAGACCGCGATGACCGAGGCCACGCCGAGTCCGCGCCGCGGGGTGAACGACGCGAGCGCCACGCCGACCGAGGCCAGCAGTACCGCGTAGACGACCGAGGTCCCCAGCGCGGCGAAGTAGTCGTGGGTGTGCGGCGGCCCGGGCAGGTCGATGAGCAGCTCGCCGATGTAGAGGGTGGTCAGCGGCACAGCGACCAGCAGGAACAGCGCCGCGGCCATGGCCGTGAGCTTGGCCGCCACGTAGTCGCCGGTCTTGACCGGCCGCGACAGGTACAGCGGCAGCACGCGGAAGCGCAGGTCGGGGGCCACCAGGTAAGGCGCCTGGGCGGCGAGGAAGACCGCCAGCACCGCCTGCATCGTCACGGCGTAGGACGGGTACGTCAGTCCTTCGCGCTTGATCAGTGCCATGATCGCGATCGAGACGGCGGCCGGCAGCATCATGACCGCGCCCAGCCCGAACGGCATGATCTTGGCGCGGGCGGTGCGGCCGAGGCCGAAGACGCCGCGCAGGCTGTGCACCGCGAGGGCGGCGAAGGCGTGGCCCCGCCCGTGCCTCGGGCCCTCGTAGTGCCGGTAGCCGATGTCGTGGATCACGCCGGTGGGGGCGCCGACCGGCGCGGGGATGGTCTCAGACATGGGAGGCCTCCTCCCTGAAGACGTCCTCGATGCGGTGGCGGCCCTGCTCAAGGCGGACCAGGCTGAGATCCAGGTCGCACACGGCGTCCCGGACGACGTCGAAGGTGTCGGGGGAGCCGGCCTCGACGCTCAGCATGCGGCCGAGCGGGGTGACCTGCCGCCCGATCTCGCCGAGCCGCGCGGCCAGGCGGTCGGCGCCCTCCTCGACCTCGACGAGGATCGAGTGGGTGGCCTGGGTGAACTCCCCGATGGCCGAGGAGCGCAGCAGGCGCCCCCCGTCGATGACGATGACATGGTCGCACACCCGTTCGAGCTCGCCGAGCAGGTGGGAGGTGACCACGACGCTGATGCCGAACTCGGTGCCGATGCGCCGGATCAGCGCCAGCATGTCGTCGCGGCCCTGCGGGTCCAGGCCGTTGGTCGGCTCGTCCAGGAAGACCAGCTTGGGGTCGTGCACGAGGGCCTGGGCCAGCTTGACCCGTTGCCGCATGCCGGTGGAGTAGCCGCCGATGGGCCGGTAGCGCTCCTCGTACAGGCCGACGTGGCGCAGGGTGTCGGCGGCGCGTTCACGCGCGGCGGTGCGCGGCAGGCCGGACATCTGCGCCATGTGCACCGTGAACTCGGTGGCGGACACGTCGGGCGGCAGGCAGTCGTGCTCGGGCATGTAGCCCACGACGTGCCGGATGTCGAGGGCCTGGGTGCCGGGATCGAAGCCGAGGACGGTGGCGCGGCCCTCCGTCGGGGGAAGCAGGCCGAGCAGGATCTTGATGAGCGTGGACTTCCCCGCTCCGTTGGCGCCGACCAGGCCGGTGACACCCGACCCCGCGGTGACGGTGAGGCGGTCGAGCGCCGTCACGCGGGGAAAGCGTTTGGTGAGTCCCTCGGTCGCGAGGATGGTCATGACCTGGACACTATCCAAGCCCGCGCGGCCGGGCCTCCCTCACACGGAGGAACCCCGCCTCATCCGGGGGGCGGGCTCGGCGACGGTTCCCCCTAAGGGCTTCTTCAGGGCTCCGCGGACGCCGAGCGCCGCGAACGCGCCCGGGAGGGGTTCAGGAGCGCCGCGAACCCGCCCGCGCGTGCTGGACGGGGGCGCGCGTGATGCGCACGCCGTACTTCGACCAGAAGAAACGCTGGACCAGCAGGGTGAGCGTGCCCGCGATCACCATGCCCGCGATGTTGACCGCGAGCTGGACGACCGAGCCGCCGACGTCCCCCCAGCGGCCGAGCGCGAGGGCCACGGCGGCGTACCCGGCGGCCGGCACCGTGGTGACCGAGATGAACACGCCCACCAGCGCCGAGGACTTGCCGGCCGTGACCGACAGCACCCCGGCCCCTCCGGCGAGCAGCGCGACGATGAACGACCACTTGTCCGGCTTGACGATGAACTCCACCTCGGCGTGCCCGTCCAGGCTGTGCGGGGTGATCCAGCCGACGGCGGAGTAGAGCAGCGCGCACACGCAGGTGACGGCGATGGCCACGGCGAACCCGATGACGAGCGCCCGGGCGGCGCTGCCGATGAGCCGCCGGTCGCGGCGCAGCAGTCCGAACGAGATGCCGGCGACCGCGCCGAACTCGGGCCCGAGGACCATCGCGCCGACGATCAGGATGAGGGACGGGAGGAGCACGCCGATCGCCGCGAGCTGCGTGGCGATGGTGAGGAAGGCGAGGAACGCCCAGGTGACGCGGCAGTCGCCCGCCACCTGGCGGGAGAACTCCTCCCACACGACGGCGTCGTCGGGGGCGCCCGGCGCCTCGGCCTCGGCCGCGTCGGCGACCTGCGACAGCGACAGATCGACCCGCTCGACGGCGATCGAGCCGTCCTCGGGCAGGCGCAGCTCCTTCAGCCGTTCGATGATCTCGTTGGTGGCCTCCCGCGCGGCGTCGAAGAGCAGCACGTCCCCCTTGGGGCGGTGGCCGGCGCCGGGCATCACGACGATGTTGGTGACGCCGGTGGCGCCGTCCAGCAGGCTCAGCACGTCGGCCGTGCGGTCGGACGGGGAGATCACCCGTAAGTGCAACACGGGCGAAGCCTATGTGCGGCGGAGCTGGATGCGGCGCACCGAGTGGTCGGCCCCCTTGTGCAGGACCAGGCCCGCGCGCCCGCGCGTGGGGGCGATGTTCTCGATCAGGTTGCGCTCGTTGACGTCGCGCCAGACGTCCTTGGCGAAGCGGGTCGCATCCTGCTCCGACAGGTCGGCCAGGTAGGCGAAGTAGGACTTGGGGTCGGCGAAGGCCGTGCGGCGCAGCTGGTGGAACCGGTCGACGTACCAGGAGCGGATGTCCTCGACCCTGGCGTCCACGTAGATCGAGAAGTCGAAGAAGTCGTTGACGGCGAGCGCGGTCGGCGGGGCGGGCTGCAGCACGTTGAGGCCCTCGACGATCAGGATGTCCGGCCGGCGCACGGCCTGCGCGGCGCCCGGGACGATGTCGTACTCCAGGTGGCTGTAGACCGGGGCGTGGACCTCGGGCACTCCCGCCTTGACGTCGGCGACGAAACGCACCAGCGCCCGGCGGTCGTAGCTCTCGGGGAAGCCCTTGCGGTGCGGGATGCCGCGCTCTTCCAGCACCGCGTTCGGGTACAGGAAGGAGTCGGTGGTGATCAGGTCCACCCGGGGGTGCTCGGGCCAGCGGGCGAGCAGGGTGTGCAGCAGCCGCGCCGTGGTGGACTTGCCGACGGCGACGCTGCCCGCGATGCCGAGGATGTACGGCGGCGGCTCGCGGTCGTCGCCGAGGAAGGTGTTGACGGCCGCGCTGCGCTGCCGCGCCCCGGTGAAGTGGAGGTTGAGCAGGCGGGTCAGCGGCAGGTAGATGTCGGTGACCTCGGCCAGGTCGATCGGGTCGTCGACGCCGCGCAGCTCTTCGAGCTCCGCGGCCGTGAGGGTGAGAGGCGTGTTCTCTCGCAGGTCCCGCCAGTGCTCGCGGCTCAGCTCCACGTACGGGTTGGGTGCCTCCATGGCGGCAAACTCTACTGACGGCCCGGCCTTCGATCTCGGCGGGGCCGTGTTGCGGCAGAATGGTGCGGTGATCGTGGGGATCGGCGTGGACATCGTGGACATCGCGCGCCTGGGCGCCGCCCTCGAGCGCACGCCGACCCTGCGCGACCGCGTCTTCACCGACGCCGAGAAGGGGCTTCCCGTCGCGTCGCTGGCCGCCCGCTTCGCCGCCAAGGAGGCCGTCGCCAAGGCGCTGGGCGCGCCGCCCGGCCTCGGCCACCGCGAGGCCGAGATCACCGTGGCCGAGCACGGCCGGCCGGTGCTCGGGGTGTCCGGCCGGGTCGCCGAGGTGGCCGCGCGGCTCGGCGTCCGGCGCTGGCACGTCTCCCTCAGCCACGACGGCGGCCTCGCCATCGCCTACGTGATCGCCGAAGGCTGACCCCGCACCCCTGGACGATCGCGATGACACGACGGCGGTCGGGCGAGGACGGCCGGGCGACGGCGGCCGGGTGCGTGGCCCGGCGGCCGGTGACCGCGCGGCGGGTGCCCTTCGCGATGGTGATCGGTGCGGGCTACATTCGGTGAGATGCTGACCGCGTACACCTCCGACCAGATCAGGGCGGCCGAACGGGCGCTCATGGCACTGCTCCCCGAGGGCACGCTCATGCGCCGTGCCGCCTCCGCCCTGGCCGTGGCCTGCGTGAACGTCCTGCCCCGCGTGTACGGCTCCCGCGTCGTGCTGCTGGTCGGCAGCGGCGACAACGGCGGCGACGCGCTGTACGCCGGAGCCCTGCTGGCCCGCCGCGGCGCCCGGGTGCACGCCGTCCTGGCCGGGCGCAGGACGCACGAGGGCGGCCTCGCCGAGCTGCGCCGTGCCGGCGGCAGGACCGTGGAGGCGAAGGACGGCGACCCCGGGGCCGACCGCGAGCTCGCCGGGCTGGTCGAGCGGGCGGACGTCGTCGTGGACGGCCTGGTCGGCATCGGCGGCACCGGCGCGCTGCGCGAGCCGTACGCGGCGCTGGCCCGCATGACGGCGCGGGCGCCCGGCGTCGTCGTCGCCGTGGACGTGCCGAGCGGCGTCGACGCGAGCACCGGGGAGGTCGCGGGCGAGGCGGTCGCCGCGCACCTCACGGTGACCTTCGGCGGGGTCAAGGCCGGCCTGCTGATCGACCCGGGGGCGAGCCGCGTGGGCACGCTGCATCCGGTGGACATCGGCCTCGGGCCGCACCTGCCGGACCCCGAGGTCGTCGCGCTCACAGGCGCGGACGTCGCCGCCCGGCTGCCCCGGCCGGGCGCCGAGTCCGACAAGTACCGCAGGGGCGTCGTCGGCGTCGTCGCGGGCAGCGACCGGTTCACCGGGGCCGCCGTGCTGACGGTCGGCGGCGCCGTGCGGGCCGGCGCCGGGCTGGTGCGCTTCGCGAGCGCCGCCGAGCCGGTCGCCCAGGTGCGCGCCCGGTGGCCCGAGGCGGTGACGAAGGTCATCACCCCTGAGGAGGGGGTGGGCGACGTCGGCCGGGTGCAGGCGTGGGTGCTCGGGCCGGGCATGGGCACCGGTGACGAGGCGCACGCGCTGGCACGGTCGGTCCTGGCGAGCGACGTCCCGGTGCTGGTCGACGCCGACGGGCTGACCGTCGTCTCCCGCGACCGGACGCTGCTGCGCCGCGACGCGCCGACGCTGATCACGCCGCACACGGGCGAGCTCGGCCGCCTTCTCGGCGTCGCGCCCGCCGACATCGAGACCCGGCGCCTGCACTACGCGGAGCATGCGGCGCGGGAGCTCGGAGTGACCGTTCTTCTCAAGGGGTCGACTACCCTGGTCGCCGAGGAGGGCAGGCCGGTCCGCGTGAACGTCACGGGCACCCCATGGCTGGCCACCGGCGGTACGGGGGACGTGCTCGCCGGCATCGCGGGAGCCTTCCTCGCCGGGGGGTTGAGCTGCTATGACGCCGCTTCCTGCGCGGCCTACCTGCATGGCCTGGCCGGGCGGCTCGCGGCCGGGGATCCGCGGGGCGGCGAGGCGCCGATCGCGGCGCTCGACGTCGCGCTGGAGATCCCCGCCGCCGTCCGCGCGCTCACCGCGCGTGCCTGACCCCGGCCTCCGTCCAGGGCGACCCGCCCGGCGTCCGGCCGCCCGCTGAGGGGCGGCGTCCAAGGCCGTGACCCGGCCCATCCCGACAAACCGCACCACTGTGGCGAGCGCCACCGGCTCCCGTGCCGCCGACCGGCACGGGCACGGCCCGTCACTGCCAAACTGAGAGGGTGAGCTTCCCCATGGACGGTTCTCTCGTGACGCCGGCTCAGGCCCGGGTGGACCTCTCCGCCATCGCGCACAACCTCGCCGTGGTCCGCCGGCACGCGCCGGCCGCCGAGATCATGGCGGTGGTGAAGGCCGACGCCTACGGCCACGGCCTGGTGCCCTGCGCGCGCGCCGCCCTGGACGCCGGCGCCTCGCGTCTCGGCACGGCCTACATCCAGGAGGCGCTGGACCTGCGCGCCGCGGGCGTGACCGCGCCCATCCTGACGTGGATCATCACCCCGGGCGAGCCCATCGACGACGCCGTGGCCGCCGCGGTGGACCTGTCGGCGGGCGCCGTCTGGGTGCTGGACGACATCGCGGCCTCGGCCCGCCGCGCCGGCCGCACGGCGCGCGTCCACCTCAAGATCGACACCGGCATGACCCGTGGAGGCGCCACCGCCGGCGACTGGCCGGCGCTGCTCGAGCGGGCGCTGGCCGCCCAGGCCGAGGGCCTGGTCGAGATCGTCGGCCTGTGGTCCCACCTGGCCTGCGCGGACATCCCCGGGCATCCCGCGATCGAGGGCCAGCTCGCCGCGTTCGACGACGCCCTCGCGGTCGCCGAGAAGGCCGGGGTGGCCGGGCCGCGCGTCCTGCGCCACATCGCCAACTCGGCCGCCGCGCTGAACATCCCGGGGGCCCACTACGACATGGTGCGGCCCGGCCTCGCGATGTACGGGCTGAGCCCCATCCCCGAGATGGGCGACTTCGGGCTGCGCCCGGCGATGACGCTCACCGCCCGGCTGGCGATGGTCAAGCGGGTGCCGGCCGGGTCGGGGGTGTCCTACGGGCACCTCTACGTCACCGAGCGCGAGACCACCATGGCGCTGGTGCCCCTCGGCTACGCCGACGGCGTCAGGCGTGCGGCGACCAATCGCGGGCAGGTGTGGGCCGCGGGCCGGCGGCGCACGATCGCCGGCCGGGTGTGCATGGACCAGTTCATGATCGACCTGGGCGACGACGAGGTGAGCGAGGGCGATGAGGTGATCCTGTTCGGACCGGGGACGGCGGGCGAGCCGACCGCCCAAGACTGGGCCGATTCCCTCGGCACGATCACTCATGAGATCGTGACCAGCATCGGTTCACGCGTGCCGCGCGTTCACCGCTGATAGGAGGTCGTGAATGTCGACACGGCGCAGGGTCGGAATCGCCGGGGCGGTCGTCGGGACGGCGTCGGCGGGGCTCGCGGCCACGGCCCTGGCCAAACGGTACGTCGTGGGCCGCATCCGCCTGCGGCCCGACCTGGAGGCGAGCGAGCCGTTCGGCGAGCTGCGCGGGCGGCGCACGACCGTCAAGACCTCCGACGGCGTCGAGCTGTACGCCGAGGTCGACGGGCCCGAGGACGCCCCGCTCACCGTCGTGTTCTGCCACGGGTACACCCTGAACCTCGACTCCTGGCACTACCAGCGGCGCGACCTGCGCGACCGCTACCGCCTGGTCTTCTGGGACCAGCGCTGCCACGGGCGCTCGGCGCGCACTCCGGCCGACGACTGCACCATCGACCGCCTCGGGGACGATCTCGCCGAGATCCTCAGGCAGCTGGTGCCCGGTCCGTGCGTGCTGGTCGGCCACTCCATGGGCGGCATGACGGTCATGGCGCTGGCCGACAGCCGGCCCGAGCTGTTCGGCGACAAGGTGCGCGGCGTCGCGCTGATCTCCACCTCGGCCGGCAAGCTGGCCGAGATCACCCTGGGCTTGCCGGCGCTGGTGTCCAAGGTCGTCCACTGGGCGGCGCCGCCGGCGGTGTCGGTGCTCGGCCGCCGCGCCGCGCTCATCGACCGGGGCAGGCAGGCCGGCAACGACGTGTCGTTCCTCGCCCTGCGCTACCTGGCGTTCGGCGACCCGTCCAACGTCAGCCCCACGGTGGTCGACTTCGCCGAGTCGATGATCCGCTCCACGCCCACCGACGTCATCGCCGACTTCTACCCGGCGCTGATGTCGCACGACAAGCTGGCCGCGCTGGACATCGTGGGCAAGGTGCCGGTCGAGGTCGTCGTGGGCGACAAAGACTGGCTGACCCCGCCCGACCACAGCAAGGCGATCAACGCCGGCGTGCCCTCCTCGCGGCTCACCGAGGTCCCCGGCACCTCGCACCTGGTGCTGCTGGAGAAGCCGGCGGTCGTCAACGAGGTGATCGCCGAACTGCTCGAGAGGGTCGCCGCGGCCGGGCGGCCCGCCGAGGCCGCGGACGAGGCGGGGACGACCATGTCCGCCGTCGCCGCCGGCGGCTCGGGGAAGGCCGACGGGGCGGCGCCACAGCAGGACGAGGGCCCCGGCGAGGAGGAGGCCTCGTGAGCGGGCCTTGCAAGTACGGGGTACGGGGGGAGCGTTCGATGCACGGTTCGACCAGACACGCGGTGGAGGGACCACGATGAGGCGCGCGGCGACGACCGAGGAGATGTGGGCGCTGGGCGAGGAGGTCGCCCGTCTGCTGCGCCCCGGGGATCTCGTGGTGCTGTCCGGCCCGCTGGGCGCCGGCAAGACCACGCTGGTGCAGGGCATCGCCGAAGGGCTGAAGGTCCGCGGCCCGATCACCTCGCCGACGTTCGTGATCTCCAGGGTCCACCCGTCACTGGCCGGCGGCCCGGCCCTGGTCCACGCGGACGCCTACCGGATCGGGGGCGCGCTGGAGGTCGACGACCTCGACCTCGACGCCTCCCTGGAGGACTCCGTCACCGTGGTCGAGTGGGGAGAGGGCCTGGTGGAGGGTCTGGCCGACGACCGGCTCGAGATCACCATCGAGCGCGGCGACGCGGGCGACGAGCGGCTGGTGCGGCTGCGCGGCGTCGGGCCGCGATGGAAGGACATGCCCGGCTCCTTCGATTGACCGCCTTTCCGCGATCTAGACCGGTAATCTAGCCAGCCTTGACGCGCGCCCCTGTTGCTATGGATCATCGGAATGAAGATCGTTCCAATGGATTGCCCTTATTTTTCTGGGTATGCAGGTGGGGTAGCGCCTAAGCGTGGTCGTGTCGGGCGGGGTCGTATCGCAGGCGAAGTGGAGTGCGACGGTGCACAGGGTCGGGCAGGTCGCGGTTGCTGGAGCATTCCTACTCACGGGAGGCGTCGCCTGCACGGCGGAGGCGCAGAGCGGCGCCCCGACGCCCACCCCGAGCCCGTCGGTGAGCAGGCAGGACATCCGTGTCCAGCTCATTCCCGACCGGGTGCAGGGCGGGGCGACGCGGTCCATCAGGGTCCGGGCGTACTGCCCGCTGCCGCAGGGCGGCACCGCCTACCGTGCCACCGCGCGGTCCGACGCGTTCACCGGCCTGGTCACCCTGACCCAGCCGCCCCCGGCCAGCCCGGCCGCGACCTCCACCCCGGTGACCGCGGCCGCGCCGCCGCCGGAGGTGCACGGCTTCGCCCTCGTCGACGAGGACGCAAACCCCGGCCGCTACCAGGTCGAGGTCAAGTGCGAGGCCACCAACGACATCGGCAAGGCCACCCTCACCGTGGTCGCCCGGCCCAAGGCCACGGCGACCCCCACCCGCAACCGCGTCGTGCCCACCCGGGCGCCGCGCGCGGGCGGCGGCGGCACGGCGGCCGGCGGACCGGCCGAGGAGCCCTCCGGCATCCCCGGCGGGGTGGTCGCGGCGGCCCTCGCCGCGGCCCTGGCCGGCGGCGTCGCGGTGGCCCGCCGCAGGTCCAAGACCGGCTGAGCTTCGCGCCCCCGCACCACCCATGGCTGACTCCCCCAAGTGGCTGAAGGTCGTGGCGATCGGGTTCGTCACCGGGACGATCATGTTCGCCATGACCGACCGGGACAAGGACGCCGCCGCGCCCCGGCAGGCCGCCACCGTCCCCAAGCGCATCGACATCCCCTCACTGGACCTCAAGGCGCCCCTGATGAAGCTCGGGCTCTCCGACGACGGAGAGGTCGAGCTGCCGCCGTTCGAGAAGCCCGCGACGGCCGGATGGTTCGACCAGAGCGTCGTGCCCGGCGACGAGGGCGCCTCGGTGATCATCGGGCACGTGGACACCAAGACGGCCCCCGCGGTCTTCTACCGCCTCCGCGACGTCAAGAAGGGCGCCCTGGTCAAGATCCTGCGCAGCGACGGCAAGACGGCCACCTACAAGGTCGACGCCATCGAGCAGATCGCCAAGGACCACTTCCCCGCCCAGCGCGTCTACGTGGACGACGGCCTCCGCCTCATCACCTGCGGCGGCGTCTTCGACCGCAAAACCCACGAATACCTGGACAACATCATCGTCTACGCCTCCAGAACCACCTGAGGTCCGCCCCCTCAGCCGCACACCGGCATCCGAAGCTCCATCCCTCATGGCCCCAGGGCCTCGCCCCTGCCATGTCGCCCTCCGCCCCTCGCCCCGCTCATTACCGCGAATTCCCACGGCTTGGCCCCCCGCCCGAGCACCGCGCGATCGAAGGGAGCGCCATAGGCACAGCCAAACACCACTAGGCTTGATTCGTGCTGGTCTTGGCCTTCGATACCGCGACTCCGGCCGTCACGGCGGCGCTTCACGACGGCGAGCGGGTGCTCGCCGAGTCGACGACGATCGACGCGCGCCGTCACGGTGAGCTGCTCGTTCCGTCCGTGCGCGAGGTTCTGCGCGAGGCGGGGGCCTCGCTGCGCGATGTGACGGCGATCGTGGCGGGGGCGGGTCCCGGGCCGTACACGGGGCTGCGCGTGGGGCTGGTGACGGCGCAGGCGTTCGCCTTGACGGCCGGCGTCCCGGCGTACGGAGTGTGCACGCTGGATGTGCTGGCGTACGCGAGCGGCCTGGACGAGCCGTTCGTGGTGGCGACCGACGCGCGCCGCAAGGAGGTCTTCTGGGCCCGCTACGCGGACATGCGCACGCGCGTGGAGGGCCCGTCGGTGGACCGTCCGCAGGATGTGCCGGGCGGGTTGCCGGTGCTCGGGGCGGGTGCGCGCATGTACGCCGAGATCGTGGGCGAGGACCGGCTGGTGCCGGGCGCCGCCGACTATCCGGCCGCGGGCGCGCTGGCCGGGCTGGCCGCCGAGCGCCTGGCCGCGGGCGCCCCTGGGGACGACGGGGTGCTGACGGCGCCGCATCCGATATACCTGCGCCGTCCGGACGCCCGGGTGCCCGGTCCGCCGAAGAAGGTCACCGTATGACCGGCGCCACGCTGCGCCAGATGACCGAGAACGACCTGCCGGCGGTTCTGGCGATCGAGCGTTCGACGTTCCCGTTCGACGCCTGGAGCGAGGGCATGCTGCGGGGCGAGCTGGCCGACCAGCCGCGCACCCGGCACTACATCGTGGCCGTGGCCGCCGGAGAGGTGGTCGGGTACGCCGGGCTGGCGGCGGCGGGCGACCAGGCGGACGTGCAGACGATCGCCGTGAACGCGGGCCACCAGCGGGCGGGCATCGGCAGCGCGATGTTGCGGGCGCTGCTGGAGGAGGCCGGGCGCCGGGGCGCGACGGCGGTGTTCCTGGAGGTCCGGGCGGACAATCCGCCCGCGCAGGCGATGTACGAGCGGTTCGGGTTCGAGCGCATCGGGTTGCGGCGCGAGTACTACGACGACGGGACCGACGCGATCATGATGATGAGAAAGCTGGAGGAGGCGGGGAACGCGAATGGCTGAGGAACCTCTGGTCCTGGGCATCGAGACCTCCTGCGACGAGACGGGCGTCGGCATCGTCCGCGGGAACACGCTGCTGGCCAACGCGGTCGCCTCGAGCGTGGAGGAGCACGCGCGGTTCGGCGGCGTCGTGCCCGAGGTGGCGTCGCGGGCGCACCTGGAGGCCATGACGCCGACCGTCGAGCGCGCCTTGGAGCAGGCGGGCCTGCGCTTCTCCGACATCGACGCCGTGGCCGTCACCGCGGGCCCCGGGCTCGCCGGGGCGCTGCTGGTGGGGGTCGCGGCGGCCAAGGCGTACGCGCTGGGGCTCGGGGTGCCGCTGTACGGGGTGAACCACCTGGCGGCGCACGTGGCGGTGGACCAGTTGGAGCACGGTCCGCTGCCGAAGCCGTCGATCGCGATGCTGGTGTCGGGTGGTCACTCGTCTCTGCTGCTGGTCCCGGACGTCGCCAAGGACGTGATCTCCCTCGGCTCGACGGTGGACGACGCGGCGGGCGAGGCGTTCGACAAGGTGGCCAGGGTGCTCGGCCTGCCCTTCCCGGGCGGCCCGTACATCGACCGCGCGGCGGCCGAGGGGTCGGGGACGGCGGTCGCGTTCCCGCGCGGCAAGTACGACGACGGCACGCTGGACTTCTCGTTCTCGGGGCTCAAGACGGCCGTCGCGCGCTGGGTGGAGGCCAAGGAGCGCGCGGGCGAGCCGGTGCCCGTGGCGGACGTGGCGGCGTCCTTCCAGGAGGCCGTGGTGGACGTGCTGACGCGCAAGGCGTTGCAGGCGTGCCGGCGCTACGAGGTGGAGGATCTGCTGATCGGGGGCGGCGTGGCCGCCAACTCGCGGCTGCGCGCGCTGGCGCAGGAGCGGTGCGACGCCGCGGGGGTGCGTCTGCGCGTGCCGCGTCCGGGGTTGTGCACCGACAACGGCGCGATGATCGCCGCTCTCGGGTCGGAGCTGGTGGCGGCAGGGGTGGCCCCCTCGCCGCTGGACATTCCCGCCGACTCCTCCATGCCCGTGACCACCGTCCACGTCTGACGGCTCGCCACCCGATGCCCGTCGGGTGGGGCGGCGTGGGGCGGCGCCGGGATGGTCCGTCTTGAGGTGCCGCCGGAGTGGTCCGTCATGAGGTGCCGCCGGAGCGGTCCCGTTGGAGGGGCGGCGCCGGGCGGTCGGGAGGCGGTCAGTCCTTGGGGGAGCGGGCGGGGCGCAGGAGGGCCTCGGCGAGCGCCAGCATGGTCTCCTCCAGGGCTCCGAGCCTGCGGGTGAGGTCGCGGTGCGTCGGCTGGACGATCTGGTCGACGGTTTCCGAGAGCTGGTCGCGGTCGGGGCGGGCGCGGACCAGCTCCACCAGCTCGCCCAGGGGCGGCAGGGCCGCCGCGGCCTCGGTGAGCCGCTCGTCGAGCGTGTCGAACCGCCTGCCCTGGTCGTCGGCCTGGGCGCGGATCAGCTCGCCGACGCGTTTGTGCACCTCGCCGACCTCCAGCAGCGCGGGCAGCTGCCCCACCCGCTGGTTGACGGCCTCGACGCGGTCGTCCACCATCTCCAGCCGTTCGTTGACGTCCTCGAACCCGGCGTCGATGGCGCCGAGGCGTTCGTCCTGCTTGGACAGGCGGCCGTCGACGCCGGTGAGGTGCTGGGCCAGGTCGGTGAGGCGGCCGTCGGCGTCGGCGATCTGCTGTTTGACGCCGGCGAGGTTGCCGTCGACCCCGGCGAGGCACGACTGGACCGTCTCGATGCGGCCGTCGAGCCCGGTGAGACAGAACTGGGCCGTGTCGACGCGCCCGTCGAGCCCGGTGAGGCACGATTGGGCGGTCTCAATGCGGCCGTCGATGCTCTGCAGGCGGACGTCGACCGTCTCCAGCCGTCCCTCGACCGCCCCGACGTGGCTGTCGACCGTGTCGAAGCGGCCCGACAGGTCGCTCACCCGCCCGTCGGTGGTGTCCACCCGTCCCGCGATGGTCTCGAGCCGCCCGTCGAAACCGGCCAGCCGGTCACCCACCCCCGCGAGCCGACCGTCGACGCCGTCGAGCCGCCCGTCGACGCTCCCGAGGCGCTGGTCCACGCTCTCGAGCCGCCCGTCCAGCGCCTCCATCGGCGCAAGGCGGCCTTCGACGCCCTCCAGGCGGGCGGCCAGGCACGTCTCGGTCTCGGCGAGCTTGGCGGTCATGCCGTCGACCTTGCCGGCGAGCCGCTCGATGGAGCCGGTGAGGCGCTGGACGGCCGACGAGAGGGTCTCGTCCAGGCCCTCGCCGAGGTCCAGGACGCCGCCCTCGACGCGCTCCGTGCGCTGGGTGAGGTCGAGCAGGGCCTTGTCGATCCGGGTGAAGCGGCCTCCCGCGGCTTCCATGCTCGCGCCGAGCTGGGCGAGGCGCCTGGTCAGCTCGGGCATGCCCTGGGTGCCCTCCAGGACCGCCTGGAGGCGCTTGAGGGCCTCGGCGACGCCTTCGCGCACGGTGCCGAGGTCGGTCCACAGGCCGGGCAGCTCGGCGATGGGCTTGACGCGGTCGCCGACGGCCTCGATGCGGTCGCCGAGCCCGGCGACGCGGTTGCCCACCCCGTCGACGCGGTCGCGCACGATCTCGACGTGCTGCGCCAGGCCCTCCGCCCAGGCCGGGGGACGGCTGACCAGCTCGCCGAGCCGGCCGCTGACCCCTTCCAGCGCGCCGTTCAACCCGCCGAGCTCGCGTTCGCGGACCTCCCGCAGCAACCACTCCATGCCTTCCAGCCGCTGCCGGATCTCGTCGAGCACGGCGCCCTGGGTGCGCTGCTCGTAGACGTGGTCCTGCGCCGCCCTGGCGAGCAGTTCGCGCATGCGGTCGGAGATGGCGGTCTGGCTTCCAGCCTGGAGGAGGGTGTGGTTGGAGTGATCCACCGAAAGCTCCTTCACTCGCGGGCGGTCGGCCGCACGGCGGTGGGGTCGGTACGGTCGTTCTCTGTGGCGAATCGGGCGGGTGCACCATGGATCAGGCAGAATCCCGCGCGTTGGCCAACTGTAGTGGCTCGGCCGGTGACTTTCGGGTCCGACTTTAAAACATCGTGATTATCGCTGGATTGCCCCCATTTGTTGGCGGCGAAAGGCATCGTGGCAGGTCAGGATGGGTCGCAGATGATGGCGAAGGGACGTTCGCCGATGCGGGTCAGCACCACGACACACGAGTTATCCCCGGAAAGATGCAAATCTCGCCGCAGGCGCTCCAGGTCGAGCGCCGAACCGCGTTTCTTCAGCGTCACCGTGCCGACGCGGCGTTCCCGGAGTGCGGCGCGCAGGCGTTTGAGGGAGAAAGGCAGGGTTTCCCGGACTTCGTACCGCGACGCCCACGGAGTCGTGGCCGGGTCGTCCCCGGTGATGTAGGCGATGTGCGGGTCGAGCAGGTGGCCGGACACCTGGGCGGCGACCTCGGCCACGAGATGCGCCCTGATGGCCGCGCCGTCCGGTTCGTACAGATAGCGCGCCACCGGCCCGTGGCCGGGCGCGCCGAGGGACGGGTCGGCCGGCAACGTGTGACCGGAGGGCAGCAGGGTGGCCCTGCGCAGGATCGTCTCGGTGGAGCCCGGGTCCCCGCCCGCGGCGAAGGCGCCCGTCCACAGGACGGCCTCCTTGACCTCGCCGCGGTAGGACACCCATTCGGCCTCGGCGCCCTGCGGGATGAACTCGTAGGGGATGCCCGGCGCGACCTTCAGGCAGGCGGCGGGCGCCCGGGCCACCATGGCGAGCACGGCGGGCCACGGCGGCGAGTACCCCATCGGGTCGAAGACCCGCCTGCCGGTGGACCGCCGCGCCGGGTCGGCGAACAGCACGTCGTAGGCCGCCGGGTCCACCTCCGCGGCGTCCGCGGCGCGGACGGTGACGCGGTCGCCGAGGTCGAGCGCGAGGACGTTCGCCCGCGCGACCTCGACGGTGAGCGGGTCGAGGTCCACGGCGTCGACCTCGCATCCGGCGCGGGCCAGGGCGATGAGGTCGCCGCCGATGCCGCAGCAGGCGTCGGCCACGCGTGCGCCGGCGGCGAAGCGGCGGGCGCGGTGGGCGGCCACCTCGGCGCGGGTGGCCTGCTCCAGCCCGTCGGGGGTGAAGTACATGCGGGCGGCGTCGTGCCCGAACTTGACCGCGCCGCGCGCCCGGAGCCGTGCCTGGGTGAGGGCGGCCGCGGCGAGAGGGGCGTCGTAGGTCTTCCTCAGCCGGCTGGCGGCCGTCACCGGATCTGTGCCGTCCGTCACAGTGCCCACGGCCTCGCCGAGGGCTTTCTGCCCGCGGGGGGTCAGCAATTCGCGGAAGGCGTAGAGGTCCACGTCTCCCGACGCTATCGCGCTGCTCCCGCCTGCGTGGCAGGACCTCGTGAGCGCGCGGGGTCACCGCGACCGTGCGCCGAGGCTGCCCCCATAGGCGGACAATTCGGGCGAGTCGTACGGTGGCTCATGACCGGACTGACCTGGGGCGGCCTGTCCGTGTTGACTGTGTCGGCGGCCTTGCATACTGTTCAGTGTTGGCACTCGGCTAGTGAGAGTGCCAATCAATAATGCGACGAGGCAGGTCTGACACCCGCGACGGCAGGCCGCTGGTCGCCTCTTCAGCTCATCACCACAATCTGAAGGGGAGGTCCGATCGTGACGACCGCCACCAAGGTTCCCGTTAAGCCGCTCGGCGACCGCATCGTGGTCCAGCCGCTTGAGGCCGAGCAGACGACCGCTTCCGGACTGGTCATCCCGGACACCGCCAAGGAGAAGCCCCAGGAGGGCAAGGTCCTCGCGGTGGGCCCGGGCAACTGGGACGAGGACGGCGAGAAGCGCATCCCGCTCGACGTCAAGGAAGGGGACGTGGTCCTCTACAGCAAGTACGGCGGTACCGAGGTCAAGTACGGCGGCGAGGAGTACCTCGTGCTCTCCGCCCGCGACGTTCTCGCGATCATCGAGAAGTAAGCCCCGGGGCGCGTAAGCGACCACCTGTACGGAGCCTTACCCGAATACGCGTGTCAAGCCCCGGGCCCTTTCACGAGGCCCGGGGCCTGACGCTGGGAGGACCTTTTAATGCCCAAGATCCTGGAGTTCGAGGAGGACGCGCGGCGCGCTCTTGAGCGCGGCGTCAACGCCCTCGCGGACGCCGTCAAGGTGACCCTCGGGCCGCGCGGCCGCAACGTCGTCATCGACAAGAAGTTCGGTGCGCCGACCATCACCAACGACGGCGTCACCATCGCCCGCGAGGTCGAGCTCGACAAGCCTTACGAGAACCTCGGCGCTCAGCTCGCCAAGGAAGTGGCGACCAAGACCAACGACGTCGCCGGTGACGGCACCACCACCGCCACCGTGCTCGCCCAGGCGATGGTCCGCGAGGGCCTGCGCAACGTCGCGGCCGGCGCGTCGCCGCTGTCCCTCAAGCGCGGCATCGACCTGGCCGCCCGCGCGGTCAGCGACCGCCTCCTCGAGCGGGCCCGTCCCGTCGAGGACAAGAAGGAGATCGCCAATGTCGCGACGATCTCCGCGCAGGACGCCAAGATCGGCGAGCTGATCGCCGAGGCGTTCGACAAGGTCGGCAAGGACGGTGTCATCACCGTCGAAGAGTCCAACACCATGGGCCTGGAGCTCGAGTTCACCGAGGGTCTCCAGTTCGACAAGGGGTACCTGTCGCCGTACATGGTGACCGACCCCGAGCGCATGGAGGCCGTCCTCGAGGACGCCTATGTCCTGCTCCAGCAGGGCAAGATCTCCTCGATCGCCGAGTTCCTGCCGCTGCTCGAGAAGGTCGCCCAGACCAAGAAGCCGCTGTTCGTGGTCGCCGAGGACGTCGAGGGCGAGGCCCTGGCCGTCCTGGTCACCAACAAGATCCGCGGCACGTTCACTTCGGTCGCCGTCAAGGCGCCCGGCTTCGGCGACCGCCGCAAGGCGATGCTGCAGGACATGGCGATTCTGACCGGCGGCCAGCTGATCTCCGAGGAGCTCGGCCTCACGCTGGCCAACGCCGGCACCGAGGTGCTCGGCACGGCCCGGCGCATCGTGGTCACCAAGGACACCGCGACCGTCGTCGACGGCGCCGGCGACCCCCAGGCCATCCAGGACCGCGTCCGCGAGATCCAGCACGCCATCGAGCAGACCGACTCCGACTGGGACCGCGAGAAGCTCCAGGAGCGCCTCGCCAAGCTGTCGGGCGGCATCTGCATCCTGCGCGTCGGCGCGGCCACCGAGGTGGAGCTCAAGGAGAAGAAGCACCGCCTCGAGGACGCCATCTCCGCGACCCGCGCCGCGATCGAGGAGGGCATCGTCTCCGGCGGTGGCTCCGCGCTCGTGCACCTGGCCAAGGAGCTGGACGACCTCGGCCTGACCGGCGACGAGGCGACCGGCGTCTCCATCGTCCGCCGCTCGCTGGTCGAGCCGGCCCGCTGGATCGCCGAGAACGCCGGCCTTGAGGGCTACGTCGTCACGGCCAAGGTCGGCGAGCTGCCGGCCGGCCACGGCCTCAACGCCGCCACCGGCTCCTATGGCGACCTCATCTCCGAGGGCGTCATCGACCCGGTCAAGGTCACCCGCTCGGCCGTGCAGAACGCCGCGTCCATCGCCGGCATGCTGCTCACGACCGAGGCCCTCGTGGTCGACAAGCCCGAGGAGGAGGCTCCGGCCGCCGCGGGCCAGGGTCACGGCCACGGTCACGGCCACTGATCCGATCAATCGATCGAAGCACGGCTCCCGCCGCAGGGCGGGGGCCGTGCTTTTTTGCGTCGAATCGATTTTGCCGCCCCTCGATTTGACGGGACGGTAAACCGACCGGTGCGGCAGTGCGTCGGCCAGGGCGCTCCGCGCCGCCTGCGAGCTGGTGCGACATCTAACGAATATCCAGCGAATTCGGGTCGCGAGTGAAATATGCAAACACTACTGTGTTCGCTCGATTACCCTGCGTTATCGTCGCGTCAATGTGACCAATCCGTATCCGTTCACTATGACGACATGCGCGATCGTGGCGGGCATCATGCCTAACGTGACCGAGGGATGCGTCGCCGACGCCAAAGCTGGGGTAAGGCTTGCGACGAGATCGGACGAGTCCGACCTCAGGGATCTGACGAGCCTCGCCGTGCAAGGAGATCGCACCGCGATCGAGTCACTGCTCGGGCAACTGCGCCCGATGGTGGTGCGCTATTGCCGTGCCCGTCTGGGCCGGGTGTCCGGCCATTACCACATAGCCGACGACGTGGCCCAGGAAGTCTGCATCGCGGTGCTGGCCGCGCTGCCGCGCTACCGCGACATGGGGCGCCCGTTCGCCTCGTTCGTCTTCGGCATCGCCTCGCACAAGGTCGCCGACGCGCTGCGCAGCTCGGTGCGCTCCGCCGTGCCCACCCAGGACCTGCCGGACGGTCCCGACCAGGGGCCGGGGCCGGAGGAGACCGTGGTGCGCTACATCGAGGCCGAGCACGCCCGCGCGCTGCTGTCGCGTCTTCCGGAGAACCAGCGCGAGCTGATCATTCTGCGGGTGGTGTCGGGACTGTCGGCCGAGGAGACCGGTAACGTACTGGGTATGTCACCAGGTGCGGTTCGCGTCGCCCAGCATCGGGCGCTGGCAAGGCTGCGGGCGATGGCCGACATGGAGTCGATAGCTTGACCGCCCTCCACCCGGCCCGTTCACTGCGAAAACGGGGGTCCGACGCCGACGCCGACGTGGTCAGGACGGACGCGATCATCGACGCGCTCGCCGGGCGGCGGCCTCTCGACCAGGACGCCGACCCTGTGGTGGGCCTGCTCCAGGCGCTCACCAGGGACGTCGATCAGCGGCTCTCCTCGGTGTCGATCACCCCGTCGACGTAGCCTCTGGCGTACTCCCAGCTCACGTAGTCGGCCGGGTCGGGGGCGAAGGCCGGCTCGTGCACCTGGGGGCGGCCGTGGTCGATCATCTGCCGCAGGTTGCCGCGCAGCAGGTCCCAGTCGAAGTAGTGCCGTTCACCGCACTCGGGGCAGTCGAGGACCAGCCCGAGAACCCCCTGGGGCTCAAGGAGCGAGCGGAAGACCTCTACATCGGCGAGGTCGGTCAGCGCCTCCTCGCGTTCGGTCGTGGTGAGCGGCTCGGAGTCGTCGAGATCACCGAGCACGGAGGCAGGGTCGTTGGGGTCTTCCGCGAAGGGGTCGCGGGGGACGTCTTCCAGCACGCATTCCACCTTATGACCCCCACCTACCCTGATGAGGGCAAGTGGCGGGGATGCCCAGGACGCCCGCCACCTCGCCTTCGCCTCCCGTGGCACAGCGGTCACGGCGGCCACACGCCGCCTGACGGCGTGAGGAGCGCCGGCCCGGCGAGCAGGAGACCCCGATTCTCCAGGGAAGGGACGGTCTGCGCCGATGGGGCAGGGGTTCGCGGGCCGAGGGAAGCGTGACGCCTCGCCGTGCGTTGTCCACACCGGGCGCCAGGACTGAGATCTCCGCTCTCTGGTGCCGAAAAGATGACAGGACCTGAAATTTCTCTGTCCGCTGTGCCACATCGACCGGCCGCCCACCGAACCGGCAGATCATCGGATCTCTCGACCCGTTCATCCACAGGTACGGACGGCCGCCTGATCGTCGGGCCGGTTGTCCACAGGGTCGCCGAGCCGGTGATGAGCGGACCACTAAACTGACCGCAGGGGGCCGGCGCCTTTCCCCATCTTGAGAGCGCCATGGCAGGAGGGTTGCAGATGGCCAAGTTCACCGAGCCGGGGCTCACGTTCGACGACGTGCTCCTGGTGCCCGCGTACTCCGATCTGCAGCCGGGTGACGCCGACACCACCACCCGCCTGTCGCGGTCGATCACGCTGCGCATCCCCCTGGTCTCCGCCGCGATGGACACCGTCACCGAGGCTCGCATGGCCGTGGCGATGGCCCGTCAGGGCGGCATCGGCATCCTGCACCGCAACCTCTCCATCGAAGAGCAGGCCCAGCAGGCCGATCTGGTCAAGCGCTCCGAGGCCGGCATGGTCACCAACCCGGTGACCTGCTCGCCCGACGACACCCTCGCCGACGTCGAGCAGCTCTGCGCCCGTTACCGCATCTCCGGCGTCCCGGTCACCGACCGCGGCGGCGTCCTGGTCGGCATCGTCACCAACCGCGACATGCGCTTCGAGACCGACCAGAGCCGGGTCGTGCGCGAGGTCATGACCCCCATGCCGCTGGTCACCGCGCCGGTCGGGGTCTCCCGCGACCAGGCGTTCCACCTGCTGCGCCAGAACAAGGTCGAGAAGCTCCCCCTCGTCGACGCCGAGGGCAGGCTGCGCGGCCTCATCACGGTCAAAGACTTCACCAAGAGCGAGCAATATCCTCTCGCCACCAAGGATTCCGACGGCCGCCTGGTCGTCGGCGCGGCGGTGGGCGTCGCCGGTGACGCCGAGCAGCGCGCCATGGCGCTGATCGAGGCGGGCGTCGACGTGATCGTGGTCGACACCGCCCACGGCCACTCCCACGGGGTGTGCGACATGATCGCCAAGATCAAGGCCAACGGCAGGGTCGACGTCATCGGCGGCAACGTCGCCACGCGCGCCGGCGCCCAGGCGCTCATCGACGCCGGCGCCGACGCCGTCAAGGTCGGGGTGGGCCCGGGCTCCATCTGCACCACCCGCGTCGTGGCCGGGGTGGGCGCCCCGCAGGTCACGGCCATCTACGAGGCGTCGCTCGCCTGCGGTCCCGCCGGGGTGCCGATGATCGGCGACGGCGGCCTGCAGTATTCCGGCGACATCGTCAAGGCTCTGACCGCCGGCGCCAACACCGTCATGCTCGGCTCCCTGCTCGCCGGCTGCGAAGAGTCGCCCGGCGAGCTGATCTTCATCAACGGCAAGCAGTTCAAGTCCTACCGCGGCATGGGGTCGCTGGGCGCCGTCCGCAACCGCGAGCGCGGCGGCTCCTTCAGCAAAGACCGCTACTCCCAGGAGAACGTCGCCAGCGAGGACAAGTTCATCCCCGAGGGCATCGAGGGCCAGGTGCCCTACCGCGGCCCGGTGGCGGCGGTCGCCCACCAGCTCGTGGGCGGCCTGCGCCAGGGCATGTGGTACACCGGCTCGCGCACCATCGACGACCTCCACGAGAACGGCCAGCTGATGCCCATCACCTCGGCCGGCCTCAACGAGAGTCACCCCCACGACATCCAGATGACCGTAGAGGCCCCCAACTACCACGGCCGCTGACTCCGCGCGCGCCAGATGGGATGACGCGCCCCGTGGACGAACGGGGCGCGCGAGGGTAATGACGTACGAGGACGCGCGAGTACAGCGGCGGCTTCACCGAGGGACGGGAACGACAAGAGCATGACTCAGGTAGAGATCGGGCGTGGCAAGAGCGGACGCCGCGGGTACGCGCTGGACGAGATCGGCATCGTGCCGTCGCGGCGCACCCGCGACCCCGAAGAGGTCTCCATCGCCTGGCAGATCGACGCCTACCGCTTCGACCTGCCGGTCGTGGTGAGCCCCATGGACAGCGTCGTCTCGCCCAGGACGGCCATCCAGATCGGGCGGCTCGGCGGGCTCGCCGTCCTCGACCTCGAAGGTCTGTGGACCCGCTACGAGGACCCGGCGTCGCTGCTGTCCGAGGTCGCCGAGATGCACGGCGAGGCCGCGACCAAGCGCCTGCAGGAGATCTATTCCGCCCCGATCAGCGACGAGCTCATCGGCCGCCGCATCGAGGAGATCAGGTCCGCGGGCGTCACCACCGCGGCGCGGCTGTCGCCCCAGCGCACCGCCCAGCACTACAAGGCCGTCATCGACGCCGGCGCAGACATCTTCGTCATCCGGGGCACCACGGTCTCCGCCGAGCACGTCTCCGGCCGCGCCGAGCCGCTCAACCTCAAGCAGTTCATCTACGAGCTCGACGTCCCGGTCATCGTGGGCGGCTGTGCCACCTACACCGCGGCCCTGCACCTGATGCGCACCGGCGCCGCCGGCGTGCTGGTCGGGTTCGGCGGCGGCTCGGGCCACACCACCCGCACCGTGCTCGGCGTGGCCGTGCCGATGGCGACCGCGATCGGCGACGTCGCCGCGGCCCGCCGCGACTACCTCGACGAGTCGGGCGGCCGGTACGTCCACGTCATCGCCGACGGCGGGATGACCAGCTCCGGTGACATCGCCAAGGCCATCGCCTGCGGCTCCGACGCCGTCATGGTCGGCTCGCCCCTCGCCCGGGCCGCCGAGGCCCCCGGTCGCGGCCACCACTGGGGCTCCGAGGCCCACCACGGCGAGCTCCCGCGCGGCGCCCGCGTCGAGGTCGGCACCATCGGCACCCTCGAACAGATCCTGCACGGCCCGTCCACCGTCGCCGACGGCTCCATGAACCTCATGGGCGCCCTCCGCCGCACCATGGCCACCGCCGGCTACTCCGACCTCAAAGAGTTCCAGCGCGTCGAGGTAGTGGTAGCCCCCCACGTCCCCTGACCCACCCGCGTGGAGGCTGGGCGTCAGGGGTGGTCCTCGGCCGTCGGGCACTCGGGCCTCGATGGGTACCAAGCTGACCCTTACCGCCGTTCACGGCTGGGGGCTTTCGCCTTCCGCCGTGGACGGGTGGGAGTTTCGGCGCCGGGACGGTGGGGTGGTGGGCGGCGAGGACGGCGCCATGTGCGGCGGGAGACCCGCGCGTTCCACGGCACCACGATCAGCTACAGGAGTCCCGCGGGGGAGAGCCTCCCGGGTCATGGGGCGGTGATCCAGGTGCCGTGTCTCATGACGCGGTGGACGGTGAGGTCCTCGTCCAGGACGACCAGGTCGGCGTCCTTGCCGACGGCGATGGAGCCGACGCGGTCGTCCAGCCCCAGCACGCGGGCGGGGGTGAGCGAGGCCATCACGGCGGCGTCGGCGACCGACAGGCCGACCTCCCGCACCGTGCGGCGGAAGGCGACGTCCATGGTCAGCGTGCTGCCGGCGATGGCGCCGCCCTTGACCAGCCGCGCTGCGCAGCCGGACACCTCGACCTCCATCGGGCCGAGCCGGTAGGTGCCGTCGCCCATGCCGGCGGCGGCCATCGCGTCGGTGATCAGTACCGCGCGGCCGGTGCCCGCGGCGCGGGCGGCCAGGCGGAGCATGGCCGGGTGGACGTGCAACCCGTCGTTGATCAGCTCGACGGTGACGCGCTCGTCCTCCAGCAGCGCGGCGACGGGCCCGGGCTCGCGGTGGTGCAGCGACGGCAGGGCGTTGTAGAGGTGGGTGGCGACCGTGCAGCCGGCCTCGATGCCGGCGATCGCCTGGTCGTAGGTGGCGTCACTGTGCCCCAGGGCGGCGATCACACCGTCCGACACGGCCGCGCGGATGGTGTCGAGCCCGCCGGGCAGCTCGGGGGCGATGGTGAGCATGCGGACGTGCCCCCGTCCGGCCTTGAGCAGGCCGGCGAGCTCGCCGGGGGACGGGTCGCGCAGCAGAGCCGGGTCGTGCGCGCCGCAGCGGGATCGCGCGATGTAGGGCCCCTCGAAGTGGATGCCGGCCAGCACGCCGTCCTCGCACAGTTCCGCCAGGGCGGTGGTGGCGCGGGCGATGTCGGCGAGCGAGGCCGTCACCAGGCTCGCCATGATCGTCGTGGTGCCGTGCGCGGCGTGGAAGGCGGCGATGCGCCGCGCCTCCTCCTGGTCGCCGGACGGGAACGACCCGCCGGCGCCGCCATGAGTGTGGACGTCGACGAACCCGGGGACGACGTACCGCCCGTCGAGGCCGTGCCCGTCGCCGTGAGGGGCGCGTCCGCGGCCGATATGGGTGATGCGCCCGTCCTCGATGGTGATCCAGCCGTCGTGCACACCTGCGGGGGTCACGACGCGGGCGTCGGCCAGTGTGATGCTCATGAGGACAGGATCACAGATCGGGTCAGGTGAAGTGGCTGGTCGGGGTCCAGGCCGAGGGCCTTGGCGCGGGCCACCGCGACCCGCTGGACGCGGACCAGCTCGGCCATCGGATCGGCGTTCCCACCGACGAAGGCGCCCCCCGCCGCGCGCACGTCCTCGGCGATCCCTTCGGGGGCGGTGCCGAGCATCCAGGTCACGCGGCCGGGGCCGGCGATGCTGATCGGCCCATGGCGGTACTCCATCGCCGGGTACGCCTCGGTCCAGGAACGGGACGCCTCGCGCATCTTGAGCGCGGCCTCCTGCGCCAGCCCGCACGTCCATCCCCGGCCGAGAAAGGTGAACTGCTCGGCCGCGACGAAGGCCTCGGGAACCGGCTCGGCGATGGCGCGTTCGGCGTCGGCGATCGCCTGGCCGAGGTCCTCGCCGAGGTGGGCGCGCAGCAGGGCGAGCTGCGTGGTGGCGAAGCGCGTCTGGACGACCGACCGCTCGTCGGCGAAGTCGAGGACCACGACCTCGTCGGCGAGGGACATCACGGGGGTCCGCGGGTCGGCGGTGACGACGGTCACCGGGGTGCCGTCGAGGCGGCGCAGCAGGTCGAGCACCTCGGTGGTGGTGCCGGACCGGGTCAGGGCGAGCACCCGGTCGTAGGCCCGGCCGTAGGCGGCCCCGGCGCCGGGCGGGGCCGCGGCCGTCCGTACGGCGAGCGGGGCTTCGGCGGCCGGGGAACCCGCGGAGGTCGGTGTGGCGAGCGGGACTTTGGTGGTGTGAGCACCCGCGGAGGTGGGTGCGCCGAGGGGGGCTTGGCGGGTGCGGGGGCTCGCGGAGGCCGGCACGGCGATGGGCGCCTCGGAGGCGGCGAAGGCGTCGGTCTCGCCGTGACCGGCGCGTTCGCGCAGGACGGCGTACGCCTGGGCGATGAACCAGGAGGTGCCGCAGCCGACGACGGCCACGCGCTCGCCGGGCCGCGGGAGGGCCGCGGTGGCGGCCATCTCGGCTCCGCGGCGCCAGCAGGCCGGTTGCGAGGCGATCTCCATCTCGGTGTGCGTTGTCACGGGCCCTCCTCCACGCGTTTGCTCTCTTCTGCGGGTTTTATCACAGTAATGAGCATGATTGCGCAGACGAGGTCGGGCGGACAGGTGAATGTGGCCGGGTGGTGTGCGACGCTTTCGGACCATGAGCCGGTATGAACGCTGGAACTCCCTGCTGGAGCTCCTCGCCCAGCAGGGGCGCCTCACGGTGGAGGAGGCCGCGGACACCCTCGGGGTGTCGACCGCGACGATCCGGCGCGACTTCGACGAGCTCTCACAGCAGCAGATGCTCATGCGCACGCGCGGCGGCGCCGTCGCCCAGAGCGTCAGCTACGACCTGCCGCTCCGCTACAAGACGGCCCGGCACGCCGGCGAGAAGCAGCGCATCGCCGAGGCGGCGGCCGCCCTGGTCCAGCCCGGGGCCGTGGTCGGCATGAACGGCGGCACGACGACGTCGGAGGTCGCGCGGACGCTCGCCGTGCGGATTCCGGCCGGCGCCCAGATCACCGTCGTGACCAACGCGCTCAACATCGCCGCCGAGCTGACCGTGCGGCGGAACGTCAAGCTCGTCGTCACCGGCGGGGTCGCCCGGCCGCAGTCGTACGAGCTGATCGGCCCGCTGGCCACCGGGGTGCTCCAGCAGGTCACCCTGGACATCGCCTTTCTCGGGGTCGACGGCATCGACGCCGGGGCGGGCGCGTCAGCCCACCACGAGGGCGAGGCGAGCGTGAACAACCTGCTGATCGGCAGGGCTTCTCGCGTCGTCGCCGTGGCGGACGCCTCCAAGGTGGGCCGGCGCGCGTTCGCGAAGATCTGCGACATCGGCCAGATCGACACGCTGATCACCGACGCGAGCCTGACCGACGCCGACGCCGCCGCCTTCACCGACGCCGGCCTGCGGGTGGTGCGGGTCTGAGCGGCGGAAAGATCTACCGGTGGGAGGTGGGGCGCACGGGGATCGGTGGGGTGGTTGATGGAGCACGGCACGCGTGAGCCGGTCCATCGGCGATCCGCGCCGACCCCGGTGGAGCACGCCTATCGCATGCTGGTATCTACTCACGGGTAGAAATTGGACACGACGCGACAAGCCGCACCCCAGGGGGTCGCAGATGACAGCGCACACAGCCGGCGGGGCCGATGCGGGCACAGAAGCGAAGGCCGCGCATGGCGGCGACCCGGCGGCGCGAACGGGCGGGGACGCGTGGCAGCGGGCCCGACGGCGCGTAGGTCCGCGCGGGCACGAGGTGCCTGAAAGTGGCGTAGGCGTGGAGCGTGTCGACTCATCGGTTCAGTGGGAGGGTGCTGAGGTGGAGATCCGCGACGGCGGCATGCATTCGGCGCGCATGGGCCCGGCCGAGCGGTCGGCGGCGCTGACCCGGATGGCCGATCCCGACTACGAGCTGGACGTCTTCGTGGTGGGCGGCGGCGTGGTCGGCTCGGGCGTGGCGCTGGACGCCGTGACGCGCGGGCTCACCGTCGGCCTGGCCGAGGCGCGCGACTTCTCCTCCGGCACCTCCTCCCGTTCCTCCAAGCTGATCCACGGTGGCGTGCGATACCTGGAGCAGCTCAACTTCGACCTGGTGCGCGAGGCGTTGCAGGAGCGGGCGCTGCTCCTGCAGCGCATCGCCCCCCACCTGGTCCGTCCGGTGCCCTTCCTGTTCCCCCTGACCCACCATGTGTGGGAGCGGCCCTACGTCGCCGCCGGGCTGACCCTGTACGACACGCTCGGCTTCTCCACCGGGCTCACCCGGGGCATGCCGGGGCACCGGCACCTGTCGCGGCGCCGGGCGCTGCGGCTCGCTCCGGCGCTGCGCAAGTCGGCGCTCACCGGCGCGGTGCAATATTGGGACGCCCAGGTGGACGACGCCCGGTACGTCACGACGATGCTGCGCACGGCCGCCTCGTACGGGGCCCACGTGGCCTCGCGCACCAAGGTGATCGGCTTCCTGCGCGAGGGCGAGCGGGTCACCGGCGTCCGGGTGCGCGATCTCGAGGGCGGGGCGGAGCTGAGCATCCGCGCCCGGCAGGTGGTCAACGCGACCGGTGTGTGGACCGACGAGATCCAGGAGATGGTCGGCGGACGCGGCCAGATCCACGTCCGCGCGTCCAAGGGCGTGCACCTGGTGGTGCCGCGCGACCGCATCCACTCCCTGACCGGGATCATCCTGCGCACCGAGAAGTCCGTGCTGTTCGTGATCCCGTGGGGACGCCACTGGATCGTGGGCACCACCGACACCCAGTGGTCGCTGGACAGGGTGCACCCGGCCGCCTCCCGGCAGGACATCGACTACGTGCTCGACCACGTCAACGAGGTGCTGTCGGTGCCGCTGACCCGCGACGACGTCGAAGGCGTGTACGCGGGGCTGCGACCCCTGCTGGCCGGAGAGTCGGAGGAGACCTCCAAGCTGTCCCGCGAGCACGTCGTGACCCACCCCGTGCCCGGCCTGGTGATGATCGCCGGCGGCAAGTACACGACGTACCGGGTGATGGCCAGGGACGCGGTCGACGCGGTGGTCCACGGACTGGACCAGCGGGTGCCGGCGTCGTGCACCGACAAGATCCCACTCGTCGGGGCCGAGGGCTACCAGGCGCTGTGGAACGCCCGCCACCGGCTGGCGCGGTCGTCACGGCTGCACGTGGCCCGCATCGAGCACCTGCTCCAGCGGTACGGCACGATGATCGACGAGGTGCTGGCCCTGATCGAGCGGGATCCGTCGCTGGCCCGGCCGCTGTCGGGCGCCGACGACTACCTGCGCGCCGAGATCGTGTACGCGGCGACGCACGAGGGCGCCCGCCATCTGAACGACGTGCTGGCGCGGCGTACGCGGATCTCGATCGAGACCTTCCACCGGGGCACGGCCGTCGCCCAGGAGGCGGCCGAGCTGCTCGCCGGGCCGCTGGGCTGGGACGCCGAGCAGGTCAAGCGCGAGGTGGAGTACTACGCCAAGCGCGTCGAGGCCGAGCGCGCCTCGCAGGAGCAGGACACCGACCAGGAGGCCGACGCCATCCGCCTTGGCGCCCCCGACATCGTCCCGGTCCCCGAACCCGACACCAAACCGGTCTGATCCGTCCGCGATCCGCGCTCCGGAGATCGAACCTGCCTGATCGTCTGGTCCGCGCTCCGGAGGTCGAGCCGGTCTGATCGGTGCGGTCCGCGTTCCGGAGATCGAGCCGGTCTGATCGGTGCGGTCCGGAGATCGGGCCGGTCTGACCGGTGCGGTCTTCGGTTCCGGCGTCGAGCCGGTCGGTCGGGGCTGCCGTTGGCCGCACGTTCCGGCCCCTCGCGAGCCCGGAGCCGTGCGGCCCGGCACTCCGGGGCGTATTGCGCGATACGACCCGGAAGCTCCCCGACCTTCACCGGCGACCAGCCGCCCCGCCGGAGGCCTGGCCGTCCGCTCCGGCGGCCCGGCCGTCCCTGCGGGGCGGCGCGGTCAGCCGGTGAAGGGAATCCAGGACCGGTCGGCCAAGGTGGTGGCGTCGCTGGCCTTCAGGCCGCTGTCCGACAGGGTCCACAGGGTGTCGCCGACGATCAGGCAGCGCTGGATCGTCGGGGTGGCCGGCGCGAAGCCCTTGGGGCTCTTCTCCTTCGGGTGGGTGATCGTGCCGCGGCTGGTGATCGAGTCGTCGGTGACCTTCAGGACCAGGGCGGCGGTACGGTAGTCGTCGGTGTGGCCGCCCCAGCTGCCGAGCGGCAGCATGGCGAGCCCGGTCGCCGGCCAGTACAGGAAGGCGTGCGGGTCCCACTCGGCCTCCGAGCCGGACTTCTCCTGGTGGAAGCGCGCCAGCCTGGCCGGCTTGGCCGGGTCGCTGACGTCGAACAGGGAGATCTGGGTGCCCAGCGTCCTGCCCTCCTCGCTCGCCTCCTGCCCGACGCCGATCAGCCGCCCGTCGCCGGCGGGGTGCAGATAGGCGGAGAAACCGGTGATCTTCAGCTCGCCGGTGACCTTCGGCGCCGCGGGGTCGCGCAGGTCCAGGGTGTACAGCGGGTCCACCTGGCGGAAGGTCACCAGGTAGCCGACCGGGCCGATGAAGCGCACCGAGTAGATGCGCTCGCCCGCGCCGAGGCCGGTGACCTCGCCGACCTTGGACAGGGTGCCGGCGTCGAGCACGTAGACCGCGCTGGACCTCCTGCCGGTGGCCACGCCCGCCCCGTCGAAGGTGGTGGTGGCGATGCGAAGGTTCCCCTCGTACTCCGACAGCGCGTAGTGGTTGAGCAGGCGACCGGGCACCGCGCCGGAGGCGACGTACTCGGGCACTCCCGCGCCGCTGATGTCGAAGCGGTGCACCTCGGTCTGCTCGGGCGGCTCCGGGGCGGCCGTCGCGTTCGGCGCGCCGCTCGGCGTCCAGGAGGGCGAGGCGGAAGGGGTCGCCGCGCTGGGCGCGGGCGTCGAGGTCAGGGTGGGCGCGGGGCTCGCGTCCGGCGGGGTGGGGGTCATCGTCGCCGTGGGCTTGGGCAGCAGCGAGGGCATCGACGGGTCGTCGCTCGGCTCGATCTTCTCGGCGGGCGGAGTGCTCGGCGGGTCCTTGGGAGCGACCGTCGAGCCGTCCCCGCCGGGCGTTACCGGCGCACCGGTCTGGCCGGGCGCCACGGCCGAGGCGTTCCCGCCGGGTGTCACGGTCGCACCGGTCTGGCCGGGGGCCACGGCGGAGCCGCTCGCGCCGGGTGTCGCGGGCAGGTCGGTCCCGGCCGGGGTGACCGGGGTGGCGGGGGTGAGCGTCGGAGGCGGCGGGGGTGTGTCGTCGATCATGCCGTTCCGGAACCCCCAGCGGGGGTTGCTGGTGACGTACATGCTGGTCGGAGTGGCGTACACGGTGTCGCCGTCGGCGGCCACGCTGATCGGCTCGTCGCCGTCGAACCCGGCCTCCAACTCCACCGTGTGGACGGTCAGCATCGAGGTGCCGGAGTACTGCCGGGGGTGCCTGACCCGTTCACAGGCCACCTTGTGCTTGGTGGTCGCGCGCCTGGGCCCGGTGATCTCCCAGGTGGGCAGCCAGGCGTCGACCGGCGCCGCACGGACGATCTCCTGGTTGCGCCGGATCAGCTCGGCCTCGGGCTCGTCCGGGCCGGGCTGGTGGGTGAAGGCGATCTCCGGCTGGGACCGGACGACGATGCGCACGGTCGAGCCGATCATGCGGGCGTCCACATGGGACCCGGCGGTGGCCATCGACGCGAGGATCTTCATCTCCTTCAGGTCGACCAGTGTGTACTGAGGGCCCGGGCGTGCCGCGGGGCGCATGGCCCTGTCCCCGAACGGCACCATCCCGCCCTCGGTGAACAGCACGAGGGCGCGGTCGCCGTGGACCAGGAGGTTCGCGGGGGCGTAGCCCTTGTCGGCCGGGACGAGCCGCAGGCCGGCGGTGACCTTCCTGGACGCGGCGTCCACGACGCGCAGCACGCCCCGCGCGTAGGTGATGATGCGCTCGCCGTCGGTCTTCACCAGGTCGGGCTCGTCGACGCCCGCCTCGTGCACGTTGGTGGTGGAGTAACCGGGGACGGCGGACTTCGCGTCGGCGGTCATCCGCCCGTCGGCCGACCTGCCGGTGGCGGTGAAGATCTGGCCGGGGCCGATGCCCCAGGGGCCGACGTTCTTGACCGTCGCCTCGCGCAGCCCGGCCAGCATGTCGTCGCAGCCGGTGTAGGCGACCAGGCGGATGGCGCCCAGCGTCGCCGGCGGCACGTCCGGGGAGGCCGTGCGGCTCCCGGCGTCCGTGCACGCCACCACCAGCAGCGCGGTGGCGAGCGCCGCGGCGGCCGTACCGATCGAAGTCCTCATGCCCCTACGACGCACCGGGACGTGGCGCGGTTCAGGATCAGGGACGGGCGGGCGCCGGACGGCCGGTGGGAGCGGGCCGTCGGCGGGCGCGTTCCGGCGGGTAGAGGCGCCGATAGACTGTGGGGACCGCGGCGTCTTTCCTTTGGGGGTCCTTCCGGTGTCTGAGTTCGACACGGTCCTGGTCGTCGACTTCGGCGCGCAGTACGCGCAGCTGATCGCGCGGCGGGTCCGTGAGTGCCACGTGTACTCCGAGATCGTGCCCTCGACGATGCCGGTGAGCGAGATGCTCGCGAAGAACCCGAAGGCGATCATCCTGTCCGGCGGCCCGGCGTCGGTGTACGCCGAGGGCGCGCCCGCGGCGCCGGAGGGCCTGTTCGACACCGGGGTGCCGACGTTCGGCATCTGCTACGGCTTCCAGGAGATGGCCCGGGTCCTCGGCGGCGAGGTGGCGCACACCGGCATCGCCGAGTACGGCGGCACGCCGCTGACCGTGGGCAGCGAGGGCGTGCTGTTCGCCGGGCTGCCCGCCGTCCAGTCGGTCTGGATGTCGCACGGCGACAGCGTCTCCTCCGCCCCCGAGGGCTTCACGGTCACCGCGTGGACGCCCGACACCCCGGTCGCGGCCATGGAGTGCCCCGAGCGGGGCCTGTACGGGGTCCAGTTCCACCCCGAGGTGCTGCACTCCGATCACGGTCAGGCGGTGATGAAGCACTTCCTGGACGCCGCGGGCTGCCGCCCCTCCTGGACCATGCTCAACATCGTCGAGGACGCCGTCGAGGCCGTCCGGCGGCAGGTCGGCCCCGAGGGACGGGCCATCTGCGGCCTGTCGGGCGGGGTCGACTCCGCGGTGGCCGCCGCGATCGTCCAGCGGGCGATCGGCGACCGCCTGACCTGCGTGTTCGTCGACCACGGCCTGCTGCGCAAGGGCGAGGCCGAGCAGGTCGAGCGCGACTTCGTGGCCGCCACCGGGGTGCGGCTGCGGGTGGTGGAGGCCGCCGAGCGGTTCCTGAAGGCGCTGTCCGGGGTGTCCGACCCCGAAGAGAAGCGCAAGATCATCGGTCGCGAGTTCATCCGGGTCTTCGAGGACGAGCAGCGCGCCATCCTCGCCGACGGGCCGGTCGACTTCCTGGTCCAGGGCACGCTGTACCCGGACGTGGTCGAGTCGGGCGGCGGCACCGGCACGGCGAACATCAAGTCGCACCACAACGTGGGCGGTCTGCCCGACGACCTGCGGTTCAGCCTGGTCGAGCCGCTGCGCACCCTTTTCAAGGACGAGGTGCGCCGGGCGGGCGAAGAGCTCGGGCTGCCGCCGGCGATGGTGTGGCGCCAGCCTTTCCCCGGCCCCGGGCTGGGCATTCGCATCGTCGGCGAGGTGACCGAGGACCGCCTGGCGATCCTCCGCGAGGCCGACTCCATCGCCCGCGAGGAGCTGTCGCGAGCGGGTCTCGACCGCGAGATCTGGCAGTGCCCGGTGGTGCTGCTCGCCGACGTGCGCTCGGTCGGCGTCCAGGGCGACGGGCGCACGTACGGGCACCCGGTCGTGCTGCGGCCGGTGACCAGCGAGGACGCCATGACGGCCGACTGGTCGCGCGTGCCGTACGACGTGCTGGCGCGCATCTCCACCCGCATCACCAACGAGGTGCGCGAGGTCAACCGCGTGGTCCTCGACGTGACCAGCAAGCCCCCGGGCACCATCGAGTGGGAGTGACCGGCCACCCGGTCGACATATCGGACAAAGCGGAATGAGTGCCGGAGTTCAGGGTTTGGACGGTCGCTGACCGAGTAAATTCTGGCAAATGCTTACGGCTCAGCCGCGCACCGCGCCGTCCCCCGCCGGTCCGGGTTCCGGGCCGCGCCTGGCATGGCTGGACGCGATCAGAGGCGTGGGCGCGACGGCCGTGCTCCTGGAGCACATGTTCTACCGCTTCCTGCCAGGGCTGCGGCCGGGCTGGTTCAACCTCGGCATGTACGGCGTGCTGGTGTTCTTCCTGGTCAGCGGCTACATCATCCCCGCCTCGCTGGAGCACAGGGGCGATGTCCGTGCGTTCTGGGTCGGCAGGTTCTTCCGGCTCTACCCGCTGTACCTGCTGGTCACCGGGCTGGTGCTGGCGTCGCTGCCCCTGGTGCCGCTGCGGCCGGCCGTGGTGCCCGACGCGGCCACGGCGGCCGCGCACGCCACCATGCTGCTGGACGTGGTCGGCTCGGGCGGCGTCGCCGACACGATGTGGACGCTCTCCTACGAGATGGTCTTCTACCTGCTGGTGACGGTGCTGTTCGTCGCGGGGGTCCACCGCCGCAGCGGCCTGTGCGCCGTGGGGTTCGCCCTCGCGGCGCTGGTCGTCGGGCTGCTGCTGGCGGCTCCCGTCCTCGACCGCGGCCCGGCGGCGTTCGCCGCGCTCGGCGCCTTCGTGGCGGGCCTGGCCTGCGTGCTCGCCCCGTCCGGGTGGGCGCGCCGGGCCGGCGCGGTGCTCCTCGGCGGTCTGGCCGTGACGCTGGTGCTGCTCGGCAGCCGAACCCCGTGGCTCGGGCCGGCGATCCTCGCGGTGATGTTCACCGGCACGGTGATCCACCGCTGGGAGCGCGGGCAGACCGGCGGCCTGCGCGCGGTCGCCGTCGTGACGGCCGTGCTGGCGGCGGTCCCCTTCTTCGCCTTCCCCTCCGGCTGGTGGGCCCACCCGAGGGTGTGGATCACCACGCTCGCGCTGGTCGCGCTGACCTTCGCGGGCGGCATGGCCCTGCGCCGCCGCGCGGTGCCGCGCGCGCTGGTCAGGCTCGGGGTGATCAGCTACTCGGTGTACCTGCTGCACCATCCGCTGCTGAAGCTGTTCCTCGCCGTGTTCGGCGATCCCCGCGAGCGTCCCGTCGGCGTGCAGGCGCTGCTGGCCGTCGCCTTCCTCGTCGTGGTGCTGGCGCTGAGCCGGCTGACCTACCGCTTCGTCGAGCGCCCCATGCAGCGCGCCGGCCGGAGGCTGGCGCGGGCGTGGACGGGCCCGCGCCCGGGCGAAGCGCCCGGTTCCGGGGCATGACGGACTACGGGGGCGAAGGAAAGGAACGCGGTATGGAACCGACGCGGGTTCGCGTCCCGGCCCGGCGGCTGGCGTGGCTGCGCGGCGAGCTGGCCCGCTGGCAGGCGGAGGGCGTCATCGACGCGACCGCCGCCGAGCGCATCGCCGGCCGGTACGTCCCCGGGCGGAGGCTGAGCCTGGAGCGCGTCGTCCTGCTGCTCGGCGGCGGCTTCCTCGGCGTCGGGCTCATCTGGGTCGTGGCGGCCAACCTCGATCAGCTGTCGCCGCTGGCCCGTTTCGCCGGCATCACCGTGGTCTGGCTGGCCGCCGCGGTCCTCGGCGAGGCGCTCGCCGGCCCGGCGGTGAGATCGGCGGCCCGGCTGGTGGCGGTTCTGGCGGCAGGAGGAGTGGTCTTCCAGGCCGCGCAGAGCTTGCAGGTCCCGGCGTACGGCTCCGGCCTGCTGGGCGTCTGGGCGGCGGGCGCACTCGCGTACGCGTACGCGACCCGCGCCGCCGGGCCGCTGCTCGCGGCCCTCGTCCTCGGAGCGTCCTGGTACGGCTGGTGGGCCGGCGAGCAGACCGACTCGGCCGGAGGCGTCGCCGTCTCCCTGACGGCCGCCGGAGCGGCGGCCGTCTCCCTGGCCGTCCTCCACGAACGCCCCCGCACGCGCGCCGGGGCCACCGCCGGACCAGACGGCGCCGGCGGAACTCAGCAGGGCTCCTCCGGCGCCGGCGAAACGCATGACGGCCCCGTCCGTGCCGGCGGGGTCGTGACGGGCGGCCCCGTCCCCGCCGGGATCGTGAGGGACGTCGTCGCGCCGAGTCCCTGGTCCGGGCGGTTCGCGGCGGTCTGGCGGGCGGCGGGGTTCCTGCTGGCGCTGGCCGGACTGTTCGTCGCGGCCTTCCCCGGCGTCTCACAAGGCGAGATGTACGGCGCGCCGGCGCTGTGGGCGGGGCTCACCGCAGCGGCCGTGGCAGCGGGTGCGGCGCTCGTCCTCGGCGGCGCGGGGGATCGGCGCGAGGCGGCCGCGGCGCAGGTCCTCGGTCGCCCGCAGGACCTGCGCGAGATGCTCGCGAGGCGGGTCCTCGGCGGCAGGGGCGACCGGTACGAAGTGCTCGCGGCGCTGGTCATGGTCGTCGCCGCGGCGGGCCTGGTCGCGTGGGCCCCCGGCGACGCCGAGCCGGCGATGGGCGGGTTCACCGCCGCGCAGACCGCGCGGGCCGTGGCGGGCACGCTGGTGTACATCCTCGCGGCGAGCTGGTTCGCGGTCGCGGCGGCCCGGCGGGACGAGACCCACCTCGTGTTGCTCGCCACTGTGGCCTTGGTGGTCTTCGTCACGGCGCAGAGCTTCGCGGTGTTCCAGCCGCTGCTGTCGGGCGCGGCGCTGTTCCTGGCGCTCGGCGTGATCTTCATTGTCACCGGGGCGCTGGTCGAGTACGGGCGCCGGCGGCTGATGGAGGCGACCAGATGAGCGGATCGTCCTCACGGGTCTCCCGGCGCACCGCCGTCATGGTGGCCGCGGCGCTGCTGCTCCAGATGGCGTTGCTGGTCATGGTGCTGCGACCGCAGCTCTCCGCCCGGCTGACCGGGACCGAGTACCGTCTCGCGGCGGGGCCGGTGGACCCGGTCGACCCGTTCAGGGGCGCGTACGTGATGCTGACCTACCCCGGCCTGCCGTCCGCCGAGGGGCAGGCGGCGGGCCGGGTGTACGTGCCACTGGTTCGCGACGGCGCGCTATGGAAGGGGGCCGGCGTCGAGCGGCGGCGCCCGGCCGCCGGCCCGTACCTGGCGTGCCGCACCGGCGGGTACGGGGACCTGCGGTGTGGCATCGACAGCCTGTTCCTGCCCGAGGACAAGGCCCGCCGCGTCGGCTCCGAACTCGCGGCCGACCGCGCCGCGGCCGTGGTGAAGATCGACGACGAGGGCAACGCCGCCCTCATCGACGTGGTCCCCCGATAACGCCGACACGCCCTCCACAACCGTTCGCCAGGTCACCCACCGTAGAGCGGCGCCGTAACCGCCGTCCCCCACCCCGCCGCCCCGGCGCCGGTCACGGGTAGTGGATACCGGGTGGGGAGTGTGGCGCCGGTTTTGCCGGGTGGCGGGGAGGTCGCGGTCTCGTGTTCCGCCGATCCGGCGCCGGTCACGGGTAGTGGATACCGGGTGGGGAGTGTGGCGCCGGTTTTGCCGGGTGGCGGGGAGGTCGCGGTCTCGTGTTCCGCCGATCCGGCGCCGGTCACGGGTCGCGAACGCCCGGAGTGGGGGATCCCGGTCAGCCGGTCATGGGCGCCGGATTGACCGAGACGCCCCGGCTGCTCCGGCTTCCCCTTCGTCATGACCTGTCGGTCTTTTATGGCGCCGAAGCGGTGGGACGGGGTACGGCGATATCGGCGCCCGGGTACGGCGGAGAACCCGTACACCGTCCAAGGTGACGGTGCATGGTCATCGCGCTCGGTGCCTGGTGCTGCGAGGCGTCATTCCTGGTCGACCGGGTGTGCCGGGGTCGGTGGGGGCTGGTCAGTCGAGGCAGAATTCGTTGCCTTCGGGGTCGGTCATCACGATGTGGCCGGCGCCGAGTGGGGGTGTGGGGTCGTGGCGCTGGAGGCGGGTGGCGCCGTGGGAGACCAGCCGCTCGGCCTCCGCCTCCAGGGCGGCCATCCGCGCGTCGCCCTCCAGCCCCGGGGCCGCCCGCACATCGAGGTGCACGCGGTTCTTGGCCTGCTTGCCCTCGGGAACCCGCTGGAAGAACAGCCGCGGCCCGGCGTCGTCGGGATCGACCACCGCCGAGGCGTCGTTGCGGTTCTCGGGCGGCACGCCCATCGCTTCCAGGGCCTGCTCCCATGAGTCGAAGCCCTTGGGCGGGTCCTGCGTCCGGTAGCCCAGGGCCTCGGCCCAGAACGCCGCCAGCGCGGCCGGGTCGGCGCAGTCGAAGGTGATCTGTACGTCGCGGGCCATCTCAGCTCGCCTCCCGGCCGGTCAACTGGTGGGTGTGCAGGTGGAGGTCGCGGAGCAGGCACACCTCGGACAGATGGTGGATCAGCTCGCGGTTGATGTGCAGCACCAGCGTAGCCAGGGACCGGTCGGCGTAGGGTCCCTCCGCCTCGCCGCACGGGCGGGCAAGGCCGGTCTCGCCGAGGGACTCGACCCCGGCCAGCCAGGTGGCGTACTCCGCGTCGAGCTGGGCCAGCGCCGCGGCCGCGGTCGGGGCGTACTCGAAGGACTGGTAGTCGGTGCTCGCCCGGCCGAAGTGCGCGGCGTTGCGCACGGCCAGCACGCCGACGATCACGTGCCCGAGTCGCCAGGCGATCGTCGTGAACGGCGGCGGCTCGGGCATGGGCATCGCGAAGTCGATGGTCATCGCGCCCGACCCCGCCTGGATCGGTGCGGTGCCGGTGCCGCGCGGGCGGACGTTCCAGCAGCCGGGCGCCGGCTCCCAGAAGTACTCGTCATCGGTGAGCCCCTGGAGACGATCGCGCAGCTGCTCGGTCCAGTGCCAGGCGAACTGCTCGCGGAGCAGGGAGTTCCATGTCTGGTCGGTCATGGGACCAACCTCCCGCATATAGCGGACAGGATCGTTCCGCGATCTGTGGAACGATGGACGCGTGACCGTGGAGGCGACGACCGAGCGGGTGCTGCGGCTGCTGGGGCTGCTGCAGCGCCGGCCGTCCTGGACCGCGTCCGAGCTCGCCGCCGAGCTGGAGGTCACCGACCGCTCGGTGCGCCGCGACGTGGAACGGCTGCGCGCGCTCGGCTACCCCGTGCACGCGACGGCGGGCGTCGGCGGCGGCTACCGGCTCGGCGCGGGCACCCGGCTGCCGCCGCTGCTCCTGGACGACGAGGAGGCGATCGCGACGGCGGTGTGCCTGCGGCTGGAGTCGGGGGGCACGGTCGCCGGGGCGGGCGAGGCGGCGCTGCGGGCGCTGGCGAAGCTCGACCAGGTGATGCCGCCCCGGCTGCGCGCCGAGGTGCGGGCGGTGTACGGCGCCACCGCGACCATGGCCGTCCCCGAGGTCGCGATCGACGCCGAGCTGCTGGTGACGCTCGCGCGGGCCTGCCGCGACGCCGTGCGGGTGCGGTTCGGGTACACCGGCCGCGACGGCGGTGAGCGCGAGCGCACGGTCGAACCGGTGCGCATGGTGTCCACCGGCCGCCGCTGGTACCTGATGGCCTGGGACGTCGACCGCGACGACTGGCGCACCTTCCGGCTGGACCGCATGCGCGAGGTGGCGGCCACGACCTGGCGCTTCCGGCCGCGGGAGCATCCGGACCCGGTCGCCTACGTGCAGCGGTCGGTGACCGGGGCGCCGTACCGGTATGTGGCCCGGGTGCGGGTGCACGCCATGCCCGACCAGGTGCGGCGGCTGGTGCCGCCACAGGTGGGGCGGGTCGAGGACGACCGTGACGGGTGGTGCCTGCTCGTCACCGGCGGGGACGACCTCGACCGGCTCGCCCTGCACGTGGCGTGGCTGGGCTTCGAGGTGGAGGTGCTGGAGCCCGTCGAGTTGCGGGAGGCCGCCGCGGCGCTCGCCCGCCGCCTCGCGGCGATGGCCGAGGCGGGCGGCTAGGAGTCGGTCAGTCCCTAGTCGTCGAACTCGCCGTCGCGGACGCCGAGGACGAAGGCGTTCCACTCGCCCGGTGTGAAGCGCAGCACCGTGCCGTTGGGGTCGGCGGGGTTGCGGAGCGCGACCGCGCCGCCCGGCAGATAGGCGATCTCGATGCGGTCGTCGGACGCGCTGCCGGGGGCGCTGAGCCAGGTGACGTCCGAGATGTCCATCGCGTACAGCTCGGCCTTCTCGTGCCCGTCGTTCATCGCCGGCCTGCCTGGGTCGTTGCGGGAGGGGTCACGCGGGCAACGTTAGCAGCCGCCCGCCCTGACGGCCGGTCGGTTGCGACGGCCGCTCGATCGCGGTGACCGGTCGGTTGTGGTGACGGGTAGGTCGCGGCGATCCGCCGGTCGGCGCGGCGGGCCGGCCGGTCAGTTCCAGCCGCCCACGGGGTAGACCTCGCCGGCGGCCAGCGACCTGCCGCGCAGCAGGGCGGTCACCGGGACGACGTGGTAACCCTTCTTCTCCAGTGAGGTGAGGATCTTCGGCATGGCCTTCACCGTCTCGGGCCACACGTCGTGCATGAGGACGACGCGGTCGCGCTTGGCCAGGCCGAGCACCTTCTTGGTGATGGCGGCGGTGTCGCGGAGCTCCCAGTCGCGGCTGGTGCCGTTCCACAGGATCTGCGCCATGCCGAGCTCGGCCGCGATGCCGCCCACCCGCTCGTCGGTGTCGCCGTAGGGCGGGCGCATGAGGTCGGGCGCCCTGCCGGTGAGCTTCTTGATCGCGTCCCGTGGGCGGGTCAGCTCGTCCCTGATGTCGCCGTCGGGCAGGGTGGTCAGGTGCGGGTGGTCGTAGGTGTGGTCGCCGATCTCGTGGCCCTCGCGGGCCATCCTGCGCACGACCGAGGGGTACTTGCCGATCTGGGCGCCGACCAGGAAGAAGGTGACCTTGGTGTGGTGCCGCTTGAGCAGGTCCAGCAGCGTGGAGGTGTAGCGGCCGGGGCCGTCGTCGAAGGTCAGCGCGATGCACTTCACCTTGGCGCAGTTCACCTTGCCGGCGGCCGTGGAAGAGGCGGCGCCCGTGGAGGAGACGGCGCCCGTGGACGAGGCGGTGGCCGTGGAGGAGGCGGCGGCGGCTCTCGCTTGGCCGGTCCGCGCCGGGCCGGAGGCGGCTTGGCCGGTGGACGCCACGGCGGCGGGCGTGGCCGCCAGTGCCATCGTGGTCGCGATCACGGTGGGAATCCATCGCCGCATCGAAAATCCTCCTTGGCTCGGCGCCGCGTCACCCTATCCCAGCCGTACTTATAACCGGATAAGTGGCTCAATATCGGTATGGGTCCGGCACCAGGGGCGGAGCCCCGGGAGAGACGCGATTCGGCTTCGCGCGGCGGACGGCGGAGGGGAAGGTCAAGCCCTCGGAGGCGGTCGCCGGTGGCGGTCAAGAAACCATCTAGAGATCTCATGTTAGTTACAGACGGTGATTTTCGGTGGCTTCGCGTGGCCATGCTGGCAGTCATGAGGCCATATTCGCTCGATGACGTCCTCGCGACGCGCAAACGCAGAGACTCATGGTGGACGGTGTTCATGGTCGACCCGGTGGCCTGCCGGGTGGCACTGTTCGTAGCGAATCACACCGAGATCACCCCGAACGCCCTTACGCGCTTCTCGCTGGTCCTCGGCATGGTCTCCGCAGGCTGCTTCGCCATGGGCCACCTGGTGCTCGGCGCGGTGCTGTTCTATGTGAGCTTCATGATCGACTGCGTTGACGGCAAGATCGCCCGGCTCAAGGGCACCGGGACCCCGTTCGGGCTGTGGCTGGACTACGTCGGCGACCGCATCCGGGTGGTCTGCTGCGCGGCCGGCCTTGCCTACGGGCAGTACGCCGCGACCGGCCGGCTCGCGTTCGTGCTGCTCGGGGCGGGCATCGCCATCTTGGACCTGTTCCGGTACGTCAACGCCCCCCAGATGAAGCGGGTGCGTCAGACGGTGAAGGCGCGCAGGCGCGCAGCCCGCCGCGAGGAGCTGGACGCGGTCCGCGACGCGATGGCCGTGGAGTCGCTGGCGCTGGATCCCGAGTACGACATGCCCTACGCCGCCGCGGCGGCCGCGAACGAGCCGCCGGATCCGTCCGGCTACGACCCCTGTGATCCCTACGACCCGTACGACCAGATGGCCGACCCGGGTTACCGGTTCGAGGACGCGCCGCCCGGGCCGCGCGCGCCCGGACGGTCACCGGGCGAGCACATCGACAGGGCGGACAGCGCAGACAACACGGTGAACGCGGTGAACGCGGACAACGCGGACAACGCCGACCAGCCCACCGAGACCTACAACGGGCCGCTGATCCCCCGCCAGGCGTCCCCGTCCAGCGAGTACGGGCATACCTACCCCTACGACCGCGCGGCCCCCTTCGACCAGGCGTCCTCGCACGACTGGACGGGCCCGCACGGCCACGCGGCCTCCTACGGGCAGGCGGCGCCCGACGGCGCGACCGCCTCCTGGCACGCGGTGGACGCCCGGCAGGTCCCCTCGCCGCCGGAGGGGGAGGAGCCGCCGGCCGGCCTGCGTCAGCGCGTCGGCCTGTGCCTGGCCCGGCACCGCGTGCGCACGCACCTGATGAGCGGCATCGAGTTCCACGCGGCCGTGTTCATCGTCGGCCCGGTGCTCGGGCCCGCGGCGCTGCTGCCCGTCACCACCGGCGCGGGCGCGCTCCTCGTCCTCAACGAGATCTTCCTGGTCTACCGCATGTGGCAGTCCACCCGGGCCCTCGCGGCGGGGGCCGCGCCCCCGCCCGCCGGTCCGGACGACGAACCGCACGTGCGCACCGACCCGTTCTTCACGGGGGTGTAGCCGATGCGGACGGACCGGCCGGTCTTCGTGATCGGCTGCCCGCGCTCCGGCACCACGATGCTGCAGCTCATGCTGCACTCGCACCCGCGCATCGCGGTGCCGCCGGAGAACCGCTTCCTGCTCCAGGCGTACTTCCGCCGGCGCCTGCACGGGGACATGCGCGAGGCGGAGAACCGCCGCGGGCTCGCCGAGTGGATCACCACCGACCGGAGCACCAGGTTCGGCGAGCTGGGTCTGGACCGCGCGGCCTACGTCCGCAGGGCGGTCGAGGGACCCGGGTCGCTGGGCTCGGTGATCGGCGAGGCGTTCCGCGCGTACGCCGAGCGGTTCGGCAAGCCGCGCTGGGGCGACAAGCGGCCCTGCTACATCCGGCATGTGGGCGCGCTGCTGCGCCTGTTCCCCGATGCCCAGTTCGTCCATCTGGTCAGGGACGGACGCGACTGCGTCGCCTCGCTCAAGGAGATGACCTGGTACAAGCTGGACATCCTCCACGCGATCGCCACCTGGGCGGAGGCCGTCGACCTCGGGCGCCGCTACGCCGAAAGGCTGCCGGCCGGTACCTTCCACGAGCTGCGGTACGAGGACCTGACCGCGGACCCGCACGGCGAGCTGGCCAAGGTGTGCCGCTTCCTCGGCGAGGAGTTCGACCCCGCGATGTGCGAGCCCCGGCGCATGGCGACGGCGGCGGTGCCCTCCCACAAGGTGTGGCACAGCAACACCCACCAGGAGATCACCCAGGCCAGGGTGGGAAGCTGGACCACCCGGCTGGAGCCGTGGGAGATCGCGCTGTGCGACAGCGTCCTGGGCGGACGCCTGCGCGCCAGGGGCTACGAGCCGGCGGGCGGCCCGCGGCCCTTCGTCCCGCGGCTTCTCGCCTACCGCAGGACGGCGGCCCGGCGGTGGCTGTCGCTGCGCAAACAGCGCCTCCGCGACCAGGTGAACAGCCGCCGCGAGCCCGGCCCGGTGGCCGCCATGCTCACCTCCGGCCAGCTGTCCCTCCTCACCGTCCCCGCCCCCCGCGCCCCCTTTCAGGAGTCCACCCCTGTTCCGCGGGCCCCCTTCCAGGAGTCCGTCCCCGTCCCGAGGGTCCCCTTCCAGGACGACCGGTCAGCGGCGGATGTGCGCGAACAGGGTCTCCCAGCGGTCCAGGACGTTCTCCGGCCGTAACGCCGCGGCCCGTGCCCTGGCCGCGGCGCCCAGGCGTCCGCGCCGGGCGGGGTCGGCCATCAGCGCGCTCAGCGCGGCGGTGAACGTCTCGACGTCCGCGGGCGGCACCAGCGTCCCGGTCGTGCCGTCGAGCACGAGCGAGCGCACCCCGCCCGAGACATCGAAGGCCACCGACGGCATGCCGTACGAGGCGGCCTCGGCCACGGCCGGGGGAAGCCCTTCATGCTCACTGGACAGCCCTAAGATCGCCGCGTCGAGGAACTCCTGCCCCATCCGCGCGGCCGGCACCCGGCCGCGGAACACCACGCGGTCGCCGATCCCGAGCGAGGAGGCGTGCGCCCGCAGCCGGGTCAGCTCCGGCCCGTCCCCGATCAGGTGCAACTCCCAGTGTCCGCGCGTGCGGCCGGCGCGCGCGAAGGCGGTGATGAGCCGGTCGAACCGCTTGACCGGGGCCAGCCGGCCCACCCCGAGCACGCGCGGCACATCCAGAGGGGACGTCCTGTCCGGCCAGGCGCGCAGCGGGTTGGGCAGGTGGGCGGCGTTGGGCAGCAGCGCCTCCTCGGCGAACCGGCGGGCGTCCTCGGGGCTGAGGAAGACGGCCTGGTCCAGGGCGCCGTAGTCGCGCCGTACCGAGGCCAGGTGCGTGGTGCCGCGGGCGCGCTCGTACGAGCCGTGGTACTGCCCGATGGCGCGCAGCCGCGGCGGCAGCAGGTCGGCCAGCCAGGACACCGCTCCGGGCGAGGTCAGCACCGCGTACCCGGGGCCGATGGAGGCCAGCAGCCGGGCCACCCGGCCGCGCGCCACCCACCGGACGCCCTCGCCGAGCGGCCGCCCTTGCACGACGTGGCGCTCGTACAGCGGCCGCTCGACGTACCGGAACGGCTCGGGCGCCTGGTGCAGGCCGATGACGTGCACCTCGTGCCCGCGCAGGGCCAGTCCCTGGGCGACCGTGTGGGTCACCTGCTGCACGCCGCCGAGCGTGTCGGCGTCCATGCAGGCGAACACGACCGCGTTCATGTGCCCTTTTCGCCGGGCAGGCCGGAGAAGAACGCCTCCACCACACGCGCCGCCGCCTTGCCGGTCTCCTCCGCGCAGAACAGGGCGGCGAAGTCGGCGTACCGCTCGGCGTGCTCGGCGCTGACGGCCGGCAGGTCGCGCAGCGCGGCGACCAGTTCGGCCGTGGTCGTCAGGACGGGCCCGGGGGCGATCTCGCGCAGGTCGTAGTTGAGTCCGCGGTCCATCCGCACGTAGTCGTCGTGGTCGTCGGCGTACAGCAGGATGGGCCGCCCGGTGCAGGCGTAGTCGCAGATGATGGAGGAGTAGTCGCTGACCAGCGCGTCGGAGGCGAGGATGAGGTCGTTGACCTCGGGGTACGGTCCGGCCGCCCGGACGAGGTGGCGCACCCGCTCGGGCACGGTGAAGCGTTCTGCCGGATGGGTGCGCAGCACCACCACCCAGTGGTCGGCGAGCGCGCGGGCCAGGGCGTCCAGGTCGACGCGCACCGACGTGCCGCCGCGCCTGTCCAGGTCGCGGTAGGTCGGCGCGTAGAGCAGGATGCGGCGGTCCTCGGGGATCTCCAGGGCCTCGCGCACCCGCGGCCCCGCGCCGGGGTCCCCGTTCACCAGCACGTCGCACCGCGGCGAGCCGAACCCGAGGACGGCGCCGGTGTACTCGTTCGACGGCACGAAGACGCGCTCGAACTCCGGCCCGGGGGAGACCAGCGCGTCCCAGCGGGCCACCGCGGAGCGCCACCGCTCGCGCGGGCCGGGGAAGTCCCCGCGCAGGTCCGGCGACTCGAACCCGACCGTCTTCAGCGCCTGGCCGTGCCAGGTCTGCAGGTAGCGGGTGCCCTTGGGCTTGGGGAAGTCCAGCGGGAACCCGTGGCTGTCCACCCAGTAGCCCGCCCGCGCCATGGTCCAGACGTACCGCCAGCTCATCCGCCGCACGAGCGGCGCATCGGCGGGGAACCCGGCCGCCTTCGCCCGGGCCGACCAGCGCACCCGCAGCGGCAGGTCACGCCGCCGGATCTCCTCGTAGATGTAGCGGGGGTTGCCGGTATAGGAGGCGCCGAGGTCGGACTCGAACAGCGCCAGGTCGCGGCGGCGCGGCACCACCTTGATCAGTCGCCGGTACACCCACAGCTTCAGCTCGGTGCGCCCGGCCAGGTCGCGCAGCGAGCGCAGCCGCGCCGCCCGGCGCAGCGCCCGCGACGGCCGCCAGGAGACGCGCAGGACGGCGCCGTCGCCGCTCGGGGCGACGGTGACCTCGTGCCGCCCCGCGGTCAGGGTCAGGGGAGGGGTGGCCGGGTCGACCAGCAGGCGGTCACTGGTGCGGTGGCCGTCCGGGCGGACGTGGGAGACGCGCACGTCCCGGCCGCCGTCGAACCCCAGGCGGCCGAGCCTGGCCCGCGCCAGGTCCACCTCCACCTGCGTGAGGTAGCTGCCGTCCGGCTGCCGCCGCGGCGCCAGCGGCACGCGCAGCCCCTTGACGGTCAGCTCGGCGGTGGTCTTCCAGCGGCGCAAGACGGCGAAGGGGTCGTAGGTGCGGACCGTCATCGACACGACCGTCCCCTGACAGGAGATCTCGCCCACCTCGTGCCTGATCCGGGAGGCGGCGAAGGGCAGTTCGGCCAGCCGCAAGGGCGTGATGTCCAGCGCGGGGTGAGCGCGCGTGCCCCAGTACGTCCGGCCGTCCACCCGCAGGGCGTGGCGGGGGGCGGCTTTGGGACCGGTCAGCGACCGCGCCGCCACCAGCAGGTCCTCGGCCTGGTCGGCGGCGATCAGGTGGCAGCACACCCTGATCATCGGATCGGCCCGCTGGAGCACACCCGGCTCCAGTTCCGCGAGGTAGGGGCGTACGACCGAGGCGAACTCCTTGATCCACACCTTGGTGTGGCGGGGCAGCTTGTTGAGATGGACGCGCAGGTCCTGCGCGAGGAAGCGCTGCTGCCGGTGTCCGACGAGGTCGGAGCACCCGTTGTCGCGCAGCACCGCGTCGCTGATCTGCGCGGCCCGCACCCGGTCGCGCACACCGTCCAGGTCCCCGGCGGACGGCGGCGGGGAGGCCGGGGCGGCGGCCCGGTGCGACAGGTGCACCGTCCACGGCACGATCGCGAAGCGGCGGGCGGCGCAGAAGAGCGCGGCGGTGAAGACGTGGTCCTCGTGGTGCAGGTTCTCGGCGAAGCGCAGGCCCTGCTCGCGCAGGAACGCGGTGCGGTACAGCTTGTTGGTGGCGAACCCGTCCAGGAACAGGCGCGGCTCGGCGCGGATGCCGTCGACCACCCGGCGCGGGCGGAACAGCTCGGGGCGGTAGCGCTGCGTGCGCCCGGTGGCCCCGGCCGGCCGTGCGACCTGCCCGGCGGCGAAGTCGGCGCCGGTGCGCTCGACCTCCAGCAGCAGGCTCTTGCAGGCGTGCCGGGTCAGCTCGTCGCCGCCGTCGAGGAACATGACGTGCGGCGCGCGCGCCGCGTCCAGTCCGGCGTTGCGCGGCGCTCCGCGGTGGCCGCTCGGGGCGTCGCGGCGGACGTACCTGACCCGCGGGTCGTCCAGCCGGGACACCAGGGCGGCGGTGTCGCCGGCGCCGGCGTCGTCCACGATGATCAGTTCGAGGTTGCGCAACGACTGGCCGAGCACGGACGCGATGGCGCGCGGCAGGCGGGCGGAGTCGTTGACGGTGATGAGCACAACGCTGACGTCCGGCTGCATGCGTGGTCTCTCCCGAGTCGGCATTGCCCTGACCGGGGTATTCCCGGGCGGATGCCCGTGCCGGCGGCCACGGCGGAGTGCTGACCGGTGCTTGCCGCGACCTTTGACGCGACGGGGCGCGGCGCGGGGCGGCCGTGGCGATGCTGGGATATCGCCTTCCTTACGCCTGCGGGGGTTTCAGTGGTATATGTCGCCCTTTCTATGACAGTTGCCGTTAACGGGGCGGTCATGATCCTCGGCAAGGCTGCGGATGTCGCATCTTGATCCCATGGGGAGCCCCGCATGCCGCACCTCGACCGACGCTCCTTCCTCGTGACCGGCCTCGCCGCGGGCGCGATCGCCACCATCCCGGCGTCCGCCGCGCTGGCCGACCCCGACCCCGCCGCCGAGACCGCGCAGAGCCTCGCGAGCCGGGGCCTGCGTTCCGACCCGTTCACCCTCGGCGTGGCCTCCGGCGACCCCGACCACAGCGGCTTCGTCCTGTGGACCCGCCTGGCCACCCAGCCGCTGGCCGAGGACGGCATGGGCGGCATGCCCGCGCGGCCCTTCCCCGTGCTGTGGCAGGTGTACTCCGACGAGCGGTGCCGTCGCGTCGTGCGCTCGGGCGTCGCCGTGGCCGCCCCCGAATGGGGACACAGCGTCCACGTCGAGGTGGACGCCCTGCCCTCCGGGCGCGAGTACTGGTACCGCTTCCGCGTCGGCCCGTACCTGTCACCCGTCGGACGCGCGCTCACCGCGCCGCACCTGCTGTCCTACGGCTCGCCGCTGTCGATGGCGTTCGTCTCCTGCGCCCAGTACGAGCACGGCTACTTCACCTCCTACCGGCGGCTGGCCGAGGAGCACCCGGACCTGATCCTGCACCTCGGCGACTACCAGTACGAGTACACCAAGAACACCTACACCATCCCCGGCGGCAACGTCCGCGACCACGAGGGCCCCGAGACCGAGACGCTCGCGAACTACCGGCAGCGGCACGCCCAGTACAAGACCGACCTGGACCTGCAGGCCGCCCACGCCGCCGCCCCCTGGCTGGTGGTGTTCGACGACCACGAGGTCGACAACAACTGGGCCGACGAGGTGCCCGAGAAGCCCGAGGTGCCGCAGCCGAACTTCCTGGCCCGCCGCGAGGCCGCGTTCCGCGCGTACTACGAGAACATGCCGCTGCGCCGCACCTCCGTCCCGCGCGGCATCGACATGCAGCTCTACCGGCGCGTCCGCTGGGGGCGCATGGCCACCTTCCACATGCTCGACACCCGGCAGTACCGCGACGACCAGGGCTGCGGCGACGGCTACCGCGACTGCCCCGCCGCCGTCGACCCGGCCCGCTCCATCACCGGCGCCGCCCAGGAGAGGTGGCTGCTGGACGGCTTCCGCCACTCCCGCGCCCAGTGGGACATCATCGGCCAGCAGGTCTTCTTCGCCCAGCGCGACAACAACGCCGGACCCGCCAAGGTCACCAGCATGGACGCCTGGGACGGGTACGTCGCCTCCCGGCAGCGCATCACCCAGGGCTGGGTGGACGCCAAGGTGCGCAACCCCGTCGTGCTCACCGGCGACGTGCACGCGCACTGGGCCTCGGACCTCAAGCTCGACTACGACGACCCCACCGGCCCGTCGGTCGGCTCGGAGCTGGTCGCCACGTCGATCACGACCGGCGGCGACGGAGCGGACTCCGACCCCGCCACCCACCCCTACCTGGCCATCAACCCGCACCTGAAGTTCTACAACAACCAGCGCGGGTACGTCCTGACGAAGATCGAGCGCGACCTCATGAGCGCCGACTTCAAGGTGGTGCCCCACGTGCAGGTCGCCGGGGACCCGGCCTACACCCGCGCGACGTTCGTCATCGAGGACCAGGTCCCCGGCGTCCAGCAGACCTACCTGCGCTCGCTGGACACCACCCTCATGCGCACCCGCCCGATGACCGTCGAGGACACCGTCACCTGGGAGACCGAGCGCCCCTGACCCCTCCCCTCGACTCTGGTGATCGCCGGGCACCGTCGTGCGGCGGCGTCCCGGCGATCGGCCCGGCATCCCGGGGCTCTCGGCCCGCGTGTCAACCGGATCCGGTCCCCGTCGTGTAGGTCACTGTGAGACCTTCCGGACGGAGACCATGGATGGACGACGGGTTCGACGACTACGTGGCGGCGCGCTACGAGCGGCTGCGGCATGCGGCCTATCTGCTCACGGGCAACCGGGCCACCGCCGAAGACCTCGTCCAGACGGCGCTCGCCAAGGCGTGGGTGGCCTGGCGCCGCATCGACGGCGACCCCGACCGGTACGTGCACCGCATCATCGTCAACACCCACGCATCCTGGTGGCGCAGGAAGTGGCGCGGCGAGGTGCCCGCCGAGCACCTGCCCGACCTGCCCGACCAGCGGGACCTCGCGACCGAGGTCGGCCGCAGGCACGTCCTCAGACAGGCGATCGGCGACCTGCCCCGGCAGCAGCGGGCGGTCATCGTCCTGCACTACTTCGAGGACCTGACCCTGGTGCAGTGCGCCGACGTGCTCGGCTGCTCGGTCGGCTCGGTCAAGGCCCAGCTCAGCCGGGCCCTGCGACGCCTCCGCGTCGACTCCGAGACTCACCTGACGGGAGCTGAGCGATGACCTTCACCGAAGCCGACCTCCGCGCGGCACTGGCCGACGACCTGCGCGCCGGCCTTCCTGACGTGCCCGGCATCGTGCGGCGCGGTCACCGCATCAGGCGGGGCAGGGCCGCCTCCGCGGTGACCCTCGCGGGCGCCGCGGCGGCCGCCGCGGCCGTACTGATCGCCAGGCCGGAACTGGTTCCGGCGGCGGTGGACAGGACGCCGGTGACGGCGGCGACCATCGCGCCGCCTGACGGCCTGCCGGCGACGAACGATCTGGACGGCCCGTTGATCACGGCGGCCGTCTCCACCACCATGGTCACCAGCAGGGAGATCACCTTCCGGCCGCTGAGCACTTCCACCTCATTCAAGATCGTCTGCGACGATCCGATGGCATGGGTGGCGATCCGCACGTCCGACTCCGGGATGATGACCGGCAGATGCGGTAGGGACGGGATCGGCGACTTCTTCAGCGGCGATTCGGTCCCTTCCGACTGGCTGGACCGGCCCCAGCGGCTGACCGTCTGGGTGTTCCCCGCCGACACGCCGATCATCGACCACCGGCTGCGAATGAACCAGAGCGAGATGTACGCCGGCTGCAAGGTGGTGGACGACTCCGTGGGCCGGTGCGACGGCGGGTACCTCGCGCAGGTGCTGATCCTGCCAGGTCGCGTCGAGAAACTCGCCACCCAGATCGCTCCCCGACCAGGCCGCTGGGCCATCGGCGTCTACGACCGCCCCATCCCCATCCCCATCCCCATTCCCACCCCCTTCGCCAATCGGACCCACACCGTCTTCCCCACGGCCTCCCCTAACCCACCCACACCGCCGTCCCCGCCTCCCGCTGACTAGTGCGCTACCACGTTGGTGGGGCGGGGTACGGCGATGCCGGCGCCCATGTACGGTGCGCGCGCCTGGCAGGAGCGTGCGCAGGTAGGGTCAGCGACGGGCGAGTACCCGGCGTACGAGCCAGGCGAGGAAGATCACGGCTGCCAGGGCGGCGACGGCCGGGGCGACGCGCTTGAGCACGGGCACGCCGGCGATCTCCAGCAGGTCGAGCGCCTCCTCCTCGGCGGTGCGGGACGTGCGGGCCGTCCCGGCGGGGTGCACCTCGCGGCCCGCCGCCGCCTCCTTGGCGTACGGCGGCTCGTAGGAGTCGGGCACGGCGGTGAGATGCCGCGCGGGCGGTTGCTCCCCTCCGCCCGGACCGGCGGCCGGCGTCGCGGCCTCCGCCGGCGCGGCGGCCTGGAAGGGCGGCTCCTCGGCGGCTTGGGCGGACGGCTCCTCGACGGCCTGGCCGGTCCCCTCCTCGGCGGCCTGGCCGGATGGCTCCGCGGTGGCCGGCTGCTGGAGGTCCTGGTCGCCGGTGCCCCTCAACGGCACCACGTCGGCCGGTGCGCCGATCGCCGTCACCGTGGCCGGCTCCTGGTCGCCCACCGGGACGATCTCGGGAACCTCCTGCTCTTCGGCGTCCGGCAGAGACGTGCCCGGCTGGTTGAACGGGGTCGTGGCGGGCGCGCTGGGCAGCGGCGGAGCGGTCACCTCGGCCGCGGCCTCGGCAGGGGTCTCCGGTGCGGCGGCGCCTGTCGGGTCAGCGGGGGTCCCGGGGGGCGCGGCGTCCGTTGTCTCAGCGAGGGGTTGAGGGGGCGCGGCGTCCGTTGTCTCAGCGAGAGTCTCGGGGGTCGCGGCGTCGAGGGGCTCGGCGGGGCTCTCGTGGAGAAGGGCCGCCAGGTTGGCCGCGAAGCGGTCGAGCAGCTTGGCGCCGACCTCGGCCATCACCCCGCGTCCGAACTGCGCGGGACGGCCGGTCACGTTGAAGGAGGTCTCGACCTTGACCCGGGTCTGGGCGCCCTCCCCGGCCAGCGCCGCTCTCACCGTGGCGGTCGCGGTGCCGGTGCCGCGCGCCTCCTTGCCGGATGCCTTGAGGGTAAGGGTGTGGGCGTCCTTGTCGACCGCCTCGAAGCTCGCCCGGCCCCGGTAGGTGACGGTGATCGGCCCGACCTTCACCTTCATCCGCCCGGTGAAGTCGTCGCCCTCCGCGCTGTCCAGTGCGGCGCCCGGCAGGCACGGAGCCACCCGCTCGACGTCGAGGAGCACCGCCCACGCCTGCTCAAGCGGCACCGGGACCGTGAACTCGTGCTCGAACCGCATCGTCATCGACCCGCTCCTCATCCAGGTGCCGCCCAGCCGGTGGACGCGGGACGGCCCTCGTCGCTCTTGCGCCATTATGACCGTCCTCACCTACCTTGCTACCCCAGTGATTGGCCAGGCATCATCCGTCCCACCCCGTACACGGTCCACCGCGCAGCCCTGCCTTCTCCGCGCCGTACAGGTGTCCACCCTGGTGGAGGAGTGGTCAGCGGGACGTTTCCTTGGCCCGTCGTTCGAGGAAGGCCCGAACGGCCGGGTCCGTACTGAGGGTGGACGCTTGGGTGTAGGCCGCGACCGCGTCCTCGTGCCGGCCGAGCCGGGCGAGCAGATCGCCGCGTACCGCGTGATAGGGCTGGAATCGCTCTCGTTCGACGGGCAACGCCGCCAGCAGCGACAGCCCCGTCCGGGGTGATCGGGTCCGGCCGATGACGGCGGCGTGGGCGACCCGGCTCCCCAGGCTCGGCGCGATCGCCACCAGAGCGGTGTACAGCGTGCACAGTGCGTCCCAATCGGTGGCGCCACTGCGGGCCCGGTCGCAGTGGACGGCCTGGATCGCCGCCTCCAGTTGGAACCGCCCGGGCGCCTGGCCTGGCCGCCCGGCCCGGCGGAGGTAGGCCTCGCCCTCGGCGATGAGACGGCGGTCCCACTCGTCCGGGTCCTGGTCCTGTAACGGCAGATAGCGGTCGCCGGGAGCCGTGGCACGCGCCGAGGCCAGGGTGAGCAGCGCCGCCAGCGCCCACGCCTCGGGCTGGTCGCCGAGCAGCTTCGCGGTCGTGACGGCCAGGTACCGGGCCTCGCCCGCGGGCGACGTCCCCTCGCCCCGCTCCGCGAAGGTCAGCGCGTAGCAGGCGTACACCGCCTCCAGCACCGACGGCAGCCGTTCGGGCATCGCCTGCCGCCCGGGAACGGCGAAGGGAATCCGGGCGTCCTTGATCCGCCGCTTGGCCCGCACCAGTCGTTGCGACATCGCCCCGGCGGGCACGGCGAAGGCCCGCGCGATCTGGGCGGAGTCGAACCCGAGCACGGCCTGCAGCATCAGCGGGGTACGGACGCCGGCGGCGATGGCCGGGTGCGCGCAGACGAACAGCAGGGCCAGTCGCCGGTCGGGGATCCGGCCCGGGTCGAGATCGTCCAGCTGCCGGACGGCGTCGGCACTGATGTCCGTGGCCGTCTCCAGCGGCTGGTTGCGGCGGTGCGCGGCGGACCTCCACAGATCTCGCTGCCGGTTGCGTGCGACCGTCAGCAGCCAGCCTTCGGGGTTGTCCGGCACACCGTCGCGCGGCCAGGTGATCAGAGCCTGCTCGAAGGCCTGCGCCAAGGTGTCCTCGGCGAGTTGGAGGTCGCCGGTCGGAGCGGCCAGCAGGGCGACCAGCCGGCCATAAGACGCCCGTGCGGTGCGCTCGGCGACGTGCGCGGCGCTCTCACCGGTCACGACGACGCGACCCACGTCCCGGCCTCGATGTGCACCGCACCGGGCCGGACCTCGACGGTGCCCCACGACAGCGGCGGCGCCTGCCGCGCCCACTCCAGGGCGGCGTCCAGATCCGGCACGTCGATGACGACCACGCCACCGAGTTGCTCCTTGGTGTCGGCGAACGGCCCGTCCTGGATCCGCGGCTCCCCGTCGACGAGCGTGAGCGTGGTCGAACCGGTCGACGGTCGCAACACCTGGCCGCTCACCAGGATGCCGGCCTGCTCCAGTGTCGCGGCGTAAGCGGCCATGGCCCGCATCCCCGCGGCCATCGCCTCCGCCCCGATCGTCTCCTCGCTCGCCTCGCTGTAATGGAACAGCAGCATGTACCGCATATCCCGATCCTCCCTCGTCACTTGACCCGGTAGCGTGCGATGACCACTCCGGTCGTGGAGGTCGTCGCTTCTTGAAGTATCAGGTCGGTCCGTTCCCCCTCGCCGAACAGGCGCGCCCCTGAACCGAGCACGATCGGGTGGATCAGCAGGACGTACTCCTCGACCAGGCCGGCCGCATGCAGTGAGCGCACCAGTTCACCGCTGCCCAGCACCCTGATCACGCCGTCGGTACGGCCCTTGAGCCGTGCGACGGTGTCGGCCGCCTCCCCCACCAGCAGCGTGGAGTTGGGATAGGCGAGTTCGGTGCGCGCCTGGTGGGAGGCGACGTACTTGGGCGAGTTCACCAGCACCTCGGTGAACGGGTTGGGGTCGGCCACCGAGGTCCAGTATCCCAGCAGGTCGTCGTACGAACGGCGCCCGAAGAGCATCGCCGTGGCCCTGTCCATCCTCCCGACGAACTTCCCGATCACCTCGTCGGTGTACCCGATGCCCCAGCCGCCGTGCCGGAACCCACCCCTGGTGTCCTCCTCCGCCCGGCCCGGCCCCTGCATGACGCCGTCCGCACAGACGTTCGCGAAAACGCTGATCGTGCCCACCTCGAACTCCTCATCTCGTGATCCTCCAGGCCGCGGCCATGCGCGACATGGTGATGACGAGGTCGGGAGGGCAGGACAGACAGTGCGCGAACGCGCCTTCGGGCTCAGGCGGCCGACCAGGAAAGCAGGGTTCCGAGGACGGCGAGGGCGGCGTTGACGGAGATGGTCACCCCGTGGCGCAGGGCGAGGCCGAGGTACTGCAGCAGGGCCGTGGCCTCGGGGCGGAACCAGGCCGCGGCGGCGAGGGCGATCATGGCGGCGAGCTGGGCGAACGCGAACGCGGAGGCGGCGAAGTAGACCCCGTTCAGCCGGGCGACGATCGTGGTGAGCGAGGACGCCATGCGCTGCGCCCGGTCCGCGAAGGCCGTCCCGTCCGCGACGAACGCCGCGAACCTCCGCTCGGCGGCCGTGCTCGCCTCTCCGGTCCAGTCGGGGAACAGCGAGGAGCGGATCGCGGGCATCCACTCCGAGAAGATCGTCCGTGCCACCGCCGCCGTCCCGTGCCAGGAGCCGATGGCCGCGTCGATCGTCTCGTCGGACATGACCACCGCGTTGGCCGTCCAGAGCATCGACGCGGCCGCGGCGGCGAGGGAGAACGAGCCCGTCTTGCGCAGGATGGCGTCGGTCCGCCGGCTCAGCTTGGCGAGGTTGGAGACGCGGTCCTCCGCGACGATCTGCCTCTCCAGCGTGCGGCCCAGCGGTTTGTCCATGCCCGACTCGCCGAAGTCGTTGAACCTGGTCTCCGCGAGGACCGCGTCGTCCGGATGCATGAACGCCTTGCTGAAGTCCAGATCTCTCTGGGCTCCCCACACCTTGAGCGCCTGTTCCAGCGCCGTGTCCAGTTCGGCGCTCACCGAGTGTGCGGCGGCGCGCGCCTCGCCCAGCCTGCCGTCCACGAGGGAGCGCGCGACGTGACCGGTCACCCAGGTGGCGGGGAAGACCCCGACTCCCATGGCCTCGGCCGTCCGGCCGGCCACGGGGACGGCGCCCGTGGCCCGCGCCTCGGCGGCCCGCTCGATCGCGGAGAGGTTGGCCACCTCGGCGGACACGTAGCCGACGGCGCTCTTGCCGAGCGTCCGCGCCAGCGTCGCCGCCTCTCCCGCCAGGCCCGTCATCGCGGTGCCCGCCTCGGAGCAGCCGTCGTTGTAGCGGGCGCACGCCGGGGCGCCGATCACGCCCAACGCCAGGGAAGGCAGATGACAGTGCCGGTCGATCAGCACTCGTACCTGTTCGAGGTGGGCGGCGACCTCCTCCATGCTCACCGCCGTCGAGGCCAGCGCCTTGGAAGCGACCTGTAACGGTACTTCGACCATGCCGCCGTCCCCCGTAAGTGATCTACGTCTCCCCGGGCAACGTACCGGCCGCTCAATGACCGGCGAACCATCCCCAAGTGAATTCCCGGTGCGCCCACCCACGTCGCCCGCCCACCCCCACGCAGGGGAGACCTCTGCCGGTCCGGCCGGCCGGGCCTGATCCGGAATTCCGCCGGCCTGCTTTGCTGCCCTCGATAACGCGATAAATGCTATTCGGGACGTTGGTCGAGCGGGTTATGTCCAGTATTGATGCAAAGTTTTGGTCAGGCTTTGGTGGGGATGTAATGTCGCTGCCGTGCCTTCCCAAGAACACGAGGCGCTGATCCTGCTTTTCCGAAATCGTCCGGAATTGGCGGCCGAGCTGCTGGGCGATGGATTCGGTATGGAAATGCCGGAATACAGCGAGGTAAGAATCGAGTCGGGTGACCTCACCGCGTGCCCGCCGGTGGAGTACCAGGCGGACGCCGTCGTGGTGCTCTCGTCGGGTGCGTCGCCGGTGCTGGCGGTGGTGGTGGAGGTCCAACGCGGCCGTGACCCGCACAAGCGGTGGAGCTGGCCGGTGTACCTGGCGTCGGTGCGGGCTCGGGCGCGCTGCCCGGCGATTCTCCTGGTGGTGTGCACCGAAGCCCCGATCGCGCAGTGGTGCGCGGCACCGATCGACATGGGCCATCCCGGCTGGCGGCTCACCCCCATGGTCGCCGGTCCGGCGACCGTTCCGGTGGTGACCGATCCGTCCGAGGCGGTTCGCGCACCGGAGCTGGCGGTGTTGTCGGCGGTCGCCCACGGGGGTGACATCGAAGCGCAGCCGATCATGGATGCGTTGTTCGCGGCCTTGGCCACCATCGACGCGGATCAGGCACGGCTGTACGCTGATTTCGTCCTGATGATGCTCCCCGAGGTGGCTCGCAAACATATGGAGGAATTAATGGCTACCGGGACTTACGAGTACCAAAGCGACTTCGCGCGGCAATACGTCGCCGAAGGTCGGGCTGAGGGTAGGGCTGAGGGCCGCGCGGAGGGGAAAGCCGAGGGCCGGGCCGAAGGGAAGATCGAGGGCCGGGCCGAAGGGAAGGCCGAGGCGGTCCTGATTCTGCTCGGCACGCGGGGGGTCGCGGTCTCCGAGGAGGCCCGGGGACGCATCCTCGGTTGTACGGAGGCGGCCCGGCTCGATGTCTGGATCCAGCGTGCGGCCACCGCCGATGCCATCGACGACCTGTTCGCCTGATGGTCGTCCTTCAGTGTCGGCCTTCCTGACCGCTCTTCCGCGTCTGGTCTCCTGGTGGTTCCCCGCTTCGTCAACGCTGCTCCCCTAAGGGATGGAGACGTCGGTGAGGGGGTGGCTGAGGCGGCCCAGGGCGTCGCCGAGTGGGGCGCCGCATCGTTGGGGTGGGATGCGGCGCCCGTGGTGCCGGGGTCAGACGGTGGCGGCGGCCGTCAGGAGGGCTCTGTGGGTGAGGACGCCGGCCAGGTGCCTGCGGTAGCCGGGGGTGGCGTGGAGGTCGGTGGGCGGTGAGGTGCCGTCGGCCGCCGCCGAGGCGGCCTGGCGGAGGGCGTCGCCGGCGTGGGCGCCGTCAGCACCGTGGGCGCCGGGCCGGCCGGAGCCGTTGGTCCGATTGGAGCCGTTGCCGTTCGCTGTGGGACCGTAGGAGGAGCCGTTCAGTTCGAGGCCCGGGACGGTCGTCTCGACGGCGGTGGCGCGGACCGGGGTCGGGCCCATGTTGGTCAGGCCGATCCTGGCCTCCTCGACCCGGCGGGGCTCGCCGCGCGTGCCGCCGGAGACGCGCACGGCCGCCGCGACGCCGACGATGGCCCACGACTGGGCGGTGCGGTGGAACTTCTCGTAGTGGAAGCCCCAACCCTCGCCCAGCTTGGGCACCCGCACCGCGGCCAGGATGTCGCCGGGCTCAAGAGCCGTCTCCAGGTAGTCGAGGAAGAAGTCGCGGGCCGCCACCACCCGCTCGCCGGACGCGGAGTGGACCAGGAACTCCATGTCCAGGGCCAGGGCCACCGCGGGCAGGTCGCCGGCCGGGTCCCCGTGGGCGAGCGAGCCGCCGAACGTGCCGCGGTGACGCACCGCCGGGTCGGCGACGGTGGCGGCGGCGAGCGCCAGCAGCGGGCATTCGGCGTTGACGATGGGCGAGCGGACCACCTCGTCATGGGTGGTCGTGGCGCCGATCAGTACGTGGCCGTCCTCGTCGCGGACGCCGTGCAGTTCAGCGAGGCGTCCGACGTCGACCAGCACGCTCGGATAGGCCAGCCGGAGCCGGAGCAGCGGCAGCAGCGACTGCCCGCCGGACAGCACCTTCGCGTCCTCTCCGGCGTCGGCGAGCACCGAGACGGCCTCGTCGAGCGAGGAGGGACGGACGTAGTCGAACGGCGCTGGAATCATGAGGTGCCTCCCTGGAGGGCGCGCCAGACGCGTTCGGGGGTGCAGGGCATGGGGACGTCGTTCACGCCGTACGGGCGGAGCGCGTCGACGATCGCGTTCACCACGGCCGGGGTCGAGGCGATCGTCCCCGCCTCGCCGACGCCCTTGACGCCGAGCGGGTTGCTCGTGGCCGGCGTCTCGGTGCGTTCGGTGACGAAGTCGGGCAGGTCGGCCGCCGACGGCACCAGGTAGTCGGCCATGGTCGTGGTGAGCAGGTTCCCCTCGGCGTCGTAGACGGCCTCCTCGAACAGCGCCTGCGCGATGCCCTGGGCGAGGCCGCCGTGCACCTGTCCCTCGACGATCAGCGGGTTCACGACCTTGCCCACGTCGTCCACCGCGACGTACGACCGGATCTTCGTGGCGCCGGTCTCGGTGTCGACCTCGATGGCGCACAGGTGCGTCCCGTGCGGGAAGGAGAAGTTCTCCGGGTCGAACGTCGCGTCGGAGTCCAGGCTGGGCTCGACCCCGTCGGGCAGGTCGTGCGCGGCGAAGGCCGCCAGCGCGATCTCCTGGATGGTTTTGCCCGCGTCGGTGCCGCGCACCTTGAACCTCCCGCCGTCGAACTCGACGTCGTCGGCGGAGGCCTCCAGCAGGTGGGCGGCGATGTGCCGGGCCTTCTCCTTGACCTTCTCGCACGCCTGGACGACGGCGACGCCGCCGACGGCCAGCGAGCGCGAGCCGTAGGTGTCCATGCCCTTGTGCGAGATCGCCGTGTCCCCGTGGAGGACCGAGACGTCCTCGAACGGCACGCCGAGCGCGTCGGCGACGATCTGGCTCCAGGCCGTCTCGTGTCCCTGCCCGTGCGGGCTGGCGCCCGTGACGACCTCCACCCTGCCGGTCGGCAGCATGCGGACGGAGGCGTGCTCCCACCCGCCGGCGCCGTAGCTCAGCGAGCCGAGGACCCGGCTCGGGGCCAGGCCGCACATCTCGGTGAAGGTGGAGACGCCGATGCCGAGCTGCACTGGGTCGCCGCGGTCGCGCCGGTCGACCTGTTCGGCCCGCAGCTTGTCGTAGCCGAACAGGGCGAGCGCCCTGTCGGTGGCCGCCTCGTAGTTCCCGGAGTCGTAGGTGAGCCCGGCGATCGTGGTGTACGGGAACTCCTCGTGGGTGATCCAGTTGCGCCGCCGCACCTCGATCGGGTCGAGGGACAGTTCGGCGGCCAGCTCGTCCATGAGGCGTTCGACGGCGAACGTCGCCTCCGGCCGGCCCGCGCCGCGGTAGGCGTCGGTCGGCATCTTGGTGGTGAACACGCCCGTGCAGGTGAAGTCGTAGGCGTCCATCTTGTAGATGCCGTTGTACATGAACGCGCCGAGGATCGGGATCCCCGGCGTGACCAGCATCAGGTACGCGCCCATGTCGGCCAGCAGGTCCACCCGCATGCCGCGCAGCCGCCCGTCGGCGTCGGCGGCGAGGGAGACCCGCTGGAGCTGGTCGCGGCCGTGGTGCACGGTCAGGTTGCCCTCCGAGCGCGACTCGGTCCACTTGACCGGCTTGCCGAGGCGCCTGGTGAGCAGCAGGAGCAGGACCTCCTCGGCGGTGACCTGGAGCTTGGAGCCGAAGCCGCCGCCCACGTCCGGCGCGACCACGCGGAGCTTGTGCTCGGGGATGCCGGTGACCTGGGCCAGCATGATGCGCAGGATGTGCGGGATCTGGGTGGCCGAGTGGAGGGTGAAGTGGTCGCCGTCGGTCTGGGCGACGACGGCCCGCGGTTCCATGGCCGTCGGGATGAGCCGCTGCTGGACGAAGGTCCGCTCGATCACCACGGGCGCGTCGCGGAAGGCCGCGTCGATGTCGCCCTCGGCGTACTTCCAGGTGTAGGCGCGGTTGCCGGCCTCGTGGACCTTGGGGCCGCCGTCCTTGAGCGCCTCGGTCATGTCCAGCACCGGGGGCAGCGGCTCGTAGTCGATCTCGATGGCCTCCAGCGCGTCGCTGGCCTTGTACCGGTCGGTGGCGACGACGCAGGCGACCGCCTCGCCCGCGTACCGCACCTCGTCCACGGCCATCGGCGGGTGGTCGGGGATGACGATGTCCTCGGTGACCGGCCAGGCGCACGGCAGGGTGCCCTGCTCGCCCGCGAAATCGCGCCCGCTGAAGGCGGCGATCACCCCGGGCATGCTCCGCGCGGCCGAGGTGTCGACGCCGGTGATGCGCGCGTGCGCCATCGGGCTTCGCAGGAACGCCACGTGCAGCATGCCGGGGAGCTGGATGTTGTCGGTCCACTGGGTGCGGCCGGTGACCAGCCGCGCGTCCTCCTTGCGCCTGCGGGCGGCGCCCACCTCGTGCCGGTCGGGGGTGGGCTCGCCGAGCATGTCGCTTTCGGCGATCTTCTGGGCGACGAGGCCGGCGTCGAGCTCCTCGGTCATCTGCCGCTCACCGCTTCCTGGTCGCTCATGCTCTGCGCGCCCCGCCGTACGGCGCGGACGATGTTGCAGTAGCCGGTGCAGCGGCACAGGTTGCCCTCCAGGCCGTCGCGGATGGCCTCGTCGGAGGGGTCGGGGTCGTCCTTCAGCAGGTCGATGGCCGCCATGATCATGCCGGGTGTGCAGTAGCCGCACTGGAGGGCGTGCTCCTCGTGGAAGGCCCGCTGCATGGGGTGCCACCGCTCGCCCTCGGCCAGGCCCTCGACGGTCAGCACGTCGCATCCGTCGGACTGGACGGCGAGCACCGAGCAGCTCTTGGCGCTCCTGCCGTCGAGCATGACGGTGCAGGCGCCGCAGTTGCCGGTGTCGCAGCCGATCGGTGTCCCGGTCTTCCCCAGCCGGTCGCGAAGGAGGTGGACCAGGAGCAGGCGTGGCTCGACATCCTCCTCGTACTTGACGCCGTCGACGGTGAGGTTGATACGGGTCATTGGTCCTCCAAGCGCGCTGGCTGCTTGAACTATTGCCGTGCGCCGACCTGTGCGAACATCGCCGGACCTCGCGGGAGGTGCCGTCCCCGGCCGGCGGCCGGAGGCGCCCCCCTGCGGGGGAGGCGGTGGGTGGCGAGCGCACTAACGGTGAGAGGAGTGGATGGAGTGAGAACCGACAAATGCGAACGTACGCCCCTGATGTGGCCGGTCAACCCCTCGGGCGTCGAAACACCGCTCCCGGCGGTCGCGACGGTCAGGCGAGGGGGAACGGGCGGCCGTACTCCTCCGCGGGACGGGGGCCGAAGATACGGCGCTCCTCCTCGCCGATCGGCAGGTCGTTGATGCTCGCCTCGCGGCGGCGCATCAGGCCCTCGGCGTCGAACTCCCACAGCTCGTTGCCGTAGGAACGCCACCACTGGCCGGCGGCGTCGCGGCACTCGTACTGGAACCGCACGGCGATGCGGTCGCCGGTGAAGGCCCACAGTTCCTTGCGCAGGGCGTAGTCCAGTTCGCCGGACCACTTCCGGGTGAGGAATCCGACGATCTCCTCCCGGCCGGTCACGAACTCCGACCGGTTGCGCCAGACCGAGTCCTCGGTGTAGGCGAGGGCCACCTTCCGCGGGTCACGGGTGTTCCACGCGTCCTCCGCGGCCTGGACCTTGATGCGCGCGCTCTCCTCGTCGAAGGGCGGGACAGGAGGTTTCATCGCGACGGTCCTTCCTCGTGCCGGACGGGGAGCGGAGGGTTGAAGGGAGAGGCCTCGACGAACCGCCACGGCGCGGGCACCTCCCCCGCCATCTCCACGACCTCCTCCACCTCGAAGGCGATCTCTCCGGCCTCGCCGCCGCCGGGCGTGGCCCGGCCGGTGATCCGGAGCCCTCCTCCACTCTCCCAGTCGGGGAACAGCAGGCCGCAGGCAGGGTTGAGCCGCAGGTTCCCGAGCGTCATGAACATGAAGTTGCCCGGGTACTCCCGCCATGCCAGCCGCCGCTCGTCCAGCACCCGGACGAACCCGGGTGCGCCACCCCGGTGGGAGGCGTCGGAGCCCAGCCCGTCGACGTGGGTGGCGATGAAGAAGGTGTCGGCCGTGCCGATCCACCGGCGCTGCGCGGCCGTGAGCGCCCGGCCGGCGCCGAGCAGGCGGGACGGCCCGGACGGAACGGGCGGCCCGGTTACCCCGGACGGCTCGGATACCCCGGACGGCGCGGACGGCCGCGCCGGGCCGAAGCCGGGCTCGCGGCGCTGGATGTACTTGGGGCAGTTGGAGACCACCTGCTCGGTACGGACGACCAGGCGGTCTCCTTCGCGCCGGGCTCGGCCGTTCACGCGCATGCGGCGGCGCGTGGCGGGCTCGATGGCGATGACGCCGATGTCGCGCCCGTCCTGTCCGGCCTCGTCGAACAGCCCGGCCAGGGGCCCGGTGGGCAGCGCGCCGATGAGGAGGTGCCGCTCGTCCGGCGCGTCGGCGAACCCCTCGGGCCCGGTGAGCGCGCTCGCCCAGACCCGTCCCTGGTCGTCCGGGGTCGCGATCACGAGCATGCGCTGGTCGCGGAGGAAGGCGGCCGCCACGGCGGGGATCTCCGGACGCGCCCGGGCCGACCCCAGGGGCCTGGTCACGCCGGCCCGGCGCTGCAGCAGCAGCTCTCCCGGGTGCTCCATCAGAACCTCGGCAGGGGACCGTCGCCTTCAGGCGACGGGGGAATGCCGTCCCTGACTGGTTTTCTCTCTGCGCTCATCGCGGGTTCCTTTCTCCTGATCATTAGATGAGCGGTGCTGTTATAATGATCGTGTGACTCGTCAGGTGCGCACCTCCCCCGGCGCGGCGTACGACCTCGGGTACCACGTCGTGTGGTGCCCGAAGTACCGCCGCCCGGTCTTGGGCGGGCGGGTCAAGATACGCCTGGAGGAGCTGATCCGTGCTAAGGCGGACGAGCACGACTGGGAGATCGTGTCGCTTGAGGTGATGCCTGACCACGTGCACCTGTTCGTCAAGCCACACCCGAAGAACTCGCCGTCGTACGTGGCCAACCAGTTCAAGGGATTCACCTCCCACCACCTGCGCGCCGAGTTTCCGCACCTGCGCTCGCAGTTGCCCACGCTGTGGTCGCGGTCGTACTTCGTGGCCACCGTCGGCGCGGTCTCCGCGCAGACGGTGCAGCGCTATATCGAGACGCAGTACGAGCGCGCTCCCAAGGGGAGTGGCCGTGCGTAGGTCGTACAAGTTCCTGCTGCGCCCAACCTCCAAGAAGGCCGCCGCGCTCGCGGCGTGTCTGGAGGATCACCGGCAGCTCTACAACGCGGCTCTTGAGCACCGTCGCACCGCCTACCGCAAGGCAGGCGTCACCGTTCGCTACGGTGACCAGTCCGGGGAGCTGAAGCACATCCGCTCCGACGATCCTGACGGTCAGGGCCGGTGGTCGTTCTCCTCCCAGCAGGCCACGCTGCGCCGCCTGGACAAGGCGTTCGCGGCGTTCTTCGCCCGTGTGAAGGCCGGGCGCACGCCGGGGTTTCCCCGTTTCAAGGGGCGCGGCTGGTTCGACACAGTCGAGTGGCCGAAAGATGGGGACGGCTGCCGGTGGGACTCCCAACCTGAACACCCGTCCGCCACGTTCGTCCGTTTGCAGGGCATCGGACATGTGCGAGTGCATCAGCACCGGCCGGTGCGGGGCCGAGTGAAGACGATCAGCGTGAAGCGGGAAGGCTCCCACTGGTATGTGGTGCTGTCCTGCGATGACGTGCCCGCCGAGCCCCTGCCCGCGACGGGCGCGGCGGTTGGACTGGACATGGGCGTGGCCTCGCTGGTCACCACCAGCGACGGGGAGCACTGGCCAACCCCCGCCACCTGCAGGCGTCCGCTGACCGTCTCGCGGTGGCACAGCAGGCTCTCTCCCGGAAGAAGCGGGGGTCCAAGCGCCGCCGTAAGGCGGTCGCGCGGGTGGCCGCCCTGCACGCCAAGGTACGGCGGCAGCGCCTGGACGGCGCGCACAAAGCCGCACTTACGCTGGTCGCCGCGTACGACGTGATCGTGCATGAGGACCTGCGGATCGCGAACATGACCCGCAGCGCGTCCGGCACGATCGAGCAGCCCGGCCGGAACGTCGCCGCCAAGTCCGGGCTGAACCGAGGCATCTTGGACGCGGGTTGGGGGGTGTTCCTGACGGTCATCGCGCACAAGGCTGAAAGCGCCGGTCGAGAGCTGATCGCAGTGAACCCCGCCAACACCTCCCGCACGTGCGCCCGATGCGGGCACTGTGCGAAGGAGAACCGCTCTGGCCAAGCCGAGTTCTGGTGCGTGGCCTGCGGGCATGCCGCGCACGCCGACGTGAACGCGGCTGTCAACATTCTCAGGGCAGGGCTTGCCCTTCGCGACGCTGCGGAAGCGGCTTAGCGAGAAGCCGCTCCCTTCAGGGAGCGGAGGAGTCACTAGAAGAATCCGCAGGTGGGAGCCTCGGCGACCGGGGCTTTGAGGTCCTCGGCGCCGGTGGGGGAGGAGATCTCCACGCGGATGCCGTCGGGGTCCTCGAAGAACACGCCGCCGGACGGCCTTCCCTCGCCGTGCGGGACGGGCCCGTCGTAGGCGAACCGCACGCCGATCTCCTTGAGGGCGGCCTCCGCCCGGCGCACCGCGTCCATGTCGGGCACCTGGAAGGCCAGGTGGTGCAGGCCCGGCGAGGTGGTCGGGAAGCGGCCCTCGCTCTGCTGCCAGAGCGTCAGCGCCGTCCGGCCGTCGCGGCCCAGGGAGGCGTACCGCCGGTCGCCCTCGGTCGACTCCTTGAGCAGTTCGAACCCGAGGAGGCGCAGGTAGAACCGCTTGCTGCGCTCGAGGTCCGTCACGTTGAGCCCCACATGCCCGATCTGGAAGGTCATGCGCCCTCTCCCTTCGCCCATCCTTGTCAACGGTAAAAACAGATGCATCCGTTAGAGGACGGGGCGGAGCCTACCTAACGGATAATCTCGATTCAATCCGTTAGGTGGCGAGGTGAGGGGGGACCCGGCGTCAGCGCTTGCGGAAGGCCTTGCTGAGGACGCCGACGAAGCCGGCCAGGCCGAGGCCGAAGATGACGATGGGCGCCATGACCATCACGTCGGGCACGGGCGCGATCACGAAGCGGATGCCGACGCCGACGAACAGCAGCCCCGCGAGCAGTGACAGCCAGTCGGTCCTATGCCGCACGGCTGACCTCCACATCTCCGATGCCGGCCTTGACGTGCAGTTCGATGACCGGCACCGTCCCCGCGGAGGTGACGTCCGGCTCGATCACCTTGTCATGGTGGACGTCGGCGCCGCCCTGCACCACGTGCTCGATCTTGACGTCGCCGAGCCGGGTGTAGCCGAAGACCTTCACGCGCGCCGTGCGGGGCACGATGACCTTGAGCTCGCCGACGGACACCGAGGCGTCGAAGCGGGTGCTCGAGCCGGGCGGGAACTTGGTGTCCCGCAGGTCGAGCGTCCCGTCGCCGATGCCCACCGAGTAGGTGCGCACGGCCTGCGAGCTGTCGACCGGCTCCCAGGTGTAGCTGCCGATCTTCTTCGGGATCCCGTTCACGGTCGATCCGGCCACGAGGAGGAAAGCGACGATCGTTCCGGTCGCCACCAGGCCCGCCCCCCGGCCGAACCAGGTCGCGACCAGCAGCCCGGCGCCGATGGTGATGAGCACCGCGCCGCCGATGACCGGCGCGTTGAGCGAACTGGAGGATGACTGCGTGGCAACCATGATCCCTCCGACCATGAAGGCGATGAACACGGTGACCGCGCCGATGAACGACTTCGGCCGGTCGCGCCGCGCCGCGCGGGCGGGCGGGGTGTTGCCGTAGACCCAGGCGGGCGGCTCGTACTGGCGCTGCGAGTCGTACGGGCGGTAGGGGCCGCGCGGCGCGAACGGCTCACCCGAGCTGTCGAACCCGCCGCCCGCGGGCCGCCGGTCCCCATAGCGGGAACCGGCCGAGCCCGCCGGGGAGCCGTACCGGGCCGATCGGCCGGTGGAGGAGCCGTACCGGGCCGATTCGTGGCCGGCGGGGGAACCGGAGGCGGCGCGCGCCTCCTCGGCCAGGTCGGCGAGGCGCCGGTACGGGCCGTGCGCGTCAGGGGCCGGCGCGGGACCGGAGTCCGCGGGCGCGCCGGAGGCCGGAGGGGTGAACGCGGCGGAGGCCGGGGGAGGGGCGTCCGCCGGCGACGCCTGGACCCGCGTCACGTCGGCGGACCCGCCGGTGGGAAGCGTCTCGTCCGCCCGTGAGGACCCGCCGGTGGGAAGCGTCTCGCCGGCCCGCGAGGACCCGTCCGCGGGAAGGGTCTCGCTGAGCCGCGTTCCGGCCGATCCGTCCACGGGGAGCGTCTCGGCCGGGGACGCGTCCGAACGGCCGTCCGTGGGAAGCGTCTCGCCGGGAGAGGCGCCGGAGAGCGAGGTGTCCGCGGGCATGGCGGACGCGGCGCGTGCCGCACTCGGAGCGGGCGGAGCGGGCGGAGCGGGCGGAGCGTATGAGGCATACCGGTCATCGGTCGGCGGACCGTACGGGTCGCGCGCGGACGCGCCGTATGGGTCGTACGGGTCGCCGGGGGCGGCGGTGCGCTGAGCGTACGGGTCGCCGGCGGGCGGGGCCGCCGCGCCGGGGCCGCCGGCGAACGGGGTGGGCGGGAAGGGCGGGGGGCCGCCGAACGGGTGGCCGAGCCAGCTGTCGGGCGCCGGCCGGGTGCCCTTCTTGCCCCTGACCCGCTCGGGCAGGCTGCGCGCCATCGCCAGCAGGTCGACCCCGCGGGCGTGCGCCGCGAGCAGGGTGATGGCCAGCAGGGTGCCGACCACGACGGTGGCGGTGCTGATGCCGCCGGCCGCCAGGTTGATGATCAGGCCGAGCGCGAAGATCGCCGCGAGCAGCGCCATCACCGTCTCGGTGTCGAAGACCCTGCGGCTCCACTGCTCGACGTACCCCGGCCCGCCGTTCGTGCTCCTCATCAGCAGGAACGCCGCGACGTACAGCATGATGCCGATGCCGGAGCCGATGACCAGCGCGGCGAACCCCACGCGGAAGATCACCGGGTCCATGCCGGTGTAGCGGCCCAGGCCGGCGCACACGCCCGTGAGCATGCGTCCCTCGTCGCTACGCTGGAGTACGCGCTCCTCGTTCACAGGTGCGAAGCTACCTGGCTCCATCGTCGTATCGGGACCGCGTGCGTCGTTCATGGCTCCATCGTGGCCGCGCGCCCGCGTCGCCCACCATCGGGGAGACCCCTGACTCGTCCCCGAGCACTCAGGGCAGGAGTCAGGGAGCGCCCTGATGCGTTCCTTCCCTTCACGTGTGACGATGCTCGAGAGATGTCTGAGACCCCCACCATTCCCGAGGCCTACCCCCGCCTGGTCCGTCCGCTCCGCGGCCGGCTCGTCGCGGGCGTCGCCCAGGGTGCCGCCGCCCAGCTGAAGCTCGACCCGGTCGTGCTGAGGCTCGCCTTCGTGCTGCTCAGCGTCCTGGACGGGCTCGGCGTCCTGGCGTACGCCGCGCTTTGGATGTTCACTCCGCACGAGCCCCACGAGGGCGAGGCGCCCAGCCGCGACTGGGGCCAGATCGCCGCCTACGCCGTGCTGGGCATGGCGCTGACGGCCTTCGGCTGGCTCACCGGCGCCTCCACCGGCGGCGCCGGCACCTGGTCGATCGCGGTGGGCGGCATCGGCACGCTCATCCTGTTCCAGCAGGCCGAGCCCGGCCGCCGCCAGCGCTGGATGACCGACGCGGTCCGCCAGGTGCGCCGCTCGTGGATCCGCACCGGCATCGGGCTGCTGCTGGTGGTCAGCGGCGCGATCGGCTTCCTGGCCGCCCAGGGCAAGCTCGCCGAGGCGCGTCCCGGCCTGGTCTTCACCGCCGTCGTGGTGGGCGGCATCGCGCTCATCGCGGCTCCCTGGCTGACCGCGCTGTGGAAGGAACTGCAGAAGGAGCGCCGCGAGCGCATCCGGCAGGAGGAGCGCGCCGAGATGGCCGCGCACGTCCACGACTCGGTGCTGCACACGCTGACGCTCATCCAGCGCAACGCGGGCGACCCGTTCGAGGTGACCCGCCTGGCCCGCTCGCAGGAGCGCGAGCTGCGCAACTGGCTGTACCAGCCCAAGGCCGACGCCGACGCCACCATGGCCGCCGCCGTGCGCCGCGTGGCGGCCGAGATCGAGGACGAGCACGGCGTGCCCATCGAGATCGTCTGCGTCGGCGACTGCGACCTGGACAACGGGCTGCGCGCGATGCTCCAGGCCGTGCGGCAGGCGATGGTGAACGCCGCCAAGTACTCCGAGGCGCCGGTGATCTCCGTGTACACCGAGGTCGAGCCCGGCGAGGTCACCGTGTTCGTCAGGGACCGCGGCAAGGGTTTCAATATGGACGACGTGCCCGACGACCGCATGGGCATCCGCCAGTCGATCATCGGCCGGATGGAACGCCACGGCGGCGGCGCCCGGGTCAAGACCGAGCCGGGCGAGGGCACCGAGGTGATGTTGACGATGAAACGGGAGCAGTCGTGATCCGCCACCTGCCCCGAAGGGTGAGGAAGCCGTGAATGCCGTGAATATGGTCAAGGTTCTGATCGTCGACGATCACCGGCTCTTCCGGTCGGGGGTGCGCGCCGAGCTCGGCCCCCAGATCGAGGTGATCGGCGAGGCCGAGGACGTCGAGTCCGCGGTCGCCGCCATCGAGTCGCTCAAGCCCGACGTCGTCCTGCTCGACGTGCACATGCCCGGGGGCGGCGGCCAGGAGGTCCTGCGCCGGGTCCTCGGCTCGGGGGCGCCGGTCCGCTTCCTGGCCCTGTCGGTCTCCGACGCCGCCGAGGACGTCATCGGCGTCATCCGCGGCGGGGCCCGCGGATACGTCACCAAGACCATCAGCGGCCGCGAGCTGACCGACGCGATCGTCCGGGTGTCGGAGGGCGACGCGGTGTTCTCGCCGCGTCTGGCCGGGTTCGTCCTGGACGCCTTCGCCTCCACCGAGGCGCCCTCCATCGATCCCGAGCTGGACTCGCTGACCACGCGCGAGCGCGAGGTGCTGCGGCTCATCGCGCGCGGGTACGCCTACAAGGAGATCGCCAAAGAGCTGTTCATCTCGGTGAAGACGGTCGAGACCCACGTCTCCTCGGTGCTGCGCAAGCTCCAGCTGTCCAACCGGCACGAGCTGTCCCGCTGGGCCACCGCCCGCCGCCTGGTCTGACCCGCCCGCGTGGCCGTATGGCCGGGTGGCTGCGTGGCCGGGTGGCCGGGTGGCCGCCCGTCCCGCGACGGGGAACCGTTCGCGGCGCGGGGGCCGGTCGGCCAGGATGGGCGTGTGACCCCTCGCGCACTTTCGACGCTCGTGCTCGCGGCCGTGCTGACGGCGAGCTGCTCCCTCGTGGCGTCGCCGAAAGACCGGCACTCCGCGCCCGACCCCGCCACGGGCCCCGCCTCCGGGTCCGCGAGCCCGTCCGCGCTCGGCCAGACGTTCGAGGAGGACGTCGAGCTCGCGCGCACCCTCACCGAGCGCTACTGGCAGCAGACCTTCCAGGCCGCCGGGCGCACCTACCGTCCGCTGAGCAGGTTCGAGGCGTACTCCGGCCAGGACGGTCCCGACTGCGGCGGCCAGCCGGCGGTGCCCGAGAACGCCTTCTACTGCCCGGTCGGGCACTTCGTCGCCTATGACGCGCAGTGGATGCGTTCCCTGTACGAGGAGAAGGGCGACGGGGCCGTGTACGTGATCATTCCGCACGAGCTCGGCCACGCCGTGCAGGCCCAGCTCATGAGCGACTTCAGCCTCAACATCAACCGCGAGCTGCAGGCCGACTGCTACGCCGGCGGCGCGCTCAAGGGCATGATCGACGCCGGGCAGCTGGAGGCCGAGAGCGGCGACGACGAGGAGCTGCTCGCCAACCTGGCGGCCGCCGGCGACCCGACCGACGCCTGGTGGCGTGAGGACGCGCACGGCACCCCGGCCGAGCGCCAGCAGTCCTTCGCCAAGGGATACAACAACGGCGTCAACACCTGCTGAGCCCGGGTGGACGTTCCGGGCCGTTGGGGCCCGTAGCGTGGCCCGCGTCGGTGTCGGTGTCGGTGTCGGCGTCGGCGTCGGCGTCGGCGATCAGGCAGGCAGACAGACAGGCCGGTAGCCAGGAGGTGGGTCATGAGCACGCGAGCCGTCCACGCGGCCCCGCGCGGGAGCGGAACACCGGCGCGGGAGGAGGGCGTCATGCCCGCGACGCGGCTGCTGCTGCCGGCGGTGGGCGTCCTGGCGGCGGCCAACGTCCTCAACAACCGCGCGGCCCGGCGGCTGGCGCCTCTGACCTCGGCCGCGGCCACCGGCGCACTGGTGCTCCTGGGCCGGCGCGGCGGGCTGTCGTGGCCGGAGATGGGTTTCACGGACGCGCGCAGGGGGGCGCGCATCGGCGGATGCCTGGCGGCGGCGGTGGCGGCGGTGTACACGGCGGGGGTGCTGCTGCCGCCGACGCGGCGCTACTTCCGCGACCAGCGGGCGCTCGGGCTGTCCCGCGCCCGCCTGGCCGAGGAGATCCTGCTCCAGGTGCCGTTCGGCACCGTGCTGCTGGAGGAGGTCGCCTTCAGGGGCGTGCTGCCCGCCGCGCTGCGCCGTTCGCACGGGCCGTCGGCCGCCGTCGCGGGCTCGTCGGCGTTGTTCGGCCTCTGGCACATCCTGCCGTCTCTGGACATGGCGGCCGCCAACCCCGCCCTCGGCCACCTCGTCCAGGCCGCCGACCCGCCCGCGACCCGCCCGGCGAAGGGCGGGGCGGCCGCGACGGTGGCGGGGTCGGTGGCGGTCACCGGGCTGGCCGGGGCGTTCTTCCTGGAGCTGCGGCGTCGTGGGGGCCTGCTCGCGCCGTCGCTGCTGCACCTGGCGACCAACTCGCTGGGATTCCTCGCCGCCCGCGCCACCCGCCGGCTCGACCGTGGCGGCCGGGGGACGGCGGACTGAGCCGGACGGGGGCCACGGCCGCCGACGGACCCGGTGGCTCGCGTCAGGCGGTGGCTCGCGTCAGGCGGTGGCTCGCGTCAGGCGGTGGCTCGCGTCAGGCGGTGGGGACCACCTGGAAGGCTTCGGCGTAGGTGCCCTCCGGCTGGCCCGCGGCCTGGGCGTTGGTCGCCAGCCAGCCCTTGACGAAGGTCTCGAGCCGGTCGTCCATGTGCGCGGTCTGGCTGGCGTGCGCCCGCAGCGCCGCGAACTTGCGGTCGAGCGTGGCGGTGACGTCGATGTAGTGGTTGTTGGCCTGCCCGCCGGTCAGCCACACCTCGCGCGCCGTCCACGCCTCAAGGCCCTCCTCGGCGAGCAGCTCGGGGAAGGCGTACGGGTTGCGCGCGTCGGGGTAGACCGCGTCGAGCGTCGCGCCGCCGACGGCGCGGTGGTCGGGGTGGCTCGGCCCCATGCGCAGGTAGTTGCGCTCGGGATGAGAGGTGATCACCCGGTCGGGGCGCACCTGGCGGATCACCCGGGCGATGTCGCGGCGCAAGGGGAGGGTCTGCTCCACCGTGCCGTCCTTGTAGCCGAGGAAGCGCACGTCCTCCACGCCGACCACCTTGGCCGCCGCGATCTGCTCGCCGCGCCGCAGCTCGGCCATCCCGCCGTTGTCGAGCTCGCGGTCGAACCCTCCGGCGTCGCCGTCGGTGACGATGCAGTACACCACGCGAATACCCTTGTCGGTAAGGGCCGCGATGGTGCCCGCGGCGCCGAAGTCGACATCGTCGGGGTGCGCGGTCACCACCAGGGTCGTGCCGATCTCGGTGTCGTCAAGTGCCGTCACGGTCGTCCTCCTTGGTCCACTGGGCGCTGAACAAGCGGCACGGTCGCGATATTTCCGCGACCGGCGCCGGGCGTGCGATCTCGTGCGGCGCGAAGCCTATCCGGCGGCCCGAGAGGAGCCGAAGGGGCGCCCATTGTCGGTGGGCGGCCATAATCTAGGGGCGTGTCGACCCGAGCCGTGAACCCCATCGTTGATCACCCTTTGCTCGACGGGCTCAACCCGCAGCAGCGGGACGCCGTCGTCCACGCGGGCAGCCCGCTCTTGATCGTCGCCGGAGCGGGGTCGGGGAAGACGCGCGTGCTCACCCACCGCATCGCCTACTTGCTGGCCGAGCGCGATGCGCAGCCGCAGGAGATCCTGGCGATCACCTTCACCAACAAGGCCGCCCGCGAGATGAAGGAAAGGGTCGACCGGCTCATCGGCCCGCGGTCCAAGGCCATGTGGGTGATGACCTTCCACAGCGCCTGCGTGCGCATCCTGCGCCGTGAGGCCAAGCGGCTGGGCTTCACCTCCAGCTTCTCCATCTACGACCAGGCCGACTCCCAGCGGCTGATGGCGATGGTCTGCCGCGAGCTCGACCTGGATCCCAAGCGCTACCCGCCGCGCTCGTTCTCCGCGCAGGTCAGCAACCTCAAGAACGAGCTGATCGACTACGAGACGGCGGCGGGCAAGGCGCAGACCCATCTCGAGCGCACGCTCGCCGAGGCCTACGCCGCCTACCAGCGCAGGCTGACCGAGGCCGGCGCGATGGACTTCGACGACATCATCATGCTCACGGTCACCCTGTTCCAGCTCTTCCCCGACGTGGCCGAGCACTACCGGCGCCGCTTCCGCCACGTGATGGTCGACGAGTACCAGGACACCAACCACGCGCAGTACATCCTGATCAGAGAGCTGGTCGGCCACCCCGAGGTCCGCACCGCCGACGGCGACGTGGTGCGCGAGGGCGCGGTCGAGCCGGCCGAGCTGTGCGTAGTCGGCGACGCCGACCAGTCGATCTACGCCTTCCGCGGCGCGACCATCCGCAACATCCTCGAGTTCGAGCGCGACTACCCCAACGCCCGCACAATTTTGCTCGAGCAGAACTACCGCTCGACGCAGACCATCCTGTCGGCCGCGAACGCCGTGATCTCGCGCAACGAGAGCCGCAAGCCCAAGAACCTCTGGTCCGACCAGGGCGCCGGGCCCAAGATCGTCGGCTATGTGGCCGACAACGAGCACGACGAGGCCATGTTCGTCGCCCAGGAGGTCGACCGGCTCGCCGACGAGGATGACGTGACCCCCGGCCAGGTGGCGGTCTTCTACCGCACCAACGCCGCCTCCCGCGTGTTCGAAGAGATCTTCATCCGCACCGGCCTGCCGTACAAGGTCGTCGGCGGCGTGCGGTTCTACGAGCGCAGGGAGGTCCGCGACCTGCTGGCCTACCTCCGCGTGCTCGCCAACCCCACCGACACCGTCTCGCTGCGCCGCGTGCTGAACGTCCCCAAGCGCGGCATCGGCGACCGCGCCGAGGCGATGGTGGACGCCTTCTCCGTCCGCGAGCGCGTCCCGTTCTACGAGGCGCTTCGCCGCGCCGACGAGGCGCCGGGGCTCGCCACGCGCTCGCTCAACGCCATCAAGGAGTTCGTCGCCCTGCTCGAGGAGCTGCGGGGCAAGGAGCTGCCGATCTCCGAGCTGGCCGAGGAGGTCCTGACCGCCACCGGCTACCGCACCGAGCTGGAGACCTCGGGCGACCCGCAGGACGAGAGCCGGCTGGAGAACCTCAACGAGCTGATCTCGGTGGCGCAGGAGTTCGAGGAGGCCAATCCCGACGGCACGCTGGTCGACTTCCTCGAGCAGGTCTCGCTGGTCGCCGACGCCGACCAGATCCCCGAAGGTGAAGATCACCAGGGCGTCGTCACGCTGATGACCCTGCACACCGCCAAGGGGCTGGAGTTCCCGGTCGTCTTCCTCACCGGCCTGGAGGACGGCGTCTTCCCGCACACCCGCTCCCTGGGCGAGCCCCGCGAGCTGGAGGAGGAGCGCCGGCTCGCCTACGTCGGCATCACCCGCGCCCAGCAGCGGCTCTACGTCTCGCGGGCCGCCGTCCGCAGCTCGTGGGGGTCGCCGGCGTTCAACCCGGCCTCGCGGTTCCTGGCCGAGGTGCCCGCCGACCTGGTCGACTGGCGCGGCGATCCGGCCAAGAGCGCCTGGGGCGCGGCCACCAAGCGTGAGACGCGGGCCCAGGCGGCGCCCGCGCGCAAGGCGGGCGGCCGCGCCGTCCCGAACCTCAGCCCGGGCGACCGCGTCACCCACGACCAGTTCGGGCTCGGCACCGTGGTGTCCGTGGACGGCATGGCCGAGAAGACCAAGGTGAAGGTCGACTTCGGCTCCGGCGGCGAGAAGACCCTCCTGCTCGCCTACGCCCCCCTCGAGAAACTCTGACCCACCGGCCGGCCCTGAGGCCGGTCCCGGCCGTGTCCGTCGGCCCCTGAACGGGTGAGGCCCGGTGAGCACGCTCACCGGGCCTCACTTCGTCAGTGCTCGCGGGTGGGAAGGCCGGGGATCTTGGTGGTGAGGTCGGGGATCACCGGAAGCTCGTCGGTGAGGTCCTTCTCGTCGACGACCAGGTCCGCCGGGGGCGCCGTGATGACGATCTTGGCGCCCCAGGAGGTGTAGCGGTTGTCGGCGGCGATGTACACCTCGCCGAGGGAAGAGCCGGTGGACGGGCCGACGGGCACCTTGACGGTCGTCTGGAAGCGGCGGGGAAGCTGGTCGGCGCCGATCCACATCCGCCACGGCACCGTGATCTTCTTGCCGTTCTTCGATTTGGCGATCGACGACAGCATCGGCGAGACCTTGCCGAGCGAGGACAGCGGGATCGAACCGCGCACCAGCGTGGTCCTGGCGCCGCCGACCGTGCCGCCGGGGCTCTTGGCCTTCGCGGTGGCGAGGATGGCCTTGAGGACGTTCGGCTTCAGCAGGTCGATCGGGCCGTTGCTGTAGGTCGAGGGCTTGCCGGAGGTGCGCACCCAGGTGCGGCCGGCCGGCAGCAGCTCGTCGTACAGCGCGCTCTTGAGGTACATCTTGCCGCCGACCACGATGGCGCGGACGGTGCTGTCGCCGTCCTTGTCGAAGCCCTTGAGGGTGATCTTCGCGTCGTAGGCGTCGACGCCCGAGCGGCCGAAACGCAGCTTTCCGGTCTCCCGGAACGCGAAAATGTCCTGCTTGCCGATGCCCATTCTGGTGTTCTCGTCCACCTGCACGCCGCTCTTCTTCGCGAACTGCAGGCGCAGGGCGTCGACCGGGTTGCCGGGCTTGGCGGTGGCGGGCGCCGCGGCGGTGGTCGCCGACTGCGCGGTGGCCGGGGCGGCCAGCGCGAGCGCGGGTACGGCCGCGGTGACCGCGGCCAGGGCGATGAGTCGCCTCATTTGGGGGGTTCCTCCCGTTATAGTCCCTCGCCCCGTCGTCGAGGGGTTTCGCATTCTCTCCAGTCAAGATCACGGTGAAATCACGACTTGTGGAAATGTAGCGGTAAGCGGGGTGGTAGGGGATCGTCGCGGGATTTGCGGGATTCTTGGGAAAAGACGGCGTATCCGATTACCGCCGGCGTGCGGGTAATGGACCCCCGGCGAGCGCCGCACGTCCTGGTGGCGGCTAGGCTTCTCAGGCCAGGCTTCCGGCGATCGCGGGTGCTCTGAGGTCTGGTCTCAACGTAGAGAAGAAGACAGCCGGACAAGCAAGGACGGACCCTCGTGGACCTGTTCGAACATCAGGCGAAGGAGCTCTTCGCGGAGTATGGCATCCCGGTGCCGCGCGGCGTCGTCGCGCACACCGTGGAGGAGGCGCGCGCGGCGGCAGAGCAGCTGACCGGCCGCGTCGTCGTCAAGGCCCAGGTCAAGACCGGGGGCCGCGGCAAGGCGGGCGGCGTCAAGGTCGCCGCCGACGCCGCCGACGCCGAGAGCAAGGCCACCGGCATCCTCGGCATGGACATCAAGGGGCACACGGTCCACAAGGTCCTCGTCGAGGAGGCCAGCGCGATCGCCGAGGAGTACTACTTCTCCTTCCTGCTCGACCGCGCGAACCGCACCTTCCTCGCCATCTGCTCCGCCGCGGGCGGCATGGAGATCGAGGAGGTCGCGCACACCTCGCCCGAGAAGGTCGCCCAGATCCCGGTCTCCCCGCTGACCGGCGTCGATCGCGCGCGCGCCCGCGAGATCGCCCAGGCGGGCGGTCTGCCGGAGGCCGCGCTGGACGGCGCCGCCGAGATCATCGAGAAGCTCTGGGCCGTCTTCGTGGACGAGGACGCCACGCTGGTCGAGGTCAACCCGATGATCCTGACCGAGGACGGCCAGGTCAAGGCGCTCGACGGCAAGGTCACCCTGGACGACAACGCCACCTTCCGCCAGGCCGAGCACGAGTCCTACGCCGACAAGGCCGCCGAGGACCCGCTGGAGGCCCGCGCCAAGGAGAAGGACCTCAACTACGTCAAGCTCGAAGGCGCGGTGGGCATCATCGGCAACGGCGCGGGCCTGGTGATGTCGACCCTCGACGTCGTCGCCTACGCCGGCGAGCAGTACGGCGGCCAGCGGCCGGCCAACTTCCTCGACATCGGCGGCGGCGCCTCGGCCGAGGTCATGGCCAACGGCCTTGAGATCGTGCTGTCCGACCCGAGCGTGAAGTCGGTCTTCGTCAACGTCTTCGGCGGCATCACCGCCTGCGACGCCGTCGCCAACGGCATCGTCTCGGCGTTCAAGCTGCTGTCCGACCGCGGTGAGGCGGTCACCCACCCGCTGGTCGTCCGGCTGGACGGCAACAACGCCACCCTCGGGCGGCAGATCCTCAAGGACGCGGGCCTGCCCCGCGTCGAACTCGTCGACACGATGGACGAAGCGGCCAAGCGCGCCGCCGAGCTCGCTGCGGTAGGTGCGTAATGGCAATCTGGCTGACCGAGAACAGCAAGATCATCGTTCAGGGCATCACGGGTTCCGAGGGCTCTAAGCACACCCGTCGCATGCTCAAGTCCGGTGCGAAGGTCGTCGGCGGGACCAACCCCCGCAAGGCGGGCACCACGGTCGACTTCGACGGGGTCGAGCTGCCGGTCTTCGCGACCGTGGCCGAGGCCATGGCCGCCACCGGCGCCGACGTCACCGTCATCTTCGTGCCGCCGGCCGGCACCAAGGCCGCCGTCAAGGAGGCGATCGACGCCGAGATCCCGCTCGCCGTCGTCATCACTGAGGGCATCCCGGTCCACGACTCCACCGAGTTCTGGGCCTACGCCATCGCCAAGGGCGCCAAGACCCGCATCATCGGCCCGAACTGCCCCGGCATCGCCTCGCCCGGCGCCTCCAACGCCGGCATCATCCCGGCCGACATCACCTCCAAGGGCCGCATCGGCCTGGTGAGCAAGTCGGGCACGCTGACCTACCAGCTCATGTACGAGCTGCGTGACGTCGGTTTCTCCACGGCGGTGGGCATCGGCGGCGACCCGGTGATCGGCACGACGCACATCGACGCTCTGGAGGCCTTCCAGGCCGACCCGGAGACCGAGGCGATCGTGATGATCGGCGAGATCGGCGGCGACGCCGAGGAGCGCGCGGCGGCCTACATCGAGCAGCACGTGACCAAGCCCGTCGTGGCCTACGTGGCGGGGTTCACCGCGCCCGAGGGCAAGACGATGGGGCACGCCGGCGCCATCGTGTCGGGTTCGGCGGGCACCGCGCAGGCCAAGAAGGAAGCGCTGGAGAAGGTCGGCGTGCGGGTCGGCAAGACCCCCAGCGAGACCGCCCGCCTCATGCGCGAGATCATGCGCACCCGCTGACGCGCAGCACGCGGCAGGAAGCACGCACCAGGGAGAACGCCCGGTCCCCGACCGGGCGTTCTCGCGTTTCGCCGCCCGCCCCAGGCGCCGCTCTCGCCGGACCACTCAGGGCGGTCGTCGGGGTGGTTGTCGATCGTCCATCGGACAAAGGGGGCGACACGCGGGGCGTGGTAGGCCCGTGACGGGCGGACATGCTGAGACCATCGACTACTGTGACGGCCCTTTTCGACCAGCTCCGGGCGGCCCCCCGCACCGTCCTCAGTCGCATCCCCCTCGCCGGGAGCGGCGACGACGACGAGGCGCGCCGTCCGCTGCCCGTGTCCGGCATGCTCGCCGCGGCCTGGACCCTCGGCGTCGGCCTCGCCGTCCTGACCACGCTCACCCTCATCGGGTGGATCGCCGCGCCCCGCGGCGCGTTCGGGCAGGGGCTCCCCGGGGTGTTCCGCGCCGCCTGCCAGGTCTGGCTGGCCGCCCACCACGCCGGCTTCGCCATCCCCGGCGGGCGCGTCGGCCTGTTGCCGATCGGCCTCACGGTGCTGCCCGCCGCGCTGCTGTACCGCGCGGCGATGTGGATGGCGCGCGACGCCGACCTGCGGCTCCGGCTGCCCGCCCGGCTGCCCAAGGGCAGCACCAAGGACCTCGCCAACGCCCGCCGCCGCGCCCAGCTCGTGCTCATCGCCCAGGCCGGCATCTCGCTGGCCGCGCCGTACGCGCTGCTGGCCGGGGCCATCGCGCTGGCCGCGCAGAACAACCTCACCCAGCCGTCCGTCGGCGAGGCGCTGGTCAGCCACCTCGTCCTGGCGTTCGTCGCCGGCTCGCTGGCCACCGCCCGCACGATCGGACCGTGGCGCTCGATGCTGCGGCTGCTGCCCGAGCGTGCGCGGTCGGTGGCGGTCGGCACGGCCGTCGCGCTGTCGATCCTGCTGGTGGCCGGGCTCATTCTGGTGCTCGTGGCCGTCGTCGCCGACTTCGGCCAGGTCAGGCGGCTGTCGGAGCTGCTGGCCCCCGGCTTCGTCGGCGGGGCGCTGCTGCTGCTGGTCGAAGTGCTCTACCTGTTCAACTTCGTCATCTGGGGCCTGGCCTACATCAGCGGGCCGGGGTTCGCCCTCGGCACGGGCACGCTGGTCGCGCCCACCGGCGTGCAACTGGGCGCGCTTCCCGCCCTGCCGATCCTCGGCGCCCTGCCCGACTCGGGCTCCATGCCGCCATGGATCATGGGCGTGCTCGCGGTGCCGTTCATCGCCGGCGCGGTGGCCGGGGTGGTGGTGGCGCGCGTCTCGCCGACCCCGCACTTCGAGTCGGCTCCGCTGTGGGGCTTCGTCTGCGGTCTGGCCACCGGCCTGGCGTCGGGGCTGCTCGCGGCGCTCGCCGGCGGCCCGCTCGGCGGCGCGCGCCTCGCGGCCGTCGGGCCCTCGGCGTGGGAGGTGGCGCTGTCGGTCACCCTGGAGGTCGGCGTGGCCGCGGGCATCTCCGCGGGGCTGGCCAACTGGTGGCTGGTGTTCCACGGCGCCACGGTCGAGGCGACGCCGGTCCGCAGGGCGGGGGACGCGCTGGTCAAGGTGGCCAGCAAGGTCAAGCTGGCCGCGCCGGCCCCCACCGGCGAGCTGTCGGGCCACTGGATGAACGCCACCGAGGCCGACACCCAGCCGATCCCGGTGATCAGGGCCGACTGGGCGGACGAGCACGCCTCGGCGGCCGTGGAGACCTTCGACCCCGCCCCGGTGGACGACCCCTCGGCCAACGCCCCACGCGCGGGCAAGGGGCCGGCGGGCAGGCGTCCCACGGGGAAGGGGCTCGCCGGGACGGGGGCCGCGGCCGGCGCGGGCCGCGGCACGGCCAGGCGCGAGGAGCCGCGCCCGCCGCGCCGCGACATCGTCGACGAGTCCGACGACCGCGGCGGCCACATCATCTACGTCGACCCCTACGCCTGGGACCGCGACTCCTGACCCCGTGCCGGGACGCGCCGTCGTCCGGCCGTGCCGCGGGGATGGCTAGAGGTGGAAGCGCGCGGCGTGGGAGCGCTCGCCCTTGCCGCTCGGGGACGGCTCGAACAGCTGTTCGTCGGCGTAGCACCACGCCCAGTCTTCGCCGGGCTCGAACGACTCGGCGACCGGGTGGCCTTCGCTCGCGTAGTGGTGGCTGGCGTGGCGGTTGGGGGAGGAATCGCAGCAGCCGACGTGACCGCAGGTGAGGCAGGTGCGCAGGTGGACCCAGCGCGACCCCATGGCAAGGCACTCCGCACAGCCCTCCTGCGGGGTGGGCTCGACGTCGTGGATGGCCGCGATGTGCTCGCAGTGGTTCATGGTTCTCCTCGGTTCGGCGGCGACGCGCCCGGCGGCGTCCTGGTCACCGGGGTGTCAGCGAGGCAGGCCCTGGTGTCCTTGTCTCTCTACGCCACCATAAGCGGCGGCACACCCCGCGGGGTCAGGCCGGTCCCACGGCCCGAGGGTGGAACCCACGCCGCGGCGAGGTCGGGGCTCACGGAGGGAAGGGAAGCTTCACGCTGCCCTTGGGCATGAACGGCAGCCGGTGCTCCACGGCGCGTTCCAGGTCGCCGACGCACACCTGTTGCGAGGTCGCCGTGCCCGCCCCCTTCATGCACTCGGTGTAGGCCGTCAGCTCTCCGCTGAAGTACGTCTGGACCCACATCACCAGCGTGGCCAGGCACAGGGACGCCAGCGACAGCAGCATCCCGAGGACGGCGAGCACGACCGGCCGATGCCGGGCCGACAACGCCCGCCACGCCCGGTAGCACACGACGGCCGAGAAGACGGCGAGGGCCAGGCCGAACACCGGCACCAGGAAGGTGAGCGCCAGCGCGCCGATGGAGAGCAGCAGCGCCCGGCGCCCGATCTCGCTCCCCGTTGATGTCTCCGCGGGTGGTTGCACCTGACCTCCTCTGCGTCGTGGAGCGGGCGGGCCGATACGCTGACGCCATACCGTCAACCGTCGCCCCGAAGGAGTGCAGCCCTGTCGGCTCGGCTCGTGGTCCTCGTCTCCGGTTCCGGGACCAACCTACAGGCCCTCATGGACGCCGCCGCTGATGACGCATATGGAGCCCGTATCGTCGCGGTCGGCGCCGACCGCGACGACATCGAGGGGCTCGCCCGCGCCCGGCGCGCCGGCCTGCCCACCTTCGTCGTCAAGCTGGCCGATCACCCGGCCCGTTCGGCCTGGGACCAGGCTCTGCGCGCGGCGATCGCCGCCCACGAGCCCGACCTCGTGGTCTCCGCGGGATTCATGAAGATCCTCGGCCCGGAGGTCCTCGGCGCGTTCCCGGTGGTCAACACCCATCCCGCCCTGCTGCCGTCCTTTCCCGGCGCGCACGCCGTGCCCGACGCCCTCGCCTACGGCGTGCGGGTGACCGGCTGCACCGTCCATCTCGTCGACGCCGGCGTGGACACCGGCCCGGTGATCGCCCAGGAGGCGGTGCCCGTCCTCGACGGCGACGACGAGGACGCGCTCCACGAGCGCATCAAGACCGTGGAGCGCCGCCTGCTCGTCGAGATCGTGGGCCGCATGGCCCGGGAGGGCTGGACGGTCGCCGGCCGCCACGTCCGCCTGGGCGAGCGGGACCATCTGAGCCAGTCGCAATCTCCGGGCGGTCCGGGTGGTCCGGCCCGCCTGGACACAGGGAGGAGCACGAAGTGACCCGCATCGCCATCCGGCGCGCGCTGATCACGGTTTACGACAAGACCGGGCTGGAGGAGCTCGCCCGGGCCTTGGACGCCGCCGGTGTCGAGATCGTGTCCACGGGGGGCACGGCTTCCAAGATCGCCTCGTTCGGCGTGCCGGTGACTCCGGTGGAGTCGCTGACCGGCTTCCCCGAGTGCCTGGGCGGCCGGGTGAAGACCCTGCACCCGCGCGTGCACGCCGGCCTGCTGGCCGACGGCTCCAACCCCTCCCACGTCAAGCAGCTCGAAGAGCTGGAGATCGAGCCCTTCCAGCTCGTCGTGGTCAACCTGTACCCCTTCCAGCAGACGGTGGCCTCGGGCGCCTCGCCGGAGGAGTGCGTGGAGCAGATCGACATCGGCGGCCCGGCCATGATCCGCGCGGCGGCGAAGAACCACGGCACGGTCGCGGTGGTGACCGACCCGGCCCGCTACGACGACGTGCGCAGGGCCGTGGAGGAGGGCGGCTTCGCCGAGCCCGAGCGCCGTCGCCTCGCCGCCGTCGCCTACGCCCACACCGCCGCGTACGACACGATGGTGGCCTCGTGGTTCGCGAGCGTCTACGCCCCCGAGGAGGACACCGCCTGGCCGTCCTTCATGGGCGCGGCCTGGAAGCGCCGGGCCGTGCTGAGGTACGGCGAGAACCCCCACCAGGGGGCCGCGCTCTACTCCGGCGGGCAGGACGGCCTGGCCAACGCCGAGCAGTTGCACGGCAAGGAGATGTCCTACAACAACTACGTCGACGCCGACGCGGCCTGGCGCGCCGCGTGGGACTTCGCCGAGCCGGCCGTGGCGATCATCAAGCACGCCAACCCGTGCGGCCTTGCCGTCGGTGCGGACGTGGCCGAGGCGCACCGCAAGGCGCACGCCTGCGACCCGGTGTCGGCGTACGGCGGAGTGATCGCGGTGAACGGCGAGGTGACCGAGGAGCTCGCCGAGCAGATCGCGCCGATCTTCACCGAGGTCGTCGTGGCGCCGTCGTTCACCGGCGAGGCCCTGGCCGTGCTGACCAAGAAGAAGAACCTCCGGCTGCTGCGCTGCCCGGCCGGCCCGGCCAACCCGGCCGAGTTCCGCCGCATCGACGGCGGCCTGCTCGTCCAGAGCGTCGACCGGGTGGACGCCCCTGGTGACGACCCGGCCGGCTGGGAGCTCAAGACCGGGTCGGCGGCCTCGCCCGAGGTGCTCGCCGACCTGGCGTTCGCGTGGAAGGCCTGCCGCTCGGTCAAGTCCAACGCCATCCTGCTCGCCTCCGGCGGCGCCACCGTCGGCGTCGGCATGGGTCAGGTCAACCGGGTCGACTCCGCCCGCCTGGCGGTGTCGCGGGCCGGTGACCGGGCGGAGGGCTCGGTGGCCGCCTCCGACGCCTTCTTCCCCTTCGCCGACGGGCTCCAGGTGCTCATCGACGCCGGGGTGAAGGCCGTCGTCGAGCCCGGAGGGTCCGTCCGCGACGAGGAGGTCGTCGAGGCCGCCGCCAAGGCCGGCATCACGCTCTACTTCACCGGCACGCGCCACTTCTTCCACTGATCGCCAACTGATCGCCAACTGATCGGCGACTGATCGCCGCTGATCGCGTGCGGCGGCCCGGCGGGCGTGCCGGGCCGCCACCGCACCACCCCCCCTTACGTCCCCCTATGAGGGCGACCGCCGGGCACGTCCGGTCTACCGTGGACACGGGTCCGGCGACCCGGCCGCGCGCCGCCCGCAGGGCCCCCGCCCGTACCGAGCCCCGCGAGGTGGCACGGGAGCGCGGCGGCGCTGGGCAAGGGCAGTCGTCGCATCTCAGGGAGGACCCGTGGAGACACCCGCGATCGTGTCGCGCGAGGAGTGGCTGAAGGCTCGCACCGAGCTGCTGGAGAAGGAGAAGGAGCTCACCCGGGCGAGGGACGCGCTCAACGCCGAGCGCCGCGCGTTACCCATGGTCGAGATCACCAAGCCGTACGTCTTCCGCGGGCCGGGCGGCGAGGCCGGCCTGGCCGACCTGTTCGAGGGGCGGCGCCAGCTCATCGTGTACCACTTCATGTGGGTGCGCGAGGCCGACGAGGGCTGTACGAGCTGCTCGTTCCTGGTGGACCACGTCGGCGACCTGCGCCACCTCAACGACTCCGAGACGACCCTGGCCCTGGTGTCGCGGGCTCCGCTTCCCTCCATCGAGCGGTTCCGGCGCCGCATGGGCTGGCAGGTGCCGTGGTACTCCTCCGACGGCGGGGATTTCAACTACGACTTCCACGCCAGCAACGACGAAGCCGTCGCGCCGGTCGAGTACAACTACATGGACAAGGCGACTCTGGAGGCCAAGGGCCTGCACTTCTTCGCCCAGAACGGGCAGGACGGGCACGGCCTCAGCGTCTTCCTGCGCGACGGCGACCGCGTCTTCCACACCTACTCGACCTTCGGCCGGGGCCCCGAGGTGCTGCTGAACACCTACAACTACCTCGACTTCACCTCCCTCGGCCGGCAGCGGCACGTCAGCCAGTTCCCCCACCACGACCGCTACGGCGACGTCGGAACGGACGCCTGCTGCCACTGACTCACCGCCCACCGATCCCCGGCCCCGGGCGCCCGGCGGCCGGGGGCGGCCGTTCTCCCGGCGGCGGTTCGCCGGGGCCGGGCGTGCCATGTCGAGGGGAGCGGCGGGCCGTCCCCTCGACGAGGGAAGGCGGCCTCCCACCTCGCCCGGGCGGCAGGGCGGGGAGCGGCACCCTCGTAGCGGCGGGCGGCGGGGCGGGGGAGCGGCACCCTCGTATCCTCGGGCGGCGGGGCGGCGTGGGAGGATGGCGAGTTGTGAGCGCGCGGATTCTCGACGGCAAGGCCACAGCGGCGAAGATCAAGGCCGACCTGGCGCAGCGGGTGAGCAGGCTCGCCGCGCGGGGCGTCACCCCCGGCCTCGGCACGATCCTGGTCGGCGACGACCCCGGCAGCCAGATCTACGTCGCCGGCAAGCACCGCGACTGCGCCGAGGTCGGCATCGCCTCGATCCGCAAGGACCTCCCCGAGACGGCCTCGCAGGCCGAGGTCGAGGCCGCGATCGACGAGCTGAACGCCGACCCCGCCTGCACGGGGTACATCGTCCAGCTCCCGCTGCCCCGCCACCTCGACACCCAGGCGCTGATCGAGCGCATGGACCCGGGCAAGGACGCCGACGGCCTGCACCCGGTCAACCTCGGCCGGCTCGTCCACATGGTGGACGCGCCGCTGCCCTGCACGCCGCGCGGCATCGTGGTGCTGCTGCAGGAGTACGGGGTGTCGATCAAGGGCGCCGACGTCACCGTCATCGGCCGCGGCATCACCGTGGGCCGCCCGCTCGGCCTGCTGCTGACCCGCCGCACCGAGAACGCCACCGTGACCCTGTGCCACACCGGCACCCAGAACCTCCCGGCGCGGGTGCGCGAGGCCGACATCGTCGTGGCCGCCGCGGGCGTGCCCGGCCTGATCACCGGTGACATGGTCAAGCCCGGCGCGGCCGTGCTCGACGTCGGCGTCTCCCGGGTGGACGGCAAGCTCGCGGGCGACGTCGCGGCGGACGTCCGCGAGGTCGCCGGGTTCGTCGCGCCCAACCCGGGCGGCGTCGGCCCGATGACCCGCGCGATGCTCCTCACCAACGTCGTCGAGGCCGCCGAACACCGCACCCGCTGACCCGGCCGGGCACGGACCCGCGGTTCGGGCCGGGGGAGCGGGTCAGAGGGCCAGCAGCGCCTGCTCGACGACCTCGGTCGGCGCGGGGTGGATGTACAGCACGTCCTGCGCGATGCGGTCCGCGGTCTGCCCGAGCGTCATCGCCTGGATCAGCGGCTGGATGAGCGTGGCGGCCTGGGGACCGATGATGTGCGCGCCGAGGAGCGTGCGGTCGGCCGGGTTAGCTAGGATCTTGACGAAGCTGGTGGTGTCCTCCAGCGCCCACCCCCACGCGGTGTCGGCGTAGTCGCGGACGCTGACCAGGTGCGGGATGCCGCGGGCGCGGGCGTCCTGCTCGGTCAGCCCGATGGAGGCGACCTGCGGGTCGGTGAAGACCGCGTGCGGCGCGACCGTCGTGCGCAGGTCGCGCACGTCCTGCGGGTGCAGCATGTTGTGCCGTACGACCCGAACCTCGGCATTGGCCATGTGCTTGAGCTGGTAGTGGTTGGCGGCGTCGCCGACCGCCCAGACGCCGGGCACCGACGTGCGGCACGCGGCGTCGATGCGGATGTGGCCGTGCTCGTCGAGGTCGAGCCCGCCGGCGGCGCAGTCCAGCCGGTCGGTGTTGGGACGCCGGCCAACCGACACCAGCATCATCGCGGCGCGCACCACCTGCTCGCCCTCGGATCCCACCACGCGGACCTCGACGCCGTCGGCGTCCCCCCTCACCGCGGTGGCGTGGGCGTTCAGCAGGACGCGGTGCCGGCGTGCGGTGAGCTCGGTGAACCGCTCCGACACCTGCTCGTCCTCCGCCGTCAGCAGCCGCGGACCGCGCTGCACGATCGTGATCTCAGAACCGAGGGCGCCGAAGATGTGGCCGAACTCGGCGGCGATGAACCCGCCGCCGACGATGACCAGCGAGGCCGGCATCTCGTCGATGCGCATGATCGTGTCCGAGGTGTGGTACGGAACGCCGTCGAGTCCGGCGATGTCCGGGACGACCGGCCGGGACCCGACCGCGACCAAGATCGTGTCCGCGCTGATCCGCTCGGAGCCGACCTGGAGGACCTTCGGCGCGACGAACCGGGCCTCCTCGGCGTACACGTCGACGCCGTGCCGGCGGCGGTACCGCTGCGCGCTGTCGTGCAACGGATCGATGCGGTCGAACACCCGCTCGCGGATGGCCTTCCAGTCGACCTTCTCGACCGTGGCCGTGACGCCGAGCCGCGCCGCCGCGCGGGCGCCGGTCGCCGCGTCGGCGGCGGCGACCAGCATCTTGGTCGGGATGCATCCGCGGTTGAGGCAGGTGCCGCCGAACCGGTCGGGCTCGACGACGGCGGTGCGCAGGTGCGCGAGGTCGTCGTTCAGCAGCATGTTCCCGCTGCCCGCCCCCAGGACCACCAGGTCGTAGTGCCGCACGTCGGTCTCCATTCCGCCGGACGCCTCCGACCGGTTCGCCAAGATCGTTCACCATCGGCGGACCCGTTGACGACGACGCCGTTCGCTGTCGTGATCATGCCGTTCCGGAGATCGCGGGACGCGGTTCCGTCGCGGCGGCCGGGCCCCGAGGCCCGGGAACCCGCCTACGACTATGGGTCATACTCCGCCCGCACGGACAGCCAGGCCCCCGGATTCACACCGACTGCGCCAGGTCGCGACGGCCACCCGAGCAGCTCGATGCATGAGAGCCGCCGGCCGTTCGTGTGGCGGGACGACCCGCACCTCGTCGTCGGCCAAGGCGCCGAGCAGCCCTCCAGCGCCCGTCCCCGGACGCCGCCCCCGTAGCGATAGCTTATTACCCTCCTGGCGCCGGTCATCTGGTCCGGTCCGCCGGTGAGCGAAGCGGGACGGCTCCGTCAGCACGGCGGTCTCCAAGTGCGGCTGGAGTATCAGATGAGGAGGCGACGATGCCGAACGAGCTGATCGACCTATATCTGAGGACCCTCAAGACAGATCTGCCCGATGACATCTGCTGGATCGTGGTCCAGCCGCTTTCGGGTGCGCTGACCGTGAAAGATGCCGTTACCCGGATCGGCGGCAAACTTGAGCGCTGTCGTGACATGACTCCGGTGGACGCGTATCTGCTGTCTCCCGGAGATACGCTCTCCTTTGAACAGGCGGAGACAGGAGTCGCCGTCCTGCAGGTCGCTGGGTTTCTGGGCATGCTTCCAGAGGTGATCGAGCCATTGAGCCGCGGTGCCCGGGCGTGGGTGGCGCACTGGGATGTCAATGCCGGATTCAACATGCTTCACTGGGTTGACGGTTCATGTGTCGGCGGGTGGGATCCGTACGCGCCGCGTGAGGGATGGACAACAGGGCTGGGCCCGATGGCCCACCACGCCGAGTTCTTCCTCGGGTATGACATCGATGATGATCGTCAAGATCCGCTGTATCCGGAGGCAGTGGCGCTTGCGGTGATAGAGCTTGAGAGCGGAATACGGCTGGATCGAGCACGATTCGACCGAGAGCAGCCGACAATGCTCGTTATCTGGAATACCAGCGGCGGACTGGATTTCCCGAAATTCGATGACTGAGGGCTCACCGATCTCCGACCCGTACGACCACTACGTTCGGCTTCTCGACGAGCACCGATGGCTGGCCAACGGCCTCTGCTGGACGGTGATCCAGCCGGTGAGCGGCCTGGCTCTATCGCTCGACGAGGTCGGGTCGAGGCTGACGGGAGGAGGTGATCCCGAAGTCCGAGAAATGGAGATCCGAGGAGAAGACCTCTATCCGCTGGAGGTTGTCTTCGTTGGGCGGTCCAACGGTGCGACGATTCTGCTGCAAAAAGACGGAGGGGCGCACGCGAGTTCTCCGGAGGTCATGAGCCGGCTGAGCGTGGACGCCCGATTATGGAATGTCTCGTGGCAGAGCCAGGGCGCCGGGCGCCTCTCCCATTCCGTGTACGGGCGTATTCTGGCCGACGTCTACGGTCTGGACGTGAACAACGCCACCGGTGCGGACCCTGATGCGCTCGCCCCAGAAATCGAGCCCCTGCGGCGGGCGGCGGTGGCCGGCCAGGGCGAGGCGACCACACTCAAGGAGGCCTGGGGGCGCAAGACGGCGGCGTTGACCGTCATCGAACTCGCCACGGGCGCAAGGCTGCTCGAAGAGTGGCTGAGTGCCCCGCAGTCCGCGTTCGTCATAGACCAGCCCATCGCGATTCCGCCGGAGCCGTTGGCGTTCGGGCAGATCGACCCCGATCTTGATGCACGTCTTCGCCTGTCCGCCAGATCGATTCGACAGGAGGTCCTGCTGTTCGTGGCCAGGTATCTCTCCGACCGGTACGACCTGGACAGAGAGTTTCTCGCCGCCGTGACGGAAAAGATCGGGCAAGGCATCCCGCTGGACCGGCAGGCACGGGACCACCTACTGGAGACGCAGCTCGAATGGAGCCAGGAGATAACCGGCCCACTGCTGCAAGAGGGGGCGGAGTCCGATCACGAGAACCTGCGGCTGGCAGCGTTGATAGCGACCAGACACGCACTCCTCGAAGCCGGTGGCCGAGCGGACAATTTCCAGGCATTGACCTACGCGAAGCATGTCCTCGGCCCCGCATGGCCGGCACTCCGCGCGACGATCAGAGCATCCTTGGGACTTCAGTGATCCGAGCGGCACGGCGCGCACGTCTCTGGATGGTCGACCGTCCTGTCCGACCGGAGAAGCGGTGGGTGTGCGGTGCCCGATCCGTCACGCGGCCGGGGCCGTGACATCTGTCGTGGGGTGGTCGTGACAAACGGCGGGGGAGCGGCGGGGCGCGGAGCCGGATGCTGGCGGCATGACGACGACACAGGCCGCACGGACGGCCCAGGGGTATGCGGTGGAGCTCCGCGGACTCCGCAAGCATTACGGCGAGGTCCGCGCCGTGGAGGAGGTCGATCTGCTGATCGGGCGCGGCGAGGTCGTGGCGCTGCTCGGCCCCAACGGCGCCGGCAAGTCCACCACGGTCGACATACTGCTGGGGTTGACCCGGCCGGACGCGGGCGAGGTGCGGCTGTTCGGCGACCCGCCGAGGCGGGCCATCGCCGGTGGCGCGGTGGGCGCGATGCTCCAGGAGGCGGGGCTGCTCGATGACGTCACCGTCAGGGAGACCGTGGCGCTGGCCGCCGCGCTGCACCGCGCTCCGCTGCCGGTGGAGGAGGCGCTGCGCAAGGCCGGTGTCGAGGATCTCGGCCCGCGCCGGGCCGCGCGGCTGTCCGGCGGCCAGAAGCAGCGGGTGCGCTTCGCCATGGCGCTGGTCTGCGACCCCGCCCTGCTGGTGCTGGACGAGCCGACGGCGGCGATGGACGTGGGCGGGCGCCGGGACTTCTGGCGGTCGATGCACGCCTTCGCCGACTCGGGCCGGACGGTGATCTTCGCCACCCACTACCTGGAGGAGGCGGAGGACTACGCCGACCGGGTGGTGCTCATGCGCGACGGGAGGATCGCGGCCGACGGCCCGGTCGCCGCGGTCATGGCAGGGGTGTCCGGCCGTACCGTCCGGGCCTGCGTCCCCGGCGTGGACGCCGAGGAACTGCGGCGGCTGCCCGGGGTGGTCGAGGCGCGGGTGCGCGGCGACCGCGCCGAGTTGCGCTGCGCGGACGCGGACGCGGTGGTGCGGGAGCTGCTGGCCCGCTTCCCGGCCGCCCGCGACATCGAGGTGGTCGCGCAGGGCCTGGAAGAGGCGTTCCTGCGGCTGACCGAGGACTCGACCGAGGACCCTGAGGAGGGACGGCGATGAGGATCGCGTACGTGCTGTTCGAGGTCAGGCGGGTGGTTCGCGACTCCAGGTTCCTGGCGTTCGCCGTCGCGCTGCCGGTGGGCCTGTTCCTGCTGCAGGCCGGCATGTTCGGCGGCGCGAACGGGGCCGCTTCGATCATGGGCGGCCTCGCCGCCTTCGGCGCGTTCAGGGCGGCGCTCGACACCGGGGCGCGAGCGGCCGTCGAACGGGGCGCCGGGTGGCAGCGCCAGCTCCGGCTGACCCCGCTCACGGGAGCCGGATACCTGGCGGCGAAGGCCACGGTGGCGATGCTGGTGGCCGTCCTGCCGATCGCGGGGGTGACGCTGGCCGCGGCGCTGCTGTCGGGCGTGCACCTGTCCGCGGGCGGCTGGGCCGGGGCGGTGCTCGGCGTGTGGGCGGGCACCGTGCCGTTCGCCCTGCTCGGCCTGCTCGTCGGCCAGGTGGCCACGCCGCAGAACGTCCAGACCTACCAGGGTGCGCTCCTGCTGCTCCTCGGCTTCGCCGGCGGCCTGCTCATCCCGGTGAGCGTCTTCCCCCGAGCGCTGGCGTCCGTCGCCCAGGTCCTGCCGACCTACTGGCTGGCCGACCTCGCGCACGGCGCCGCCACGGGCGGCGGCCGGGTGGGTCAGGCGGCCCTGGTGCTGGGGCTGTACACGCTCGCGCTCGGCGCGGCGGTCATCATCCGCTACCGCCACGACGGCGCCCGCACCTGACCGGGACAACGGTGAGAACGCGACCACCGATCCGGCGGATGAGTACGTGGTGGCCGCTCTGGTGGGACGGCCGGGTGAGCAACGTGCCGATCGCCGGTGGGCAGGTGCTGGTGGGGATGGGACGACTGAGTACGTGGTGGTCGCTCTGGTGGGACGGCCGGGTGAGCAACGTGCCGATCGCCGGTGGGCAGGTGCTGGTGGGGATGGGACGACTGAGTATGTGGTGGTCGCTCTGGTGGGACGGCCGGTTGAGCACCGTGCCGATCGCCGGTGGGCAGGTGCTGGTGGGGATGCGACGACTGAGTATGTGGTGGCCGCCGTGGTGAACCGGCCGGGTGAGCACCCTGCCGATCGCCGGGCGGCAGGTGCTGGTGCGGAGGTCGCCCACCTTGACCGGGCGCAGCATATCCCCGCCCCAGGGGGATGCGTTCTTCGGCGCCGAAGCGGCCGGTCATAGGTACGGCGAAACCGGCGCCCTCGTACGGCGGCCGACCGGCCGAACGTTCAGGGATACCGCACCAGGCGGGTCAATGGAGATGCGGCCTTCGGGCGATGGGGCGGCGTCATCGGCCGGGATTAGGGTGAATCCATGCATGAGCAGGGCCTTTTCGGTGCCACGGCGTGGCCGGTGTGGAACCTCACCCCGGTGAGCGACGGCCGGTGGCGGAGGGCGCGGGGCGTCGTCGTGCTCGCGTTGTTCCTGGTCTGGCCGCTGCGAGACGCCATCACCGCCGTCGTCCGGCCGGGCGCCGGGCCGGCGCAGGTCCTCGTCGCCGCCCTGGTTCTCCTCTACGGAGCGGTGTGGGTCTTCGCGATGATGTACGGCGTCACCCGGCCGCCCCGCGACCGGCTGGTGATCATCGGCCTGCTGTTCGCCCTGGGGACGGGGGTCGCGCTGCTGCGCGGGCACCCGGCCGACCTCGGCCACCTGGCCTACGCGCTGACGGTGGCGGTGTGGCTGCTGCCCGCGCGCTGGGGCCTGCTGCTGGCTCTGGCCGTCGGCACGGGGGAACTGGCCGCCACCTGGGCGCTGAACGGCGGTGTCGGCTGGAGCGACGCGCAGGAGCTCATCTCGCAGACGGTGACCCCGGTGGCCGTCGGCTTGCTGGTCCGGCTGGTCATCCAGCTCAGCCGGGCCAGGCAGGAGATCGAGACGCTGGCCGCCGCCGCCGAGCGCGCCCGCCTGGCCAGGGATCTGCACGACGTGCTCGGCCACAGCCTCACGACGATCACCGCCAAGACGGGCCTGGCACGGCGCCTGCTGGAGAGCGGCGCGGACCCCGAACGGGCGCTTGCCGAACTGCGCGACGTCGAACGGCTGTCGCGGCAGGCGCACGGGGAGATCCGCGCCACCGTGTCCGGCCAGCGCCGGCCGTCGCTGACGGTGGAGCTGCTCGGGGCGCGCGAGGCGTTGCGGGCGGCGGGCATCGCCGCCACCCTGCCGGCCTCGGTGGACCACGTGCCCGCCGAGCTGGTCGAGCCGTTCGCGTACGTGCTGCGCGAGGGCGTCACGAACGTGATCAGGCACAGCGGCGCGACGCGGTGCGAGGTGCGGCTCGGCGAGGCCGCGCTGGAGGTCCGCGACAACGGCCGCTCGCCGGCCCGCGTCCGCCCGGCCGGCAACGGCCTCACCGGCCTGGCCGAACGGCTGTGCGCCGTCGAGGGCCGCCTGGAGGCCGGCCCGCTGCCCCAGGGCGGCTACCGCCTCCGGGCGAGCCGGACGTGAGGCGGTCGTGATCAGGGTGCTGCTGGCGGACGATCAGGCGCTGGTCCGGGGGGCCTTGGCCGCGATGCTCGCCCTGGAGGCCGACATCGAGGTGGTCGCTCAGGCCGGGTCGGGCGCCGAGGCGGTGGAGGCGGCGCGGCGCACCCGCCCCGACGTGGCGCTGCTCGATGTGCAGATGCCGGGCGGCGACGGGCTGGCCGCCGCCGCGGAGCTGCGCGCGGCCGTCCCCTCCTGCCGGGTGGTGATCTGCACGACCTTCGGACGGCCCGGCTACTTCGCGCGGGCGATGGAGAACGGCGCCGCGGGGTTCGTCGTGAAGGACTCCTCGCCGGAGCATCTGGTCGAGACCGTCCGCAGGGTGCACGCCGGGCTGCGCGTCGTGGACCCCGCCCTGGCGGCCGAGTCGCTGGCCAGCGGGACGAGCCCGCTCACGGCGCGCGAGCGCGACGTGCTGCGCGAGGCCCGGCACGGCGGCACCGTCGCCGAGATCGCCAGGGCGCTGCGCCTGTCGAACGGCACCGTGCGCAACCACCTGTCGGCGGCCATCGGCAAGACCGGCGCCGCCACCCGCGCCGAGGCGGCCCTGATCGCCGACCAGCAGGGCTGGCTCTGACAGACGTTCAGGCCCCGGGGGAGCCCGGTGGCGTGGACGTCATGAGGCCCTGCGGCCGGCCGTCTGTGGGGGCGGGGACTCGCCCGGCCCGGAGGTGCGCTGTGGGGGCACCACGGGCGTGGGACGCACCAGGCCGAGGGCGACGACCTCGTTCGCCAGCCTCGTGCGCCGGTTGATGCCCTCGGGGATGCGGAACTTCTGGTACAGGCGCAGCAGGTGCTGCTTGACCGCGGCCTCCGTCACCACCAGGTCGTCGGCGATCTCGCGGGCGGTCGCCGGCGCGACGAACGCCTCGTCCGACAGCGCGGGCCTGCACAGGGAGGTCAGCACGTCGACCTCCCGCCTGGTCAGCTCGGGCGCGGCCGCGCGGCGCAGCTCGACCTCCGGCGCGAAGTCCTCCCTCGGGATGCCGCCCACGCGGCAGCGCGCCGCGCCGAAGGAGACGACGTCGCCGTCGTCCAGCACCCTCCGGGCGATCGGCCTGCCGTTCACCCGGGTGCCGTTGCGGGACAGGCCCAGGTCAACGACATACAGGTAGGGTCCACGGCGGACGAACTCGGCGTGCAGCCGTGACACGCTCGGATCGGCCAGCCTCACGTCGACGCCTCGGCCTCGGCCGATCGTCGTGATCTCGGGGCGCAACGGGACCACCTCACCGGTGTCCTCGACGCGTATGAACGGCCCCTCCACGGCAGTTCCTCCCCAGGTAGCCCGCCGTTACTTCCGCTACAGCTCCGGCTTACCCAAACGAGGGGTTGGGGAATCTCCTTTGCCATAACGAGAATCACTGCAGAAATTGGTCTGGACCTCCTCGGCCGGTTTTACCAGCTCACAGGTAGACTGCGGACGAAGATAAGCGGAGGAAACAACACATGGCGGACAACCCCACCAAAGGCCTCGCCGATGTCGTCGCCGCGTCCACAGCGCTGAGCGACATCGACGGCAAAGCCGGTCGCCTCTTCTACCGCGGCTACGACATTCACGACCTGGCCGGCCGCACGAGCTTCGAAGAGACCGCGCACCTGCTGCAGCATGGCACGCTCCCCACGCGACAGCAGCTGGCCGATTACGGAGCCGAGCTGGTCAGGGGCCGCACCCTCGGCGCCCTCGTCGAAGCCAACGTCGCCGAGATCGCCGAGAAACAGGGCCCCATGGAGGCGCTACGGACGCTGGTCTCCCTCGCCGGCGCCGAAGACCCCGACAAGGACTCCAACGAGGCCGAGGCCAACTGCCGCAAGGCCGCGCGCCTGACCGCGCAGCAGCCCATCCTCGTCGCCCGGTACCACGCGGCCCGCACCGGCGCCCCGCTGCGCGAGCCCGACCCCGAGCTGAGCGTCGCGGCGAACTTCCTGCTGCAGATCACCGGCCGCGTCCCCGACCAGCACGCCGTCGACGTCTTCGACGCCTGCCTGGTGCTGCACGCCGACCACACCATGAACGCCTCCACCTTCGCCGCCCGCGTGTGCGCGGCGACGTTGTCGGACATGCACTCGGCGATCGTGGCCGCCATCGGCACGCTGAAGGGCCCGCTGCACGGCGGCGCGAACGAGCAGGTCATGCGCACGCTGGAGAGCATCCCCGCGGACGGCGTGGCGCAGGCCGTGCGCGACAAGCTGGCCCGCGGCGAGAAGATCATGGGCTTCGGGCACCGCGTCTACAAGACCGAGGACCCGCGCGCGACCCACCTTCGCAAGATGTCGCGCGAGTTGGGCGAGGCCGGCGGAGATGACACCTACTATCGGATGTCGAAGGAGATGGAGGAGGTCGTCTTCGCCGAGAAGGGCCTCTATCCGAACGTCGACTTCTACGCCGCGACGGTCTACCACTATCTCGGTATCCCGACGGACCTGTTCACCCCCGTCTTCTCGGTGAGCCGGATGTCCGGCTGGACCGCTCACGTGATCGAGCAGCACGCCGACAACCGGTTGATCCGTCCCGACAGCGAGTACATCGGGCAGCGCGACCAGAAGTGGGTACCGATTGACGAACGGTAAGGGCTGGGGGTCGTACCTGCTGGTCCTGGCGGGTGCGGCCATCGGCCTTGGGGCGATCGCGGTGGGCCTGCCCGCATGGGCGGGCTCATTGGTCGTGGCGGGCTCGCTGCTGCTGGGCGCCGTGCTGCGACTGATCGTCCCGGACGGCGGCGAGAGCCTCCTCGCGGTGCGCAGGCGGCGCACCGACGCCGTCACCTATGGCGTCCTCGGCTGCGTGCTCGCCGTGGTCGCCGCCAGCGTCGCCGTGCAGTGGATGACGGGCAGATAGCGGCCCGGCATACCCGGTCGGGTAGCCTCACGACGATTGCGTGCGTAGAAAGACCGGTTTGGTCAGCCTAGTCGTAAGAAGTTGTAAGAAGGGGAACCCCAAGCATGCCCAAGATCAAGGTAGCGGGTCCCGTCGTCGAACTCGACGGCGACGAGATGACCCGGATCATCTGGAAGTTCATCAAGGACCAGCTGATCCTGCCCTACCTCGACGTCGACCTCAAGTACTACGACCTGGGGATCGAGCACCGCGACGCGACCGACGACCAGGTGACGATCGACGCCGCCAACGCCATCAAGCAGTACGGCGTCGGCGTCAAGTGCGCCACCATCACCCCCGACGAGGCGAGGGTCGAGGAGTTCGGCCTGAAGAAGATGTGGAAGTCGCCGAACGGCACGATCCGCAACATCCTCGGCGGCGTCATCTTCCGCGAGCCGATCATCATGTCCAACGTGCCGAGGCTCGTCCCGGGCTGGACCAAGCCGATCGTCGTCGGCCGTCACGCGTTCGGTGACCAGTACCGCGCCACCGACCTGAAGATCCCGGGCGAGGGCACGCTCACCCTGACCTTCACCCCCAAGGACGGCTCGGAGCCGATCGAGCTCGACGTCTACGACTTCCCGGGTTCCGGCGTCGCGCTGGCCATGTACAACCTGGACGAGTCGATCCGCGACTTCGCCCGCGCCTCGATGCGCTACGGCCTGGCCCGCAACTACCCGGTCTACCTGTCGACGAAGAACACCATCCTCAAGGCCTACGACGGCCGGTTCAAGGACCTGTTCGCCGAGATCTACGAGACCGAGTTCAAGGCCGACTTCGAGGCCGCCGGCATCACCTACGAGCACCGGCTGATCGACGACATGGTCGCCGCCGCGATGAAGTGGGAGGGCGGCTACGTCTGGGCGGCCAAGAACTACGACGGCGACGTGCAGTCCGACACCGTCGCACAGGGGTTCGGCTCCCTCGGCCTGATGACCTCGGTCCTGATGACCCCCGACGGCCGCACGGTCGAGGCCGAGGCCGCCCACGGCACGGTCACGCGCCACTACCGCGAGCACCAGAAGGGCAACCCGACCTCGACCAACCCGATCGCCTCGATCTTCGCCTGGACCCGTGGGCTCGCCCACCGCGGCAAGCTCGACAACACCCCCGAGGTGACCGCGTTCGCCGAGGCGCTGGAGCAGGTCTGCATCGAGACCGTCGAGGGCGGCCAGATGACCAAGGACCTGGCCCTCATCGTCGGCGCCGACGCCAAGTGGCTGACCACCCAGGACTTCCTGGCGGCGCTGGACGAGAACCTCAAGAAGAAGATGGCCGGCTGACGCCTGCGAGCAGACGTGGGGCCCTCCGCCGGGAGTCCGGCGGACGGGCCCTTCGCCGTTCCGGCGAGAGCCCGCGCCCGGCGACCCCGCGCCCGGCGAAAGCCCGCCCCCGGCGACCCCGCGCCCGGCGAAACCCCGTCCCCGGCGAAACCCCGTCCCCGGCGAAAGCCCGCGCCCGGCGGGGTCCCGTGCCGCCCGGATCCTGGGACCCGCCCGGGTCATGACGCCCGCCGGAGGAGGTCACGTCGTGGTCTCGGGCACCGGCAATACTCCCAAGGGGCCGTAAAGTTCTCATGGTCGGAACCTGACACGACCAGAGGACGGGAATGCCGGAGCTCGGGCCGCTCGGACGAGGAGATCCCGAGCAGATAGGCCCCTTCAGACTGACCGGCCGCCTCGGAGAGGGCGGCCAGGGGGTCGTGTACCTCGGCCAGGACGACACCGGCGAACGCGCGGCGGTCAAGCTGCTGCACGTGAAGTTCAGCGGCGACCACACGGCCAGGTCGCGCTTCGCGCGTGAGCTCAAGGCCGCCCAGCGCGTCGCCTCGTTCTGCACCGCGCGGGTGATCGCCGCCGACCTCGACGGGGACACGCCATACATCGCCAGCGAGTACATCGAGGGCAGGCCGCTGCGCGAGGCCGTCGAGACCGGGGGGCCGCTCAAGGCGGGCGCGCTGGAGCGGCTGGCGGTCGGCACGGCCACCGCGCTCACCGCCATCCACCGCGCGGGCATCGTGCACCGCGACTTCAAGCCCGACAACGTGCTCATGGCCGTCGACGGGCCGCGCGTGGTCGACTTCGGCATCGCGCGCATCCTGGACTCGACGGGCACGATCACCAGCAGGGCCGTCGGCACGCCCGCGTACATGGCGCCCGAGCAGATCTCCGGGGGAGAGGTGGGTCCGGCCGCGGACGTGTTCGCGTGGGGCTCGACCATGGCCTTCGCCGCCACCGGGTCGGCGCCGTTCGGCGGCACCTCCATCGCCGTGGTGCTCAACCGCGTGCTCAACCACGAGCCCGATCTGAGCGCGATGCCCGACCCGCTGCGCGCCGTGGTGCGCGCCTGCCTGGCCAAGGATCCGCGGTCCCGCCCGACGGCCGACCGGGTGCTGCTGCGGCTGCTCGGCCACGCCGACGCCGACGGCGCCTCCACCGCGGTCCTCAGCGAGGGCGCCGAGCTGGCGGGCCGCGAGACGGGCGGCACCGGCGGCACCGGCGGCACCCGCGACACCGCCTGGGCGGCCGGCCCCGGCGGCACGCCCACGGCCTGGCCGGGCGCCCAAGGCGGCGTTCCGGCCGGTCAGAACGCCCGGTTCGCGATGGTGGGCCCGGACGCCGCGGGCGGCCCGCCCGGGTCGCCGGAGGCGGCGCCCACGAGCGGCATGGCCCCCTCCCGGCGCCCGCGCAGGGGACGCTGGGCGGCGGCCGCGGCGGCGGTCCTGGTGCTGGCCGGGGGCGGCGCGCTGGCCGTACGGCAGTGGGGACCGAGCCTCGGCTTCGGCGGCCCCGGGCCGTCGTCCCACATGGGCACCGCGCCGCCGAAGACCGCAGGCGCGCCGTCGCCGAGCCCGTCCGCCACCCTGGCGACCTTCCGCTCGATCGTCGACAAGGCCGCCACGACCGGCCGGCTGACCATCGCCGTACGCGACCTGGTGCCGGGCATCGCCCTGCACGGCCAGGGCGGGTGGCACGGGTTCGAGGTGGAGGTCGGCTCCTACATCGCCAGGCAGCTCGGGGTTCCGGCGAGCGGAGTCTCCTTCCGCGCCGTGCCTCTGAGCGAGCGGGCGTCGGTGCTGGCCTCCGGCGAGGCCGACCTGGTCATCGCCAGTTACTCGATGTCCGCCGGCCGCAAGGACGCGGTGACCTTCGCCGGGCCCTACTACACCGGCCACGTGGACGTGCTCGTGCGCGCCGGAGATCCGTTCGCGAAGCTGTCCGACCTGGAAGGGCACAAGATGTGCGCTCCGGGGGCCAGCGTGACCACCGGGCTCGTCCAGGATGCCGTGCGCGTCCAGCTTGAGTCGGCCCCCACCTACGCCGCGTGCATGGACCTGCTGCGCCAGGGCAAGGTGGACGCCGTTCCCGGTGACGACCTGCTCCTCGCCGGGTTCGCCGACCGCGAGAGCATCCGCTACAAGGTGCTGGGAGCGCGGCTGACCGACGAGCGCTACGCCGTGGCGGTGAAGAAGGGCGATGTGCGGGCGTGCCAGGCGGTGCGCGCCGCGATCTCCCAGATGTACGCCGACCGCACGGCGCAGGCGCTGCTGAGGAAGTACTTCGCCAAGGTCGACTTCACCCCCGAGACCACCAGACCCGCCCCGGCCCCCTGCGACTAGCGCGGGCCCCGCGAGCCTTCGCCGGTCGAGCTCCGCACACCGGCGCCGCCGTCGCTAGGCGTCGTGGCGGAGGGCGTCGATGGTGGTGGTGGCCCAGGTGAGGAAGCTTTCGGTCTGCATGATGCCGAGTTCGAGGGCGTGGACGCCGAGGCGGCCGGACGCCGGCGGGTTGGCGACCTTCAGTTCGTAGAGGTGGCCGAGCCTGGCCCGGCTGACGGCCGACATCCTCTCGAGCACGGCGACGGCCTCGGGGGCGTCAAGGAGCGGCAGCAGGAACGCCTGCAGGGCGTTCTCGCTGCGTGCGGGCTCGGCCGGTACGTGTTCCATCATCCAGCGGTGGACCTCGGCCCTGCCCTCGGGCGTGACCGCGTAGGTCTTGCGTCCGCGCGCGCCCTCGGCCTCCACGGTGACCAGGCCGTCGGCGGCGAGTTTGGCCAGCTCCGGATAGATCTGGCTGTGTCCCGCCTGCCACACGTGGTTGATCGACACCTCGAACTTCTTGGTGAGGTCGTACCCGCTCGCCGGGCCGGAGGAGGACAGCAGGCCCAGCAGGGCGATGCGCAGGGACATGGCGTCATGATATCCAAGGATTGACATGTCATGCCAGACATGTCACCTTCTACATGTTCGGCCGGACAGGACGCGGCGCTCGCCACGGACCGGCCATGCCACGAAGGGCGAAGGGACGACAGATGGCGGCCACCACCACCACGGCTCCGGCGGGGACGGAGCCGTCCACCAAGGGGAACGGGCTCCTGCTGTTCGGCGTGCTCGGCGGGATGTTCCTCGCGATGCTCGACCAGACGATCGTCGGCACCGCCCTGCCCCGCATCACCGCCGAGTTCGGCGGCGCGGGCCTGTACACCTGGGTCGTGACGGCCTACCTGCTCACCTCGACGGTTACGGTCCCGCTGTACGGCCGGCTGTCGGACGCCTACGGGCGCAGGCCGCTGCTGCTGGTCGGCGTCACGCTGTTCCTGCTCGGGTCGGCGCTGTGCGGCCTGGCGCAGGACATGGGGCAGCTCATCGCCTTCCGCGGCCTGCAGGGGCTCGGCGCGGGCGCGCTCATCCCGCTGTCGCTCGCGCTGGTGGCCGACCTGTTCCCGCCGGACAGGAGCGGCAGGGTGCAGGGCGCGCTGGGCGGCGTCATGGCCGCCAGCTACATCGCCGGGCCGTTCCTCGGCGGGTTCTTCACCGACCACGCGACCTGGCGGTGGGCCTTCTTCGTGAACCTCCCGGTCGGCGCGGTGCTGCTGGGCATAATCGCGCTGCGGCTGCCCCGAGCCGACGGCACCGGCCGGGCCAGGCCCGACCATCTCGGCATCGCCGTCTTCACCGTCGGCATCAGCGCGCTGCTCGTCGGTCTCACCGAGAAGGGCCTGGACGGCCATTCCTGGACCAGCCCGGCGGTCGCGGGCCCGCTGGCCGCCGCCGTCGTGCTGCTCGCGGTCTTCGTGCCGGTGGAACTGCGCGCCGAGCAGCCGATCGTGCCGATGCACCTGTTCCGCAACCGCTCCTACACCATCGCCAACCTGGCCTCCTTCTTCACCGCGGCCTGCCTGTACGCCGGGGCGGTGTTCCTGCCGCGCTACTTCCAGCAGGCGCAGGGCATGAGCGCCACCGAGTCCGGCCTGCGCATCTATCCGTTCATGCTCGGCATGCTGGCCGGAAGTGTGCTGACCGGCGGCCTGATCGGCAGGACGCGCCGGTACAAGCCCTGGCTGGTGGCCGCGCCCTTCCTCATCGCCGCCGGAGGGCTGCTGTGCTCGGGCCTGGCCGTCGACACCCCGGCGTGGGCGCTGGTGGCGTGGATGGCGCTCATGGGCCTCGGCGTCGGGCCGATGCTGTCGGGGCTGACGGTGGCCGTCCAGTACGCCGTCCCGGCCGGCTACATCGGCACGGCCACCGCCAAGCTCACCTTCTTCCGCCAGATCGGCGGGTCGGTGGCCCTGGCCGTCGCCGGCACGGCCTACGCCTCGGTCGTCCGCGACCATGCGGTCACCCGCGTGCCCGCGGAGGCGCACGCGGCGGCCGCCGCCGCGGTCATCCCCTGGCTGGCCGTGACCGGCGCGGTCATCGCGCTCGCCGCGCTGGTGTTCCTGCCTCGGCACGTGATCGAGCGGGGCGCGGCGCCGGGCGCCCCCGCCCTCGCGGAATAGGACACATCAGCCCAGGTCAGGTGCCGGCGGGACGTCGTGACAAGGTTTTGCGGTCGCGTGGGGTTCGCCTGCACCAGGGGTCGCGTGTCGGGCGGGCGGCGCGCGACCCCGGCGGCGTTCAATTGAGCCGAACGCTTGGGGGTCGCACATCAATGGGTCTGTTCACGGCTGGAACCGCCGCCGGTCTGGTCTTCTTCGTCGTCTCCGCCGCGCCGCTGGTGGTGAACGCCTCGTCCGGGTCCGCCCCCGGGCGGTGGGGCGGGGCCGACCTGTCGGTGCGCGTCGCCGCGTCGCCGCGGGTCGCGCAGCCGGGTCAATGGCTGTCGTACCAGGTGAAGGTGCGCAACGCCGGACCGGGCGACGCGGTGCTCCCCGTGCTGAAGATCCACCTGCCCGACCAGGTGGACATCGCCGCGGTGAACGTGGCCACCTGCCGTCCTGGGGCCGCGAAGAACGAGGTGGTGTGCCCGTCGCCGGACGACATCGCGGCCGGCGGCTCCGGGGCCGTGACGGTGATCGGGCTGGTGCGGGCGGGCGCCCGCGGCCCGCTGCGCGCCACGGCCGGTCTGTCGTCGGAGGTCGTCGACGACAACGAGGCCGACAACAGCGCCGAGGTGGTCACCCGGGTCGACGAGGGGGCGGACCTCGCGGTCCGGCTGTCGCCCGCCGCCACCAGCGCCAAGCCGGGGGAGCGGTTCCCGGTCAGGGCGACGGTGCGCAACAGCGGGCCGCGGGTGGTGCGCGACGCGCGGGTCCACTTCACCGAGAACGGGGCGCGGTTCCTGTCGGCCAAGGGCGCCCGCTGCGCGGAACGGCACGGACGGCTGGGCTGCGCGCTCGGGCCGATCAGGTCAGGGGCGCGGGGGACGTTCGACCTGGTCTTCCGGGTGCCCCGCGGCCGGGCGCGCGACGTCGGCGCCAGGGCCACGGTGTACTCCGCGCGCGTGGGCGACCGGCGGCCGGCCAACAACCAGGCCCGCGTGCACGTCTCGCTGCGCCACGGCTGACCCCCGGCGCCGTGCGAGCCCGTCCTGCGCCCGCGCGCCGCCGAGCCCGCGCCGGCGCCCGCCCGCGCGGGCCGGCGTCCGTCTCACCCGGCATGGGTGGGACAGGTGGCGCCGGCCGGGCCTCCGCGGGGGTAGGTCGTCGCGAAGACGGCGCCGGCCGCGGCCATGCTCGCGCAGAGCATGATGAGACCGGCGAACGCCATCCTCAGCGTCAAAGGTGAAAAGCTTCCAGCTTTCCTCACGAAGGAGATCTCACCACACGATGACGGAATGAGACTCGGTTTTCGCGGAACGTGATTCCAGTCGGGGCCGCGCGGACCGGCCGGGGTCAGCGCGCGATCGCCGCCCAGGCGTCGGCGACGATGGAGCGCAGGTCGGCGCGCTCGGGCTTCCAGCCCAGCTCACGCTGGATGCGCTCGGAGGAGGCCACCAGCACCGCCGGGTCGCCGGGGCGCCGCTCGCCGGTCACCGTGGGGATGGGGTGGCCGGTGACCTCCCGGCACACCGAGATGACCTCCTGCACGGAGAAACCCGTGCCGCTGCCCAGGTTGTAGACCGTGTGCTCCCCGGGCCGGCAGGCGTCCAGGGCGAGCAGGTGGGCCCGCGCGAGGTCGGCGATGTGGATGTAGTCGCGCACGCAGGTGCCGTCGGGGGTGGGGTAGTCGGTGCCGAAGACGCTCACCGCCTCCCGCCGGCCGAGCGCGACGGCCAGCACGTTCGGGATGAGGTGGGTCTCCACGGCGTGCCGCTCGGCGTACACGCGCCCGTCCGCCGCGGTGTAGGCGCCGGCCACGTTGAAGTAGCGCAGGCTGACGGCGCCGAGGCCGTGCAGTCCGGCGAAGGCGGTCAGCGCCGTGTCCACCGCCAGCTTGGAGGCGCCGTAGGGGTTGGTCGGGCGGGTCGGGGCGGTCTCGGTGATCGGGGTCCCCTCGGGCTCGCCGTAGGTCGCCGCGGTCGAGGAGAACACGATGCGCCGCACGCCGTGACCGCGCATGGCCTCCAGCAGCGCGAGGGTGCCGCCGAGGTTGTTGGACCAGTACAGCGACGGCTTCTCCACCGACTCGCCGACGAGCGAGCGGGCCGCGAAGTGCAGCACGCCGTCGAACGACGGGTCAAGGACGCCGGCCGCCTCGGCGATCGGGGCCTCGGCGAACGAAGCGCCGGTGGGCACCGCGTCGGCGTGCCCCGTGGACAGGTCGTCCAGGACGGTGACCTCGTGGCCCGCCTCGACGAGCTGTGCGGCCACGGCGCTCCCGATGTAGCCCGCGCCCCCGGTTACCAGCAGCTTCACTTGCCCGGCCTCCGTTCGATCGTGTGTGATCGTGTTTGATTTTGTAGGTCTATCGTCTAGCTTACGCGCCTCCGGCGGCGAGCGGACAAGGGGCAGCGGGTACGCTGACCAGATCATCCTGAGCGCCTCACCCGAACGGACATCGACGTGCACAACGTCGCGGCCAACATCGTCCTGGTCCTCGTCTTCGTCCTGATCGGCGGGTTCTTCGCCGCGGCCGAGATGGCCCTGGTCTCCCTGCGTGAGAGCCAGATCCGGCGGCTGGCCGAGGAGGGCCGGCGTGGCGCGCGCGTGGCACGGCTGGCCCGCGACCCCAACCGCTTCCTGTCGGCCGTGCAGATCGGGGTGACCGTCGCCACCGTGCTGTCGGCCGCCGTCGGCGCCGACACGCTGGCCGGCCAGCTCCAGCCCGTCATTGCCCGCTCCGGGCTGCCCGCGGCCTCCGCCCGGCCGCTGGCGCTGGTGGTGGTCACGCTCGCGATCTCCTACGTGACGCTGGTCCTCGGCGAGCTGGCGCCCAAACGCCTGGCCCTGCAGCGGGCCGAAGGGCTGTCCATGGTGGTCGCCCCGTTCCTGGACCGGCTGGCCGCGCTGTCTCGCCCGGTGATCTGGCTGCTGTCGAAGTCCACCGACGGGGTGGTCAAGCTGCTCGGCGGCAACCCCCAGGCCGACCGCGCCGAGATGACCACCGAGGAACTGCGGGACATGGTCGTCGGCCACCAGGAGCTCACCAAGGACGAGCGCGACCTGATCGACGAGGTCTTCACCGCCGGAAAGCGCCACCTGCGCGAGGTGATGCTGCCGCGCACCGAGGTGGAGTTCATGGCGCTGGACACGCCTCTGGCCGAGGCGGCGATCCTGGCGGCGGCGATGCCGCACTCCCGGTTCCCCGTCTACCGCGACTCCTACGATGACATCGTCGGGTTCGTCCACGTCCGCGACCTGCTCGACCCGGTGCTCACCGGGCGCATCGAGCCGATCGGCGAGCTGGTGCCCATCAGGCCGGTCAAGCTGCTGCCGGCCACCAAGCGGGTGCTGCCCACGCTGAGCGAGATGCGCGACGACGGCCAGCACCTGGCGATCGTCGTCGACGAGTACGGCGGCACGGCCGGCATCGTCACCATGGAGGACCTGGTCGAGCAGCTCACCGGCGACATCCGCGACGAGTACGACGCCGACGGCGAGTCCGTGCGCCTGGTCGCCGGCGAGATGGAGATCGACGGCCTGGTCAACCTTCCCGACTTCGCCGCCGAGACCGGCATCGAGCTCGAGGCGGGCCCGTACGAGACGCTCGGCGGCTACGTCATGGCCGCGCTCGGCCACCTGCCCGAGATGGGCGAGCAGGTCGAGCGGCCCGCCTGCACCCTGATCGTCACCGAGATGGACGGCCGCCGCGTCGCCCGCGTCCGCGTCATCAGGAAGGTCGTCGCGTCCCCTGCCGAGGACCCTGAGGAGGCCCGGGACCCCTCCTGATCCACGGGGACATGCCCCGTGCGCGAGTCGCGGACGGTCCCCGACTCCTGACACAATTGAGTGCTATGGCCAGACCTCGCGTGCTCTCCGGCATCCAGCCCACCGCCGAGTCCTTCCACCTCGGCAACTTCCTCGGCGCCGTGCGCCAGTGGGTCGACATGCAGGAGACCCACGACGCGTTCTACTTCATCGCCGACCTGCACGCGATCACCGTGAACCCGTCGGCCGCCGACCTGCGCCGCCGCACGCGCGTGTCCGCCGCCCAGCTCTTCGGCGCCGGTCTGGACCCCGAGCGCAGCACGCTGTTCGTGCAGAGCCAGGTCCGCGAGCACAGCGAGCTCGCCTGGATCCTCATGTGCAACACCGGCATGGGCGAGGCCGCCCGCATGACCCAGTTCAAGGACAAGTCGGCCAAGTACGGCGAGAGCTCGGCCGGGGTGGGCCTGTTCACCTATCCGATCCTCCAGGCCGCCGACATCCTGATGTACCAGGCCGACTTCGTGCCGGTCGGCGCCGACCAGAAGCAGCACCTGGAGCTCACCCGCGACCTGGCCCAGCGCTTCAACAGCAGGTACGGCCAGACCTTCAACCTCCCCGCGCCGTTCATCCCCAAGGAGGTCGAGAAGATCACCGACCTCCAGGATCCGCTGGCGAAGATGTCCAAGTCCTCCTCCAGCCCGCAGGGCCTCCTGGAGGTCCTGGAGGAGCCGGGGCCGCTGCGCAAGAAGGTCATGCGCGCGGTGACCGACACCGGCTCCGAGGTCGTCGCCGACCCCGAGAACAAGCCCGGCGTCACCAACCTGCTGCGCATCCAGTCGGTGCTCAGCGGCACGCCGATCCCCGAGCTGGAGGCCCGCTACGCCGGCCTCGGCTACGGCGCCTTCAAGAAGGACGTCGCCGAGGTGGTCGTCGAGGCCTTCGCGCCGATCCGCGAGCGCACCGAGAAGCTCCTGGCCGACGAGGCCGAGCTCGACCGCCTGCTCGCCGTCGGCGCCGCCCGCGCCTCGGCCGTGGCCCGCGAGACCATGGAGGCCGTCCGCGACCGGGTCGGCTTCCTGCCCAAGCTCTGACCACACCGGCCCGGTGCCCGAAGGCCCCGCGGGCGGGCTCGCATACCGTACACCTGTGGGGTAGATGGCCTGCATGGGAAGCACGTGGGCCTCGATCCTGCGCACGATCGAGGCCGTCAAGCGGTGGGGGCGGGTCAGGACCGAACGCTCCCGCGTGCGCTGGCCGTGGCTGGACCACCTGATCCGCACCTTCCACCGCTACCAGAGCCAGCGGGGCGACCGGCTGGCGGGCGCGGTGACCTACTTCGCCTTCCTGTCGTTCTTCCCCCTGCTGGCGCTGGCGTTCGCCCTGTTCGGGTACGTGCTCACGCTGCGGCCGGACGCGCTGACCACGCTGGTGAAGGCCATCGACCAGCAGCTTCCCGGCCTGGCCGACCAGTTGCGCGTCCAGGACCTCGCCACGGCCCGGGGCAGCGCGGGCGTCATCGGCCTGCTCGGCCTGCTGTACGCGGGCCTCGGCGTCGTGGACGCGCTGCGCGACGCCGTCCACGAGATCTGCGTGAGCTGCGAGCCGCCGATGAACTGGTTCGTCGGCAAGCTGCGCGACCTGGTCGCCCTGCTGCTGATGGGCCTGACGCTCGTGGTGTCGGTCCTGGTCGGCGGGTTCGCCGTGCAGGCCACCGGCACGATCGTCGGCTGGCTCGGGCTGGCCGACTCGGTCGTGGCCGCGGCGCTCGTGCGGACGGCCGGCGTGCTGATCAGCGTCGCCGCCGACATGCTCGTCTTCCTGGTCATCCTCGGCTGGATGGGCAAGGTGGGCGAACCCCTGTTCACCACGCTGAAGGGCGCGCTGCTCGGCGCCGTCGGCTTCGGTGCTCTCAAGCAGGCGGCCACGCTGCTCCTCTCGCACACCCTCAGCAACCCGATCTACGGCACGTTCGCGGTGATCGTCGGCCTGCTGGTGTGGCTCAACCTGTCCAGCCGCTGGGTGTTGTACGTCGCCGCCTGGACCTCCACCGCCAACGGCGCCCCGCCTCCCGAGCCGACCCCCGCGCCCGCCGGCGGGTACGAGTGAGGGCCCGCCGCGCACACATCTGTACAGCGCTGAGCACGCCTCGACACAGAGTGAGGGGTCCGCTGAGCGGTCACACCTCGGACGGCTCCTCGCGCCGGGTGCGGGAGCGGGAGCGGCGGCGCACGCCGTAGACGACCCACACCACGCCGCCGAGCAGGCCCGCGGCCACGACGCCGGCGCCGATGCCGACCAGGGGGGAGTCCTGCGCCGCGACGACGGGCCGGGGCGAGGCGGCGGGGACGGCGCCGGGCGGGCCGCCGACCGGCTTGGTCGGCTTGACGTCGGGGACGGGGGAGACCAGGGCGCCGACGGCGGCCACGTGGCCCCGGGAGGCGAACCCCCAGTCGAGCAGCTCCTTGACCTCCTCCCAGAACCCGCCCTCGTGGTGCATGATCGAGACGATGATGGTGTGCCCGTCGCGCCGGGCGGCGCCGGCGAAGCTGCCGAGCGCCTTGGTCGTCCAGCCGTTCTTGACGCCCATCATGCCGGGGTAGCGGCCGAGCAGCCGGTTGTGGTTGGCCATCTCGTAGTGCTTGCCGCCGGGGGCGGGGAAGTTCGCCACCTTGGTGCCGACGTACTCCCGGAAGTCGGCGTTGGCCAGCCCGGCGCGGGCGATGAGCGCCAGGTCGTAGGCCGAGCTGCTCTGGCCCGGCTTGTCCAGGCCGTTCGGCGTCTTGGCGACGGTGTCCAGCGCCTGCAGCCGCTTGGCCTCGGCGTTCATGTCGGCCAGGGTGCGGGGCAGGCCGCCGTTGGCCTCGGCGAGCGCGACGGCCGCGTCGTTGCCGGAGACCATCATCAGCGCGCGGAGCAGGTCGCGCACCCGGTAGATCTTGTGCTGGGTGAGCCCGACCGCGCTGCCCTCGACGTTGCACGCCTCGGCGCTGGGCTTGATCAGCTTGGTCTTGTCGAGCTTGGGGATGAGCGTGACGGCCGTGAGCATCTTCAGGGTGCTGGCCGGCAGGTAGCGCCCGTGCGGGTCCTTGGCGGCCAGCACCTCGCCGGTGTCGCCGTCGGCCACCACGAAGGCCAACGCCCCGGTCTTCGGCAGGGCCGCGGCCGCCGGGTCGACCACCACGCCGTGGCGGCCGAGCATCCCGCCGCCGACGGGCGCGGTGTCGTCGGTCGCCGAACGCGCCTGGGCGGGGGTGACGAGCGTGAGCCCCCCGGCGAGCGCGAGCGCGCTGACTGCTGATACGTGCTTCATCCCCATAGGGAACTCAGAGTAGCTTTGTCGCTTTTCACGTGGGGCAAGACACGACAAAGATCGCGAGTGTGCCTGGTCAGTAACCGTGGAGGTACCATGGAGGCGGTGAAGATGACACGACGTATGGCCGGCTTTCTGCTGGTCCTGGCCGCTTTCATGGTCGTCGAGTGGGTCATGCTCGGGTTCAACCTCGCCGACGGGCATCCCACGGCCTTCTATGTGGTGCACGGCATCCTGATCGTCGTCAACGTGGTGCTCGCCGTCGTGGTCGGGGTCATCGGCTGGCGCGCCTGGCGTCCGCGGCGCCCCGCCGATCGCTGAGCCTGGCCTCCGTCCGCATATAAGCCCTCCTGCGCGGGCAGAGACGGTTAACGACCGTTTTGCGGTTGACCATGCATGAGTGGGTACCTCCTCCGGTCTGGTGGCCAAAGTGCGGAAAGCCGTAAGTCGGGACGTACTGGGGTGACCGTAGGGTTGGCCGATGCCGTCGCGAAGGCGGAGACTCGGCCTTGGGACCTTTCGCATGGAGGCGTGCTGTGCCAATCGAGTTCAATCCTTCGCGCGGCCCGACACTGGGCGTCGAATGGGAACTCCAGCTTGTCGACAAGCGCACCCGCCGTCTGCGCCAGGACGCGCGCCTGGTGCTGGACGCGGTCCCCGAGTTGAGCGAGACCCCGCGTCCGAAGGTCATGCACGAGCTGATGCAGTCCCAGCTCGAGGTGATCACCGATGTGTGCCACACGGTGTCGGAGGCCGTGCGCGACCTGCGCACCACCATCGACCGCCTGCGGCAGGTGGTCGACCCGCAGGGGATGGCCCTGGCCTGCACCGGCACCCACGCCATCAGCGACTGGCGCGAGGCCGTCTACGCCCCCGTCCAGCGGTACACCGAGCTGGTCGAGGAGATGCAGTGGCTGGCATGGAGGATCCAAACATTTGGCGTACATGTCCACGTGGGGGTGCGGGAAAGGGATAAAGTCATCCCCATCGTCAACGCACTTGCGGCCTACCTGCCGCATTTCCTCGCGCTGACGGCCTCCAGCCCTTACTGGGGCGGCCAAGACACCGGGCTCGCCTCCAGCAGGGCCATCGTCTTCGGTTCTCTGCCGACAGCGGGACCGCCGCAGATGCTGGCCGACTGGGCCGAGTTCGAAGAGTACATGGACACCCTGAAGCGCGCGGGGACCATCAAGAGCATCAAGGAAGTGTGGTGGGACATCCGGCCACACCCCGACTTCGGCACGATTGAGATTCGAATGTTCGACGGTATACCGACCCTTCGGGAGGTCGGGATGGTGACGGCGTTGTCGCAGTGCCTCGTGCAGCAGTTCGACCAGCAGCTCGATCGCGGGTATCGCCTTCCGCACCCCGCGCCCTGGGTCGTGCGCGACAACAAGTGGCGGGCCACCCGCTACGGGCTGGACGCCTTCGTCATCACCGACGACCACGGATCGACCGCGCCGATGCGCGACACGCTCTATGAGCTGACGCGCGAGCTCGCCCCGGTGGCCGAACGCCTCGGCTGCCCCGAAGAGCTCGCCACCATCACCGACGTGGTGGAGCAGGGCAACTCCTGCGAGCGCCAGCGCGCGATTCTCACCGGAGGCGGCACCCTGGACGACATCGTCGACGCGACGATCGTCGAACTCGCGGAGGACCGCTTCGTCACCACCAACCTGCGAACGTCGAACGGGGCGATGGGCCATGCCGGCAAGTGATCTAAGGGGCGAGCTCGACGCGTTCCTGGGCGCTCACAACGACTCCCTGATCGGGTTCCGGCGTGACCTGCACGCCCACCCCGAACTCGGTTTCGTCGAGCACAGGACCACCGAGCGAATCGCCGAGCGGCTCGCCGCCGCCGGGCTCGTCCCGACCCCCCTGCCCCGCGGCACCGGCCTGATCTGCGACATCGGCAGCGGAGGCGGCCACACCGTCGCCCTGCGCGCCGACATCGACGCCCTTCCGCTGCCCGACGAGAAGGACGTGTCCTACCGCTCGACCGTCCCGGGCGTCTGCCACGCCTGCGGCCACGACGTGCACACCGCGATCGTCCTCGGCACCGGGCTGTTCCTGGCCGAGCAGGCGGCGGCCGGCCTGCTGCCCGGGCGGGTGCGCCTGATCTTCCAGCCCGCCGAGGAGGTCATGCCCGGCGGCGCGCTGAAGGTGCTGGAGGCCGGCGGCATCAGCGGCGTCGACCGCATCTTCGGCCTGCACTGCGACCCCCGCGTGGAGGTCGGCAAGCTCGGCCTGCGCGTCGGCCCGATCACCGGCGCCTGCGACAAGGTCAGCGTCCGCGTCGCCGGCCCCGGCGGGCACACCGCCCGCCCCCACCTGACCGCCGACCTCGTCTTCGCCCTCGCCAAGATCGTCACCGAGCTGCCGGCCGCCCTGAGCCGCCGCGTCGACCCCCGCTCGTCGCTGTCGCTGGTGTGGGGCCGGGTCCAGGCGGGCTCGGTCGCCAACGCCATCCCCGACGACGGCGTCGCCGAGGGCACCATCCGCTGCCTGGACGAGCAGGCCTGGCACGAGGCCCCCGACCTGTTCAAGTCGCTGCTGGACTCGGTCGCCATCGCCTACGGCGTCGAGGCCGAGATGAACTACCTGCGCGGCGTCCCGCCGACCATCAACGAGGCCACCAGCGTGCACATGCTCCGCGAGGCGGCCCACCAGGTGCTCGGTCTGGAGTCCACCGTCCCCACGCCGCAGTCCCTCGGCGGCGAGGACTTCGGGTGGTACCTGGAGTCGGTGCCCGGCGCCTACGCCCGGCTCGGGGTGCGCGCCCCGGGGGAGACCCGGCAGATGGACATCCACCAGGGCACCTTCGACGTGGACGAGAGCTGCATCGGCGTCGGCGTGCGTGTGATGGCCGCCACAGCCCTGACCTCTCTGTGGGACGGATGCACCGTCTCGGCCGAGAGGTCCGACGCGCAGCCCGTCACCGCCTGACGGCGCCAGGCCCGACGGGGACGTCCGAAAGGCGGCTCCCCGTCCCCCCATCTCGCGGTTCCGCAGGTCACAGGGTGGCGTGAGCTGCATAACGGACCTATTTCGGAGCCGGGCGGCGGTTTGGCCAACACCGGTCAAACAACTATCTTCCGTGCAGGGTTGCCGTGCGGTCTGCTTCGCGCGTGCACACGAGTTGGACGGCGAAGAACACGGAAGGAGTCACCTTGCTCCGCATTCACGCAGGCAAGTTGGCCGCCACGACCGCGGTGAGCGCCATGCTCATGGCCGTAGCGGCATGTGGTGGCAGCGGATCGGAAGGCACCGACGCGGCGTCCCCGGGCGCGTCGAGCGCGGCCTCCGCGCCGGCGGCCGCAGGGCCCAAGGTCGGCCTGGCGTACGACATCGGCGGGCGCGGTGACCAGTCGTTCAACGACGCCGCCGCCGCGGGCCTGGAGAAGGCCAAGACCGACCTGAAGATCACCGACGCCAAGGAGCTCGAGGCCGGGGCCGGCGAGACCGGCGCGCAGAAGGAGCAGCGGCTCCGCCTGCTCGCCCAGAGCGGCTACAACCCGGTCATCGCGGTCGGCTTCGCCTACTCCGACGCGATCAAGAAGGTCGCGGCCGAGTTCCCCGACACCAAGTTCGCGATCATCGACGACGCCGCCCAGGGGCCGAACATCTCCAACCTGGTGTTCGCCGAGAACGAGGGCTCCTTCCTGGTCGGCGCCGCCGCGGCGCTGAAGACCAAGAAGGACCACATCGGCTTCGTCGGCGGCGTGCAGGTGCCGCTGATCAAGAAGTTCGAGGTCGGCTTCACCAAGGGCGCCCAGTCCGTCAAGCCGGACATCAAGATCGACGTCAAGTACCTCACCCAGCCGCCGGACTTCGCCGGGTTCAACGACCCGGCCAAGGGCAAGACCGCCGCGCAGGGCATGTACGACGCCGGCGCCGACATCGTCTACCAGGCCGCGGGCGGCTCGGGCGGCGGCGTCTTCGAGGCGGCCAAGGAGTCCAAGGCGTCGGCCATCGGCGTGGACTCCGACCAGGCCCTCACGGCCGACGAGAGTGTGCGCGGCGTCATCATGACCTCCATGCTCAAGAAGGTCGACGTCGCGGTGTTCGACTTCCTCAAGAGCTACGTGGACGGCACCGTCAAGGCGGGCCCGACGACCTACGACCTCAAGGCCGGCGGCGTCGACTTCTCCACCACCGGCGGCCAGGTCGACGACATCAAGAACAAGCTCGACGAGTACAAGCAGAAGATCATCAGCGGCGAGATCAAGGTTCCCTCCGAGTGATCCGCTGACGGTCCAGGGGCCCGGGTCCGCATCACCGGGCCCCTTGGGCTACTGTCGGTTCACCGCTCGGCCACGCGAGGCCGCGGCACCCGCCCGCGGCCGGCCCGCGTGCCGGTTACGGCTCCGCCCGCGGGCGCGGGCCGCGATTCCAGAGCCCCGTCAGATCCGCCGACACGGCCGGCCGCCGTGCCCCACCGGGCGCCGGCCGCGCCACCGAGGCCGTCCGCATGGAGGAGGCCGCCATCAGCACTTCGACTTCTTCGGCTCCCGCCACGGAGCCCGCCGTCGAGCTCGAGGGGATCACCAAACGATTCCCCGGCGTCGTCGCCAACCGTGACATCCGTCTCACCGTGCTGCGCGGGCACGTGCACGCCATCGTCGGCGAGAACGGCGCGGGCAAGTCCACGCTCATGAAGATCCTATACGGCATGCAGCGGCCGGACGAAGGCGTGATCCGCGTCAACGGGTCGCCCGTCTCCTTCCGCACGCCGGGGGACGCCATCGCCGCCGGCATCGGCATGGTGCACCAGCACTTCATGCTCGCCGACAACCTCACCGTCCTGGAGAACATCATCCTGGGCAGTGAGCCGCGCAAGGGCGGCATCGGCATCGACTTCGCCGCCGCCCGCCGGAAGATCAAGGAGATCTCGGACGCCTACGGCCTCGGCGTCTCCCCCGACGTCCTGGTCGAGGACCTCGGCGTGGGCGCCCGGCAGCGCGTCGAGATCCTCAAGGTCCTCTACCGCGGCGCGCGCATCCTGATCCTGGACGAGCCGACCGCCGTGCTGGTGCCCCAGGAGGTCGACGAGCTGTTCGACAACCTGCGCGGACTGGTCCGCGAGGGCCTCACCATCATCTTCATCTCCCACAAGCTGGACGAGGTGCTGCGCGTCGCCGACGCCATCACGGTCATCCGGCGCGGCACCACCGTGGCGAGCGTCGACCCGGGGGACGTCACGGCCCGGCGGCTCGCCGAGCTGATGGTGGGCAGCGAGCTGCCCAGCCCCGAGACGCGCGAGTCGACGGTCACCGACCAGGTGGCCCTCGCCGTGCGCGGCCTGACCGTGCGCGCCGGCGACGGACGGGCGGTCGTGGAGGACGTCTCGTTCGACATCCGCAAGGGCGAGGTGCTCGGCATCGCCGGCGTCGAGGGCAACGGGCAGGCCGAACTGGTCGAGGCCATCATGGGCATGCGCCCCGCCGAGGGGACGATCACCCTCGACGGCGCCGACGTCTCGGCCTGGGCGACGTTGCGCAGGCGTGAGGGCGGCATCGGCTACATCCCCGAGGACCGCCACCGGCACGGCCTGCTGCTCGGCGCCCCCCTCTGGGAGAACCGCATCCTCGGCCACCAGACCCGCAGGCCCAACGTCAAGGGGCCGTGGATCGACCGGGCCGGCGCCCGCGCCGACACCGAGCGCATCGTCCGCGAGTACGACGTGCGCACCCCCGGCATCGACGTGGACGCCATGGCGCTGTCCGGCGGCAACCAGCAGAAGCTCATCGTCGGCCGCGAGATGAGCAGCGAGCCGGTCGTCCTGATCGCCTCCCACCCCACGCGCGGCGTGGACGTGGGCGCGCAGGCCGCCATCTGGGACCACCTGCGGGCCGCGCGCGCCAGAGGGCTGGCCGTCCTGCTGATCTCGGCCGACCTGGACGAGCTGATCGGCCTGTCGGACTCCCTGAAGGTCATCCTGCGCGGCCGCATGGTCGCCGACGTGGACCCGGCGACCGTGACCCCCGAACAGCTCGGCTCCGCCATGACCGGCGCCACCGCCGAGCCCGCGGACCAGCTACCGGCCGCCGCCTCCGACGGCCCTGAGCGACTCGGCTCGGCGGCGGCCGAGGCCGGGGAGGAAGCATGAGTTCGTCCTTCACCGACCGGCTGCTCGGCAGGGTCAGGCTCGGCGGCCTCCTCGCGCTGGCCGCCCCCGTCCTGGCCGTCGTCTTCGCCGGCGTCGTCACCTCGATCATCCTGCTGCTCAACGGCAACCAGCCGTTCCAGACGCTCGGGCTGCTGCTGGACTTCAGCGCCACCCCCTCCATCCAGGTGCTGATCCTCAACACCGCCACCACCTACTACATCTCCGCCCTCGCCGTGGCGATCGGGTTCCGGATGAACCTGTTCAACATCGGTGTGGACGGCCAGTACCGCCTGGCCGTGCTGGTCGCCGCCGCGGTCGGCGGCGCGGTCACCCTGCCAGGCCCCCTGCACGTCGGCGTCATCATGCTGGTCGCCGTGCTCGTCGGCGGCCTGTGGGCGTCGATCGCCGCGGTGCTGAAGACCGCGCGCGGGGTCAGCGAGGTCATCTCCACGATCATGCTGAACGCCATCGCCACCGGCTTCGGCGCCTGGCTGCTCACTCCCGGCCGGCTGGCCGTCCTCAACGGCAACAACGTCGGCACCAAGCCCATCGGCCCGTCCGGGCACTTCCCCGGCATCGCTCTCGTCTCCGGCACCCAGGCCAAGGTGTTCGGGATGATCATCGTGGCGGCCGTGCTCGGCGTGGCCTACCACGTCGTGCTGAACCGCACCCGCTTCGGCTTCGACCTGCGGGCCACCGGCCGGTCGGAGACGGCGGCCGTCGCCAGCGGCATCAACGTCAAGAAGATGGTGCTGTACACGATGATCCTGTCCGGCGCGGTCGCCGGGCTCGTCGGCCTGCCGCAGCTGCTCGGCGCGTCGTACTCCTACAGCCTGGACTTCCCGGCGGGCCTGGGCTTCACCGGCATCGCGATCGCCCTGATGGGACGCAACAACCCGATCGGCATCGCCGTGGGCGCCCTGCTGTGGAGCTTCCTGGACAACTCCAACGACATCCTGGACTTCAACGGCATCCCCAAGGAGATCGTGATCATCATGCAGGGCACCATCGTGCTCTCGGTCATCATCGCCTACGAGCTGGTCCACCGGTACCGCGCGGTGGCCGAGCAGCGCCGGGTCAGCCGCCAGCTGTCCACCGCGGCCCCCACCGAGCCCCAGGGAGCGGCCGTATGACGGTCACCGGCCTGTCCGCCAAGGCGCCGGCCGCGCCCCCGGCCGCCCGGCGTCTCACGCTCAACTGGCAGGTGGCCCTGCTGGGCGTCCTGGCGCTGCTGGTCATGATGTCGCTCGCCCGGGTCGTCACCGGCGCCAACGACATCACCTCCGGCGGCACCATCGGCGCGGCCATCGGGCTCGCGGTCCCCATCGGCCTGGCCGCCCTGGGCGGACTGTGGTCCGAGCGGTCCGGCGTGGTCAACATCGGCCTCGAAGGCATGATGATCCTCGGCACCTGGTGCGGAGCCTGGGGCGCGCTGACCTTCGGCACCCCGTGGGCCGGCGTCATCGCCGGGACCATCGGCGGGGCGCTGGGCGGCCTGCTGCACGCCGTCGCGACCGTCACCTTCGGCGTCGACCACATCATCTCCGGCGTCGCGATCACCCTGCTCGGCCAGGGTGTCACCCAGTACCTGTCCAAGCTGGTGTTCGTCGGCATGAAGGGCGGCGGCGAGACCCAGTCGCCGCGCATCCCGCCCATCGAGACCATCAGCGTCCCCGGCATCGGCACGCCGCTGCGCGACCTGGCCAACACGCACGTGTTCCTGCTCTCGGACCTCGCCGGCGTGCTCTACGGCGTGACGCAGAACGTGTCGCTGTTCGTCATCCTCGCCATCCTGCTCGTCCCGCTCAGCTTCTACCTGCTGTGGCGCACGGCCTTCGGGCTGCGCCTGCGCTCGTGCGGTGAGAGCCCGGTGGCCGCCGAGTCGCTCGGCGTCAACGTGTACCTGTACAAGTACCTCGCCGTCGTGGTCTCCGGAGCCCTGGCCGGGCTCGGCGGCGCGTTCCTGTCGATCGTGGCCGCCGGCATCTACCGGGAGGGCCAGACCGGCGGGCGCGGCTTCATCGGCCTCGCCGCCATGATCTTCGGCAACTGGCGGCCGGGCGGCCTGGCCGGCGGCGCGCTGCTGTTCGGGTACACCGACGCCCTGCAACTGCGCCAGGGCGGCACCTCGGTCCACGCGCTGCTGCTGGTCGTCGCGATGCTGCTCGCCGCGTTCGCCGTCTACCAGCTCGTACGGCAGCAGCGGGGCCGCGCGGCGCTGTTCACCGGGATCTTCGCGGTCCTGGTCTTCGCGGTTTTCGCCACCACCGACACCGTGCCCGAGCAGTTCACCTCCTTCACGCCGCACCTCACGACGTTGCTGGTGCTGTCGCTGGCCTCCCAGCGGCTGCGCATGCCGGCGACCGACGGCCTGCCGTACCGCAAGGGTCAGGCCACGTGAGACGGCCGTACCGCCACACGGGCCAGGCCACGGGACGGCCGCGCCACGACAGCAGGCGGGCCGGCGCGAGCCGGCCGTGCCACGACCGACGCCATCGGAACCACGGGGGAACCAGCACGTGAGCGACACCGGCACCACCGACGTCCCCATCGACTGGGACGCGCTGCGCGAGGCCGCGACCGACGCGATGGCCAACGCCTACGCGCCCTACTCCAAGTTCCCGGTGGGCGCCGCCGCGCTCGTGGACGACGGCCGCGTCGTCACCGGGTGCAACGTCGAGAACGCCTCCTACGGGCTCGGGCTGTGCGCCGAGTGCGGGCTGGTGTCGGCGCTGCACGCCTCCGGCGGCGGGCGGCTGGTGGCCTTCACGTGCGTGGACGGCCACGGCGAGCTGCTCATGCCGTGCGGCCGGTGCCGCCAGCTGCTGTTCGAGCACGGCGGTCCCGAGCTGCTCGTGGAGACCCCCGACGGCGCGTGGCGGATGGCCGAGGTCCTGCCGCACGCCTTCGGCCCCGACGACCTCTCCCGCGGCGCCTGACGCCTGCCAGCACGACCGACACCGTTTCCGGGGGATCCTGAGTTCATGGACGCGATCGACGTCATCGTCACCAAGCGGGAGGGCCGCGAGCTCTCCTCCGAGCAGATCGCCTGGGTGGTGGACGCCTACACCCGCGGCGAGGTCGCCGACGAGCAGATGTCGGCCCTGGCCATGGCGATCCTGCTCAACGGCATGGGCCGGCGCGAGATCGGCCGGTGGACCGAAGCCATGATCCGGTCCGGGGCGCGCATGGACTGGTCCGGGCTCGACCGGCCCACCACGGACAAGCACTCGACCGGCGGCGTGGGCGACAAGATCACGCTGCCGCTCGCTCCGCTCGTGGCCGCCTGCGGCGCCTACGTCCCGCAGCTTTCCGGGCGCGGCCTCGGCCACACCGGCGGCACCCTGGACAAGCTGGAGTCGATCCCCGGCTGGCGTGCCTCCTTGTCCAACGACGAGATGCTCGCGGTCCTGCGGCGGGCCGGCGCGGTGGTGTGCGCCGCCGGCGACGGGCTCGCCCCCGCCGACAAGAAGCTCTACGCGCTGCGCGACGTCACCGGCACCGTCGAGTCGATCCCGCTGATCGCCTCGTCGATCATGTCGAAGAAGATCGCCGAGGGCACGGGCGCGCTCGTGCTCGACGTCAAGGTCGGCTCGGGCGCGTTCATGAAGAACGTCGAGACGGCCCGCGAGCTCGCCCGCACCATGGTCGACCTCGGCACCGACCACGGGGTCACCACGGTGGCCCTGCTGACGGCCATGGACCGCCCGCTGGGCCTCACGGTCGGCAACGCCCTGGAGGTGGCCGAGGCCGTCGAGGTGCTCGCCGGCGGCGGCCCGTCCGACGTCGTGGAGCTCACCGTGCTCCTCGCCCGCGAGATGCTGGCCGCGGCAGGGGTGAGCGGCAAGGACCCCGCGGACGCGCTGAAGGACGGCTCGGCCATGGACGCCTGGCGTCGCATGATCGGCGCGCAGGGCGGCGACCCGGACGCCGGACTGCCCACCGCCGCCGAGACCACGCAGGTGACGGCGCCGTCCTCGGGCGTCCTCGCCGCCCTGGACGCCTATCAGGTGGGGCTGGCCGCCTGGCGCCTCGGCGCGGGCAGGGCACGCAAGGAGGACGCGGTGTCCTTCGGCGCGGGCATCACCCTGCACGCCAAGCCCGGCGACGTCGTCCGCGAAGGTCAGCCCCTGCTGACCCTCCACGCCGACGACCCGTCCCGCTTCGACCGGGCTCTGGAAGCCCTCACCGGCGCCTATACCGTCTCTGACGCGCCCGCCCCGCTGCTGCCGCTGGTCATCGACCGCGTCACCGCCTGACCCGCCGACGGTCGCGCATCCCGCAACGACCCTGAGGACCGTGCGCGGCCCTCCAGGGCGGTGCGTTCGGCGGCGTGTCGGCCCAGCCGCTTCGGCTCATAGACGGTGAACAGCACGCGGCGGTGCTGGACGTGGGCCTTGATCTCCCGCGCTGGAGGGAGGGACGCGGTCCCGTCGACCTGCGGGTTTCGGAAGATGGTCCTGTTCGGAAGATGGTCCTGTTCGGAAGATGGTCCTGTTGGGAACGGTGTCTCAGCCGTCGGCGGCGAGGCGGTCGAGCCATTCCTTCAGCAGATGCTGTTCCGCGCTGCTGAGGGTCGTCTGTTCGGGCAGCGCGGCGCGTAGGGCGCGGGCCGCGCCGGCCGGGCCCGAGTCTCGCACGGCGGGCTCTTGGGTGGTCACGGCGGCGACCATGGATTCCCGGAGAGTGGTCAGCAGGGCCGGGTCGCGCCGGTCGTCGGGCAGGGTCAGCCAGGTGAGCACGGCACCGCGCGCCGTTGCGTGGATGAGGGTGACCGCGAGTTCTTCGTCGACGCGAAGCCAGCCGCCGACGGCGAGGCGTCGGATACGGCTCATCAGGATCTCCACGCCGGCCTTGAAGGCGGCCGACGTCTCTTTCGCGGGCTCGCTGTACATCAGCGTGTAGAGCGCGGGATTGGCCAGGCCGAACTCGACCGCCAGGTCCCAGCCTGCCCTCAGGTCCTCGACGGGATGCCGCGAATCGGGGGCGGTGTGCTTGGTCTCGAGAAACCTGGCGAAGCCGTACTGGGCCACCGCGTCGAGCAACCCGTCCTTGTCGCCGAAGAGGCGGTAGATGGCCGGTGGTTGCACTCCTGCCGCGACCGCGACCGCGCGAGTGGTGACCGCGTCGCGACCCTCGCGGGCCAGCAGGCCGGCGGCGGCCTCGATGATCCGCTGCCGGAGCTGCTCGCGGCCCAGGGCCGCGGTGTCGGATTCGACGGCGGTCACGCCGTCCCCGCCGTGTGAACTCGGTGCCATTTTCCAACGATACCACGACGGTGTTTCCATTGATATTTCCGGTGATACTGTATCGGTGGTTCCAATGGAAACGGCAGGGTGAAGGAGCACGAATGCCAGACAAGATCAAGATCGTGGCACTCGAGGAACACATCGCTCCACCCGCGCTGCTCGACGCGTGGGCCAAGGCGGGTGTGCCGCGAATCCCGCAGCTCGGCTTCGGCGACGAGCCCTTCGCGCGGCGGTTGCGGGACTTCGGGGAGGCGCGTCTGGCCGACATGGACGACCAGGGCATCGACGTCGCGGTTCTGTCCCTGGCCTCACCGGGCGTGCAGAACCTCGCGCCCGAAGACGCCGTCAGCGTGGCCCGCGAGGTCAACGACACGCTGGCCGAGATCGTCGCCGGGCGGCCCGACCGGTTCCAGGCCTTCGCCGCCATCCCCACCGCGGCGCCCGAAGCCGCCGCGGCCGAACTGGAACGCGCGGTCACCCGGCTCGGCCTCCCCGGCGCGATGCTGTACGGACGAACGGGGGACAAGCCGGCCGACGCCCCGGAGTTCGACGACCTGTACGCCACGGCCGAGCGCCTCCAGGTGCCGCTGCACTTCCATCCCCAGACTCCGGTCCCCGAGGTTCTCAGGGCCTACTACTCGGGCTTCGATGACGGAGCCGGGCTGGCGCGCAGTACCGGGATGACGCTCGCGACGGCGGGCCTGGGGTGGTACTACGACCTGGGTGTCCAGTATCTACGGATGATCTTCTCCGGCGTTTTCGACCGGCACCCCGGATTGCAGGTGATCGCGGGACACTGGGGCGAGGTCGTCCTGTTCTACCTCGACCACACCGGGGTCATGGCGCACAACGCCAAGCTGGAGCGCCCGCTCGCCGACTACTTCACGCAGAACTTCTGGGTCTGCGGCAGCGGCACGGTCAGCGAGCGCTACATGAGGTGGACCTCGGAGGTCGTCGGAACCGGGCGCATGATGTACTCGACCGACTACCCCTACACCTTCGGGACCCGACCTGGCGGATTCCCCTTCCTCGACACCGCCGGAGGGGTCGCCCGCTCGTTCCTCGAACAGGCGCCCTTCACCCGCGAGGAAAAGGCCGCGATCGGGTCCGGCAACTGGGAGAAACTGACCCAGCGCATCAGGGTGCGCCGCGAACACGACTCGGCTTGACGCTCCGCCTCGGCCAACCGTCAACCCCCACGCTTGTCCCCGAACCGGCGCGAACCGTAGTGGCGAAGATCCACCCCGGTCTGAGAAACCCGAGTAACAGGAGGTCAGACCCAGGTTCTCCCTGGGGGTCAGTGGGGGAGGTCGGTGAGGGAGGTGTTGAGGACGGCGCGGTGGGTGGGCAGGGCCTGGCGGTGGCGTTCGATGCCGGCCTCGGTGATTTGCACGAACACCCCGCGCCGGTCGACCTCGCACATGTTGCGGCACACCAGGCCGGCCTTCTCCAGGCGGGAGATCAGGCGCGAGAGGGCGCTCTGACTGAGGTGGACGGCGTCGGCGAGTTCCTGGACGCGGTACTTGCCGTGGTCGGACTCGACCATGCGGTCGAGGACCTCGAAGTCGCTGACACCGAGCCCATGCTTGTCGCCGAGCTCGCGCTCGAGCGCGCACCAGGTCGTGGCATGACAGGCGAGGATCTCCCGCCATGAGCTCACGACATCGACATCGTCGTCCATGACCTGACTGTAGCATGCGTCGTCAATAAATGCACGGGAATTAAATGCTTGTGCATTGAATGTATGTGCATGTACTGTCCTGTCCCATGTCCCTCACCTCACATGACCAGCGTTGGGATGCACGCCTCTGGGGGGCGCTGACCGTGCTCAGCGCCGTGATCTTCCTCGATGCGCTCGATGTCTCGATGGTGGGAGTGGCCCTACCGTCCATCCAGGCCGACCTCGGCCTGTCCACCTCCACCCTGCAGTGGGTCGTCAGCGGGTACGTCCTGGGCTACGGCGGCCTGCTCCTGCTCGGCGGGCGCACCGCCGACCTGCTCGGCCGCCGCAGGGTCTTCCTGACCGCCCTCGCGGTCTTCGCCGTGGCCTCGCTGCTCGGCGGCCTGGTCGACAACGGCAGCCTGCTCATCGTCGCCCGGTTCATCAAGGGCATCAGCGCGGCCTTCACCGCGCCCGCCGCGCTGTCGATCATCACCACGACCTTCGCCGAAGGCCCGGCCCGCAACCGGGCGCTGAGCATCTTCACCGCCTGCGGCGCCAGCGGCTTCTCCCTCGGCCTCGTCCTGTCCGGTTTCCTCACCGAGCTGGGCTGGCGCTGGACCTTCCTGAGCCCGGTGCCGGTCGCGATCATCGCGCTCGTGGCGGGCTTCAGGCTCCTGCCGCGCCACTCCGGCGAGGAGCGCACCCACGGAGGCCACGACCTGCTCGGCGCCGCCACCATCACGTTCTCGATGCTGCTGTTCGTGTTCGCCGTCGTGCAGGCCCCCGAGGCCGGCTGGGGCTCGGTGCGCACGCTGGCGAGCCTCGCGGGCGCCGTGGCCCTGCTCGCCCTGTTCGTCGTGACCGAACTGCGGGTCAAGCACCCGCTCGTCCGCCTGGCCATCCTGCGCTCGGGCCCGCTCGTGCGGGCCAACCTCGGACTGGTGGTCCTGTTCGGCTCCTACGTCAGCTTCCAGTTCGTCGCCATGCAGTACTTCCAGAACCTTCTGGGCTGGACCGCGCTGCACACCGCCCTGGCGTTCCTCCCGGCGGGCCTGCTCGTCGCCCTGACCTCCACCAAGATGGGCGACTTCGCCGACCGGTTCGGCACCGCCCGGCTGATCGCCATCGGCTCGGTTTCCCTGGTCGCCGGGTACGCCGTGTTCCTCGGCGCGGGGGAGCACCCGAGCCTGGCCACGATGGTCATCCCCGGCATGCTGCTGCTCGGCATCTCCTTCGCCCTCATGTTCCCCTCGCTGAACATCCAGGCCACCGCGGGGGTGGCCGACGACGAGCAGGGTCTGGCCTCCGGGCTGCTCAACACCTCCGGCCAGGTCGGCGGCGCGCTGATGCTCGCGGTCGTGACCGCCGTGGTGACCGCTCACGGGGGCGCGGTCACCATGCCGGCGATCAGGTCCTCGTTCGCGGTCTGCGCGGTGATCGCCCTCATCGGGCTCGGCATCGCCCTGACCGGCCTGTTCGCCCGCCGCGCGACCTCCCCGGCCGCGAAGGCCGAGCAGGAGGGCGGCGACCTGCCCGTCCTGGAGAACGCCTGATCCAGCCGGCTCCGAGACCAGGCCGGTCCGGACGGCCTCCCCCTCCCTGCGCCCTCATGACGTCCCCTCGTCCGTCCAGGCCCTCGGTGCGCACGCGCCGGGGGCCTGGCGCGTGCGGTGGCGTCCTTCCGGAGGTCAAGGGGCACATCGGACACATTTTCGGGTTACGGAGTTTCTTCGCGAACCTGTGAGGCATTCTCGGGGTCAAAGGAGTAGGCGCATTCAGTGGAGGAGCCGAGGCCATGAACAGGATCGCCGTCGCAGCCGCCCTCCTGCCCGTGGCCCTGGCCACCGCCGCCTGCGGCGCGGCGCCCGGGTCCGACACCTCCGCGAGCAGCACGCCCGCCGCGTCCTCGCCGGGCCCCGCTCCGGCGTCCCCGGACCCGTCCATCTCCTCACCGGCCGTGACACCAGCGGTGACGCCCGTCGTGACGCCGTCCGGGCGGACCGTCCCGACGCCGGGCGAGACGGGCGGCGTCCCACCGGTCAGCCGGACGCCGACCGCCGGCGCGAGCGAACCGCCCGCGCCCACGAGCACCAGGCGGGTCGCCGTCACGCGCTCCCCCGAGAGGCCGCCCGTGGTCACGGGGGCGCGGTTCGCCGCGCATCCCGGGTTCGACCGGGTCGTCATCGACCTGCGGGGCGCCAAGACCGGCTACAGCGTCGACTGGGTGCGCAAACTGTACGAGGACGGCTCGGGCAAGCTCGTGGACATCAAGGGCGGGGCGTACCTGCAGGTGATGCTCAAGCCCGCCAACGCCCACACCGAGAACGGCAGGCCGACCTTCCCCCGGACGCCCGTCCTGCGGCCCGGGCTGCCGAACCTCCTCGGCGTCGTGCGCACCGGCGACTACGAGGGCGTCGTCACCGTGGCGCTCGTGCTGCGCGAGCGCGCCGGATTCCGCGTCTTCGAGCAGTCCGACCCCGCCCGCCTTGTCATCGACGTCGCCCACTGACGCCCGGCGTCCGCCCCCGATCCGCGGCCGGCGGAGCCGGGCGGACACCGCCCTTGGGCGGAATTGGACATAGTTCTCATGTACGCCTCCTAGACTGGCCGCGTGGTACGCAGAATCGCGGGCGCGACCCGCATCCCGGTCCCGGGTGGGAAGGTCATCGACGAGTACGTCGGACGGGTCAACACCGGCGACGACCAGGTGTCCATCGCCCACATGGTGGCTCCGGCGGGATGGGAGGAGCCCGCCCAGACGCCCGAGTTCACCGAGTACACCCTCGTGCTGCGCGGCACCGTCGTGGTCGAGCACGAAGGGGGCACGACAGAGGTGCACGCCGGTGAGGCGATCACGACCCTGCCGGGCGAGAAGATCCGCTACACCGCCGGCCCCGAGGGCGCCGAGTACGTCGCGGTCTGCCTGCCCGCGTTCTCGCCCGACACCGTGAACCGCGACGAATGAGCCGGGGCTCCGGCAGACCACTCTCTAGGATGTTGCGATGACTCAGCAGCCCACACGTGACGGCATCCGCAAGGCCCCGAAGGTCCTCCTGCACGACCATCTCGACGGCGGCCTGCGGCCGCAGACGATCATCGACCTGGCCCGCGAGACCGGATACGACAGGCTGCCGAGCAAGGACGCCGACAACCTGCGCGAATGGTTCCGCGAGGCGTCCGACTCGGGGTCCCTCGAACGCTACCTGGAGACCTTCGACCACACCGTCGGGGTCATGCAGACGCGCGAGTCGCTGATCCGCGTCGCCGCCGAGTGCGCCGAGGACCTCGCCGACGACGGAGTCGTCTACGCCGAGGTCCGTTACGCCCCCGAACAGCACACCTCCGGCGGGCTCAGCCTCGACCAGGTGGTCGAGGCCGTTCTGGAGGGCTTCCGGGTCGGGTCGGAGGGGCGCGGCATCCGGGTCGGCACGCTGCTGACCGCGATGCGCCACCAGGCCCGGTCCATGGAGATCGCCGAACTGGCCGTGCGCTACCGCGACGTGGGCGTCGCCGGGTTCGACATCGCCGGCGCCGAGGCCGGGTACCCGCCCACCCGCCACCTGGACGCCTTCGAGTACCTCCAGCGGGAGAACGCCCACTTCACCATCCACGCGGGCGAGGCGTTCGGGCTGCCGTCCATCTGGCAGGCCATCCAGTGGTGCGGCGCCGACCGGCTCGGGCACGGCGTGCGCATCATCGACGACATCCAGGTCGCCGAGGACGGCACCGCCAAGCTCGGCCGGCTCGCGGCCTACGTGCGCGACAAGCGCATTCCGCTGGAGATGGCCCCCACGTCGAACCTGCAGACCGGCGCGGCCTCGTCGCTCGCCGAGCACCCGATCGGCCTGCTGCGCCGCCTGTACTTCCGGGTCACCGTCAACACCGACAACAGGTTGATGAGTGACACCAGTGTGTCCCAGGAATTCGCCAACCTCGTCGAAACCTTCGACTACGGGTGGGACGATCTGCAGTGGTTCACGGTCAACGCCATGAAGTCGGCGTTCATCCCGTTCGACGAGCGGCTGGCGCTGATCAACGGTGTTATCAAGCCGGGCTTCGCGCAGCTCAAATGGCAGGCGTGAGCAGTGCGCGGGAGGCGTTAGCGTGGTGACCGCCTGCTGAACGGAAAGGTAGCGGTGAGCGAGCGGTGAAGCCACAGGTCTTCCGGTCCAAGATCGCATGGGTGCTCGGCTGGGTGTGGATGGTGTTCGCCGCGCTGAACACGGCCGACCTGATCGCCCACGGCAGCATCCCGTCGGCGCTGGTCGCGGGCGCGGTGCTCGCGGTGCTCACCGCCGCCGTCTTCGTCGGCTGCCTGCGCCCGGCCGTCCTCGCCCGCGAGGACGGCATCTTCGTGCGCAACCCGCTGCGCAACTACTTCGTGCCGTGGAAGGCCATCGACGGCATCCACGTCTCGCACGCGATCATCATCGAGTCGGGCGACGACAGCGTGCGCTGCTGGACGCCGCAGGCGAGCGCCCGCGAGCGGGCCAAGGCCGTGCGGCGCGGCACCGCCGGCGTCCCCGCCAAGGCCGGGCGCTACCCCAGCACCCAGCCCCAGCTCTCCAAGGCCGAGCACGCGGCGGCGCAGGCCATGGCCGGCCGCACGCATGCCGACTGGGTCGCCCAGCAGCTCACCGAACTGGTCGAGAAGAAGTCCCGCACCGCCGGCGAGCGGGCGCCCCTCACCGCCACCTGGTCCCCCTCGGCCCTCGGCGCCCTGGCCGCCGCCCTCATCCTGGTCATAGCCGCCCTCATCACCTCCTAGAGGCCCAGGGCGGCGGTGAGGTCGGTCTTCAGGGCGTCCAGGTCGCTCGCCGCCAGCGTCCTGGCGTCGGAGACTGTGCCGGTCACCGGGACGACGACCTCCAGGTAGCACTTCAGCTTCGGCTCGGTGCCCGAGGGGCGGACCACCACGCGGGCGTCGCCGTCCAGCCGGTAGCGCAGCCCGTCCGTCGGCGGCAGGCCGTCCACGCCCGCGCTCAGGTCCTCGACCGAACCGACCGCCCGCCCGCCGAGCACCTGAGGCGGCCGGGAGCGCAGCCGTTCCATCGCGGCGGCGATGAGCGACAGGTCGGCGACCCTGAACGAGAGCTGCGCGGTCGCGTGCAGGCCGTACCGCTGCGCCTGCTCGTCCAGCAGGTCCAGAAGCGTCTTGCCGTCCCGCTTGGCCCGCGCCGCCATCCCCGCGACGGTGAGGGCCGCGCCGATGCCGTCCTTGTCGCGCACGGGCAGCCCCTGGTCGGACCCGACGCTGTGGCCGAGCGCCTCCTCGTACCCGTAGACCAGCCCGTCGCCGGCCTTGACGATCCACTTGAAGCCGGTGAGCGTCTCGGCGTGGCGCACCCCGTGCGCTTTGGCGATCTTGCCGAGCAGGGACGAGGACACGATCGACTCGGAGACCAGGCGGTCCGGCGCGGTGGTGTGCTCGATGACGTACTCGCCGAGCAGCCCGCCGACCTCGTCGCCGGTCAGCATGCGAAAGCCGCCGTCCCGCGTGGGCACGCCCACGGAGCAGCGGTCGGCGTCCGGGTCGTTGGCGATGACCACGTCGGCGCCGGCCTTCTCGGCCAGCCGCAGCGCCAGGTCCATCGCACCCGGCTCCTCCGGGTTCGGGAAGGCCACCGTCGGGAAGTCGGGGTCAGGGGCGAACTGGGCCTCGACCACCGCGGGCGGCTCGAACCCGGCGACGGCGAAGGCTTGCAGCAGGAGCTCCCCGCCCACCCCGTGCATCGGGGTGTAGACGGTGCGCAGGTCGCGATCGTCCCCGATCGGCAGCGCGGTGATCGCGGCCAGGTACGGCTCGACGATGTCCGCCTCGCTCAGCGTCCGCCACTCCTGGCCCAGCGGCAGCCGGTCCACCGGGCCGACGGCGTCGATCGCCGCCGAGATCTCCACGTCGAGCGGCGGGACGATCTGGGCGCCGTCCCCCCAGTAGACCTTGTAGCCGTTGTCGCGCGGCGGGTTGTGCGAGGCGGTGACCATGACGCCGGCGTCGGCCCCAAGGTGCCGCACGGCGAAGGCGAGCACAGGGGTGGGCCAGTGGTGGCCCATCAGCGAGACGCGCAACCCCGCCCCGTTCAGCACCGCCGCCGAGTCGCGGGCGAACACGTCGGAGTTGTGCCGGGCGTCGTACCCGATCACGACGTGCCCGCCCGGCCCCAGTCGCGCGGCCAGCCCGGCGGCGGCCCGCATGACGGTCACGCGGTTCATCCGGTTCGGCCCCGCGCCCAGCTCGCCGCGCAGCCCGGCCGTGCCGAACTCCAGCTTGGCCCCGAACCGGTCCTGGAGCGCCGCGGTGTCGCCGCCGTCGAGGATCCGCCTGAGCTCCTCCCGGGTCTCAGGGTCGGGATCCTGCGCCAGCCACTCCTCCGCCCGCCGCACGAGATCGGACATCGAACCCCTTCGCTCGCATCTCTCTCAGAAACCATCCGCGGCCCGGCCGCCCGCCCAAGGTGCCCTACAGCTTGTTGACGACCTTGGCGAGCAGGACGCCCATGCGGGCCGCCGTGGCCCTGCCGACCTCCAGGACCTCCTCGTGGTTCAGCGGCTCGCCGGCCAGCCCGGCGCCCGGGTTGGTCACCAGCGAGATGCCCAGCACCTCGGCCCCCGCCTCGCGCGCGGCGACGGCCTCCAGGACGGTGGACATGCCGACCAGGTCCCCGCCCAGCGTCCGCAGCATGCGGATCTCCGCCGGGGTCTCGTAGGTCGGCCCGCGGAAGGCGACGTACACGCCCTCGGCCAGCGACGGGTCGGCCTCGCGCGCGAGCTCGCGCAGCCGCCGCGAGTAGACCTCGGTCAGGTCGATGAAGGTCGCGCCCATGATCGGGTTGGCGCCGGTCAGGTTGATGTGGTCGCTGATCAGCACCGGGTCGCCGACGTCCTGCGTCTCGGGCCGCAGCCCGCCGGCCGCGTTGGTCAGCACGACCGTGCCCGCTCCGGCCGCGACGGCCGTCCGCACGCCGTGGACCACCGGCTCCACGCCCCGGCCCTCGTACAGGTGGGTACGGCCCAGGAAGATGAGCGCCTTCCTGCCCGACTCGGTCTCGACCGCCCTGACCTTTCCGGCGTGGCCGGCCACCGACGGCGCGGCGAACCCCGGCACCTCGGTCACGTCGTGCTCGGCGATCGTCGTCCCGATGGCGTCGGCGGCCGGGACCCACCCCGACCCCATGACCAGCGCGACATCGAAGGACTCAACCCCGGTGAGTGCCTTCAGCACCCCCGCCGCCTCCGCGGCCAGTGAATAAGCGTCTTTGCTCACGTTTCCCGAGGCTACAGCTGAGTTGCCGCGGCCGGCACATCACGGGACGTGCGTGCACTCGGCCAACCCGCCGGCGAGTCCGCTGGGGCCGGCACGCGCTTGCACCGGTCGTGTCCCACGGCCGCCTGTACTCCCTCTCTCGGGTTGCCGTCGCGCCTTCTTCGACGGTCCTGGCATATCAACCCAGCATTTCGCATTGTTGGTCCGTTGTCTGTGGACGGGCTATCCGGCTCCTCTGTCCCCTGATTTTATGTTGGTCGGCCATCGTGTGATCACTTACCGTGATTAGCGACTTCCGGTAAGCCACCTACCGTCACGCGTGTTCGCCTTAACGTGATGTGATGCACATCACAATTGATTTGACGGCCCTATTTACATACGTTCCAACTGTTCCGCACTGGGGTTGAACCACCTGCCGTGAGCGACGGGGTAATCGTCCGTGACGACGCCTTGCTGTTTTGCGTGCCCAAACGGAGGGACGCCGTATGCGTCGTTCAGGGTCCCGTCGGCTGATGAACGCCATTCTCGCGATCCCCGCCGCACTCGCGATACTCATTTCAGGGGTCGGTGTTCCCGGAGGGGTGGCTCCCGCCGCCTCCGCGAACTCCACCAAGGGTGTGGACGTCGAGGTGTCCGCGGAGGCGGTGGCGAGCCCCGTGCAACAGTCGGGGTCCACGGCGGACCGGCCGCACTTCGTGCCCGCGGAGACGACGGCGGCGGCTATCGGGGCGACCCCGAAGGCGGCCGCCGGTGGTGAACGGCCGTCCAACGCCCTGCCGCTACGGTCTCCCTGGCCCGCTGGGAGAACGGCGAGCCCACCGGCGAAGGTGCTCAAGCACCGGGCGGACGAAGTACGAAGGCTGGTCGGGCAGGCGCGTGCGGTGAACCGCTTGCCGGGGAATGGTGATGCTCTGCGGGAGCAGCTACTGCTCCGCGGGGTGACCACGACGTCGGCTTCGGCGTCGGCGGCTCGTCCGACGCTGCAGTGGACCTATCCGGGCAATAACGGCGTGGTCACATCGCCCACCCCGATAGTCGCCGCGTACGGCACATCAGCGGTTCCGGCGCCTCAGGACTGGGTGTTCTACTGGTTCACCGTCTGCCCATCGGTCGGCGGTCAGCCGGCTCCATACGAACAATGCGCTAAGTCTCCGACGATCAGCACATACGACGCTTCCTCCGTCGGTACATGGCAGGTGCCGGCAGGCATCTTGAAATGGGGAAGCGATGCCTTCTGGTATGTCCAGGTCTCGGATACCCAAGGCGGGTCGACGATCTCCGACACCCAGAAATTCAGCATTGTCGTACCGCAGCCTCGAATCAACGCCGATCTCACCAAGAGCTCGCATGGACGAGAGTTCAACGCGCTCACCGGCAACTACACCTCGACCGTCACAGACGCGTCGGTGAGTACGGTCGGCCCTCCGCTCAGCGTCGCGCGCACCTACAACAGCGCGGACCCTCGCATCGGCGCCTTCGGCGCCGGATGGTCCTCGCGCTGGGACACCAGACTGGTCGCCGAACCGTTGAGCGGAACAATTCTGCTGACCCGGCCAGACGGTTCCCAGGTCAGGTTCGGTGACAGAGGTGATGGCACCTACGCCGCTCCGGAGGGTCTCTACTACACCCTCGCGACGGTGAACGGTGGTGGCTGGCGGCTCATGGACAAGTCGGCGATGTCGTACCTCTTCGACGCCGCGGGCCGCCTGACCAAGCTGGCCGACGCGCGGGGAAATGGCCAGGATCTCACCTACGGGACCGACGGCAAGCTGGTCAAGGCCACCGCGCCGGGCGGACGGTCGCTGACCTTCACCTGGGACGGCGGACATGTGGCCACCGTGGCGACCGACTCCGTCAATGGGCAACCCCTGACCTGGAACTACTCTTACACCGGTGACAAACTGACCCGCGTATGCGGGCCCGGCGGCTCCCAGAAGTGCACGGTGTACGCCTATACCGACGGGTCCGCCTATCGGAGCACAGTGCTCAACGCGGTCCCTCTGCACTACTGGCGCCTTGGCGAGACCGGGAGTGCGGGTGGCTTCTCCTTGGCCGAGGACGAAGGCTTGGCCCGATCCTACGAGGCCCAGTACACCACCGGAGGTATGACAGGTGCTCCAGGCGCGCTAGCGGGTTCGACCGACACCGCGGCCACCTTCAATTACGGTTCCAGCTACGTCGTTCTACCCGATAACGGACTCAATCTCCTCGGTGGCCGTCTGGCTTTCGAAGCATGGTTCAAGACGACCGGGTATGGAACCATTCTTGGCACGCAGGACACCCGCCTTGACTTTAATATTTACGCGAACTACAGCCCGGTTCTTTATGTCGGCAAGGATGGCAAGCTTCGTGGCGCCTTCCCAGGGACCGCTCTGGTCACCTCTTCAGGGGTCGTCAACAACGGCGCATGGCACCATGTCGCGCTTTCCTCGACAGGCAGCTCCCAGACTCTTTACCTCGACGGTGCGGCGATAGGAACGAAAACCGGCGCCGTCGACCTCAGCGCCCAGCGGTACGCGCAATTGGGAAACGGACAGACATCATCGAACTGGCCGTCCACCACGACCACCAACGCGCAGTTCCCCTTCACCGGCCAGATCGACGAAGTGGCCGTGTACGACAAGGCGCTCAGCGCGGCCCAGGTACAGGAGCACTACGCGGCCCGTGCCACGATCCCCCAGCTCACCACCACCACGCTCCCATCGGGCCGGGTCTGGGCGAACAACATCTACGAGACAGTCAAGGGACGCCTGGCTACGCATGTCGACAACAACGGCGGCTCGTGGAAGATCAGCCTTCCCGGCGAGAATCAGAACACCGGGAACACGACCATTACGGTGACGGACCCGCACAACGGCGCTCTCAAGACGGAGTTCGACCCTGTCTTCTTCCGCGCCGTCCAGTCGACCGATCAACGCGGCGAGTCCGCCTCCTACGAGTATGACACCGGTGGATTCCTCAGCAAGATCACTGACCCGAACGGCCATGCGACCGAGCTCACGCATGACGAACGCGGCAACGAGCTGAGCGCGAAGAAGTGCCGGTCCACGGAAAGCTGCCAGACCACGTACGCCTCGTACTACTTGAACGCGGCAGACAAGTTCGACCCGCGCAACGACCAGATGACCGCCTACCGGGATGCGCGATCGACCACCAGTACCAGCAACACCTACGCCACCACGTGGGAGTACACGACCTTCGGCGAGAAGTCCAAGGAGACCACGCCGGCCACCAGCGACTTCCCCAACGGCCGCTCGACCATCTACGCCTACACCGACGGCACGGAGCCGGCGGACGGCGGTGGCAACACCCCTGCGGGACTACTGAAGAGCCAGACCGATCCCAAGGGGAACAAGCGCGAGTACGCCTACACCTCGGCGGGTGACCTCGCACAGGTCACCGAGCCGACGGGCTTGGCGACGAAGTTCGGCTACGACGCGGTCGGGCGTGCCGTCACCCGCACGGAGACCTCCGCAGGCCGGGCGCCGGTCTCCACCGCCTACGCCTACGACGCCTTCGGCCGTACAAGCAAGATCACAGGCGCCGGCGTGAAGAACGAGGTCAGCGGGGTCACCCACACCGCCGAGACGCGTTACACCTACGACGACGACGGCAACAGGCTGACCGAGACGCTGGCCGACCTCACCGGCGGCGACCCGGCTCGTACGACGACCTACGACTACGACACCTACGGTCGCGTGGAGAAGGTCACCGGCCCCGAAGGCGGGACCAGCCTCACCGCCTACGACCACATGGGCAGGGTCGTCAGCACGACCGACGCGGCCGGGGCGACGTACGCCTACGGCTACACGGTGCGCGGCGAGCCCGCGGTCACCACGCTCAAGGGGTGGACCGGCAGCCCGACCAGCCCCGAAACCGCGCGCGACGTGGACGTGGAGTCCTTCGCCTACGACCCGGGCGGGCGACTGGAGTCGCGCAAGGACGCGATGGGACGAGTCATCCGGTACACGTACTTCGGCGATGACCTCCTCGCCACCGAAGTCGCCGATGACGTCAAGCTCAACTCCGCCACGACGACCACGGTGGACGTGGAGCTGACCTCCTCCATCTATGACGCCGCCGGCAACCTGGTCCGGCAGGACGCCGGAGGCGGCAAGACCCGCGTCGACTACGTCTACGACGCGGCCGGCCGGCTGACCTCCTCCACCCTCGACCCGGCCAAGCTGGCCAGGAAGTCCGCCTACGTCTACGACGCCAACACCAACGTCACCCGGCTGAGCTGGACGGCCGCCAACACCACTCGCACGGAGATGGAGTCCTACCGCTACGACGTCGCGGACCGGCTCATCGAGAAGACCGTCGAGAACGGCGCCACGGACCTGACCACGTCCTGGACCGTGGACGACCGCGGCCTGGTCACCGAGGTCACCGACCCGCGAGGCAACGTCACCGGCGCCACGCGCGCGGACTACACGACCACGATGGCCTACGACGCGCTGGGCAGGACCGTCAAGCTGGAGGGCCCGCCGGTCAAGGTCGAACGCAACGGCGGCGCCGCGACCACCGAGCGCCCGACCTCGCTGTTCGGTTACGACACCGCGGGCGAGCAGACCCACGAGACCGCGCCCGAAGGCCGGACCAGCGTCACGAGCTACGACAGGGCAGGAAGGGTCACCTCAGTCACCGGGACCGCCTACACCCCTCCGGGCGGCACGACCCTGACACCTCAGGCGTCCTACGGCTACGACGCGGCGGGGCGCGTCACCTCGGTCACCGATCCGCGCGGCAACGTCTCCAACGCCACCTACGACGTGCTGGGCAGGACGGTGCGCATCACCGACCCGCCAGCCTCGACGGGGGCCGCTCGCGGCACCTGGGACTACACCTACGACCTCAACGGGGAGCGTCTCTCCTCCACCGATCCGACCGGCGCCCGCATCGAGGCCACCTACGACGACCTCGGCCGCCAGGTGACGCTGACGCAGATCGAGCGCAAGCCGACCACGGTCGCGCTCGTCACCGTCGGCGAGTACGACACCGCGGGCAACCTGATCGCCGTCAAGCGGCCGGCCGGCAACCGCAGCACCGCCTCGGTCAACGCGGCGGGCGAGGTGGAGACCGAGACCGACCCCCTCAGTCACTCCACCACGTTCGGCTACGACCTGAGGGGACGGCCCGCCAAGGTCACCGACGCGCTCGGCAACGCCACGACCGCCGAGTACGATCTCGCGGGCCGGAAGATCGCCGCCAAGGATCTGAACTCCTCCGGCACGGTGCTGCGCACCTACGGCTTCGACTACGACGAGGCGGACAACCTGACCGCCCAGACCAGCCCGGAGGGCCACGTCACCCGCCGGTCCTACGACGCCGCCGACCAGGTCACCCAGCTCGTCGAACCCGTGTCGGCCACCAAGAACATCACCACGAGCTTCGGCTACGACGCCGCCGGGGCGAAGACCCGTACCACCGACGGGCGGGGCAACGCGTTCCTGACCACCTACAACACCCTGGGCCGGGTGGAGTCGCGCATCGAACCCTCGACCCAGGCCCACCCCGGCTTGGCCGACCGCACCTGGACCATGTCCTACGACGCGGCGGGCAACCAGACCGGCGTCCTGCAACCCGGCGGGGTCCAGATCACCGACACCTACGACAACCTCAACCGCCTGATCACCGAAGCGGGATCCGGGGCCGAGTCCGCCACCCAGAGCAACACATTCGGGTACGACCTCGCAGGCCGACGCACCAGCGCCAACGATCTCAACTTCACCTTCAACGACCGCGGCCTGCTGCTGAAAACCGCGAAAACGGGGACGTCAGGCGACCTGTCGTCGTTCGGGTACGACGCCAACGACCGGCTGTCCCAGCGTACCGACGCCTCCGGCTCGGCGACGTTCACCTACGACACCGCCGACCGCCTGAAGACCTTCAGCGACCCACTGACCGCGACCACGTTGACCTACGGGTACGACAACGCCGACCGGCTCACCGGCATCGACCACGGCACCAGCGGCCCGAAGCGCACCTACTCCTACGACCCCATGGACCGCCTCACCGGCGACACCCTGAAGACTTCGGCCGGCGCGGCCATCGCCTCCATCACCTACGGCTACGACCGTGACGACAACCTGACCACCAAGACCACCGCCGGCACGGCGGGCGCGGGCACCAACACCTACACCTACGACTTCAGCAACCGGCTGACCTCCTGGGCCGCCCCCGGCGGCGCCGTCACCGACTACGCCTGGGACGACTCCGGCAACCGCGTCAAGGCCGGCGCCAAGACCTTCACTTACGACGAGCGCAACCGAATGACCTCCGGTGACGGGACGACGTACACCTACACCGCCCGCGGGACCACCGCGAGCGAGACCAAGGACGGCGTCACCAAGCTGCTGAAGTTCGACGCCCTCGACCGGATGACCAGCGACGGCGAGGCGACCTACACTTACGACGCCCTGGGTCGCGTCGTCGGCCGCAGCCAAGGTGGCGTGCTCAGCCGCTACGTCTACGGCGACCTGAACAACGACATCGTCGCGATGACCAACGACGCCGGCACCGTGCAGAGCCGCTTCAGCCGCGGCCTCGACGGCGAACCCGTAGGCATCTCCGACGGTACCGGCAGCCCTCGCTTCGCCTTCGCCGACCAGCACGGCGACGTGGTCGGCACCTTTGCCACGAACGCCACCGCCCTGGCCGACTCGGTCGCCTACAACCCCTTCGGCGAAGAGACCACCAGAACCGGCGCCCGCCACGACCTCGGCTACCAGGGCGAACTCACCGACCCCACCACCGGCAAAGTCAACATGCACGCCCGCTGGTACCAACCAGGCACCGGCACCTTTGCCTCGCGTGACACATGGACCCTAGCTTCCGCCTCTTCAGCACAAATCAACCGATACGGCTATGGCAATGGGTCGCCACTCGTAAACACCGATCCTTCGGGACATTGCCTGCCATACCCATGGTGGTGCGATCTCGTCATTCCCAAGGGGGTATTAGGTCCTGAACCTTGTCAGGACCTGACGGCACATGCGCTAAGCGAGGGCAGGGGTCCTTGTACTACTGCGCCACCGCGCAATGAGCCGGTACAAGATTATTGCAATGGCGATAAGAGAAGGTGTAACGCGCCGCAACCACCCGTCAGAGACTACTGCAACGGTGACAAGAGGTATTGCAACGCGCCACATGGGAGAGACGGCGGTGGCGGTGACGACGGCGGTGGCGGTAACGATGGCGGTGGCGGTAACGATGGCGGTGGCGGCCGTGGGGGGAAGCCTGCCCCACGCGAGCCGGTCATCGACTGCCGCAACGGCCCCCAGCAGGGGTACTGCGATACGCCAGACTGGCATCAGACTCACGGGTGCGGAAAGAAATGCGGATATGAGCCGTATAATTATGCCGACGAAGACCTGGTATCGAATTGCGACCTTTGGTCCCCTGATGCGGATTGTCCCGTACCAAACCCTGACCTGGTTTCTTGCATGGGCACGTGCGGATCACCGGCGAATTGCGGCAACTCGGGCAGCGGCGGGTTCTTCGGCACGTGGTACGTCCCGTGCCCGTCCGATGGTGAACCTCGGAATCTACAAGAACTCGCGGAGGTATGCAGCGACAACATAATCTGTAATCTGACGGTTGGTGACGCCATCAACTGTCTAGCGGACCCAAACTGGCTGGACTGCATATCGGCGGGTGTCGGTGTCATCCCAGGGGGTGGGAAGCTTCTTGGTGGTGGTATCAAACTCGGCAGCAAACTGCCCAAGCTGTTGAAGCCGCTCGAGAAGTGCCTGAACAGCTTCGTCCCCGGCACCATGGTCTTGATGGCCGATGGCACTCACAAACCCATCGAAGACGTACAGGTAGGCGACCTCGTCCAAGCGACCGACCCGGAAACCGGCGAGACAGGTCCCCGCCTGGTCCTCGATCGCATAACGGGTGACGGAGACAAGAGCCTCGTAGAGATCACCGCCGACACCGACGGCGACCAGGGCAAGGCCACTGGCGTGGTCATCGCCACCGACGGCCACCCCTTCTGGGCCCCTGACCTCCATAAGTGGCTCACCGCCGCCGAACTCCGCGTCGGCCAACTCCTCCAGACCAGCGCCGGCACCCACATCCAGATCACCGCTCTCAAAAAGTGGACGGCTCCCCGAGATGTCTACAACCTGACGGTCGCCGGGCTGCACGCGTACCGGGTGAGTGCAGGGGGACGGGATGTACTCGTTCATAACTGCCAGCGGCCATGGCTGGACCACATTGGTGAAAGTCATATCAGAGAACGCCATTATGGCGGCGGAAGGTATAATAGCGGTAAGTCCACCTTCGATGACCATGTGGACCCGGAAGATCTTGTTGACGATGCGGCGGATTTCCCGGCGCGGCCTCAGAATAATGGCAGGTGCACCCGGGTGTGCGAGTCTGAGGATATTGTGGGGACCGATCAGAATGGTCTGCCCACCAAGAAGTACACAGTGGTGCAGGAGGAGAATGGGAGAGTGGTGACCGCTCATCCCGGAGAGCCGAACTGATGGGGCGCCTGTGCTGACCTTTCATGTGCAAAATCAGGCGCATGAGTCGTTGTGGGAGTTCCCCGATGACGCGCAGAACTCATTTCTCAACCTCTGTCGTCGCCTGGCGGCGAGAGCGGGTAGCGTTGTGGATCCAGTGGATCCGTATGCTGACACAATGTTCAACTTCAAGCAGTTAGACAGGTTGCTGATCGAGTTGGATGGCGCTGACGAGGGGGGAGAGATGTCTGTTGAGGAGTCGCTGATAGCGGCGCAGGTCAAGGCTGCTGCGCAATATGCGCGCCAGATAAGCGGATATCTCTTCATTCAGGGCGATTGAGCGCGTAATCTCGTCTGACGCCCTTATTGAATTCCGTGTGGGGCGCATGACCTATCTGGCGTTTCCGTACATGCGAGATGCGTGCCGGTACCAGATGATCGAGATGTTCCGCTGCTGACTTCGCGGGATGGAGACGATCCCTACGATCGGGGACAGGGGTAGGGGGCGTGGCGATTGGGGGTGCAGCAGGTGGTGTTGAGGGTGAGGAATCTGCCGGCTGTCAGCCAGATGCCCCATTGGACGTCCACGCCGCCGGTGAGTGATTCCCGGGCGTTGGCCAGGCGGGTGTCCAGGCCGATGCGGGCTTCGCCGGCCGGGTGCAGGAAGGACGGCTCGGCGGCCCTGTAGCGTTCGGCGAGCCAGGTCAGGGCCTCGTCGACAGTCCTGGGGGAGGCTTCGATGCGGTCGGCGGGTTTGAGGAGCCAGTCGCAGGTGCGCATGGGAGGCAGCGGCGAGGCGCGGAACGCGGCGAGGTCGCCGGGTGGCAGTGGCGGGCGGCGTTCGCCTTCCCGGCGCTGGTCGTCGCCGATTCCCGTCCACGAGTAGCAGTGAAAGTGCATGAACGCCCCGTACGGTGAGGATGGCTCCCGCCTGTCTGCGGCGGGCGGGAGCCACCCGGGGTGATGGTCTCGCTAGATGGTGGTCATGCCGGCGGCGCGCAGCTCGGAACCGCTGAAGCGGAGCGTCCCGGCATCCGGGTGCTTGCTGTCACGCAGGGCGAACGCGTCGTCCACGCCGGGAATCGGGGCCAACTCGACGCACGCCTCGCCCTCCTCGCCGGTGTTTCCGCCGCACATCCGGGTGAACGCGATGCCGGTGAGGTCGCGGTCGTACAGGTCGTCCATGTGCTGGTCTTCCTTCCTGATGGAGGTAGGACCGTCCGGCGGGCTCGCCGGACGATTGACGGCCGGAGCCCGTGTCCGCTCACCCGAGTCGCCGTTCTGGTGGGCGATCTCGTCCTGGACGGCCAGGGCCGTCACCAGGGACATGGCGTCGGGACGGGCCAGGCCGGGCAGTAGGCCGGCGCAGCGCTGGGCGTGGGTCGGCGGAGAGAGCCGGGTGGCATACCAGCCGCCCGGCGTGCCATCCGTACGGAAGACGCGGCGGATGCGCCAGGCGGGGTAGGTCTGCTCCAGTACGGCGATCTGCCGTTCGATCACGTCATGGAGCTCCTGCGGGAGAGCCGGAGGTGGGGTGTGGCGGGTGAGGGTGGGCAGGTGGCCGCCGACGGAGATCCGTGCGTTCGGGGACATGCCGTATGGGTCGCCGAAGGCGTGATCGAAGGAGGAAGCGGCGGGGCTCATCGTGCTCTCACGGGCACACGGGCCGGGGACAGGGCGGCCTCCAACTCGGCGTCGCGCATCAGTTCGCGAAGTTCGTGAACCGTGGTCGCTTCGACCAACAGCGGGCTGGTGTGCCAGGAGGCGATGGCGAGGAACCGCCTGCTGCCTACGCCGTAGGAGATGAACCAGGCCGGTTCCCGTTGGTCGAGTTGGGCGGCGGCGGCCCGCTGAGGCAGGTCCCAGCTTCTCGGCCGGACAGGGCCGGGAGGTACGCCGCCCATCCGGTGCCGTCCCGGTCGTCGGCTTGGCGGTGGTCCCTGACCCGGTCGCCGATTCATGGGCCGTCCGGGTCGCCGGCCCGTGAGGCGTTCTGGTCGCCGGTTCATGACGCCGCTCCGGCCGGACACGGCTCGTGCCGGTAACGAGCCGGTGAGTTGTGGTCCGGCGGTGTGGGGGGCTGGTGGGGACTCCGGCCGACCTCGATCGCCGGGGTGTGCCTGATCTTTCGCATCGGTCTGGGCTCGCCTTTCTGATCAAGGACCGGCCTGGTGCCCCAGCGTTGGGCCGGTTCGTTTTACGCAGGTCTTTCTGCCTGGTCGATGTCATAGTGGAGGAGCTTTGGGAGCGGTCCAATACGAACGTTGATGGGGTGCGCATTCCCATCGATCCATCACGGGGAGTTGTTCATGCCGCGCGCGTGCGAGCCGGTCGTCCTCGACGAGTCGCCATGGCATCTACTGGGTGCTTATATGCGCCATTGGCGGGAGGAAGTGCGCAGTATTTCGCAGCGTGAGCTGGCCAGGGCCGCCTTCGTCGATCAGGGCGAGCTGTCCAGGTGGGAACGTGGGCTCGCGCGCCCGCACGCCGATCACATCAAAGGGATTGATGATGCTCTGGGGGCTGAGGGGCGACTTGTAACGCTTCATGGGTTGGTTGTGGAAATCGACCGGCTACGTACACTCGCAACAAAGGAGAATTCCGACGAGGAGGTCGCCACGGAACGCCGACAGCTTCTGCGATTCGCCGCCACGAGCGCTGCCTTCGGAGCGTTCGGCATGCCAGGCGAGCCCGTTCGCCGGCTTCTCAGCCTGTCTCTTAACCACGATTTCCGCAGCGTGGCAGAGTGGGAGGTGAGCTGCGCCGATCATCTGCACGCGCTGCGCACCCGCCCGCCCGCGCAGGTGGCCGCGGACCTGGCGATCGACCTGATGACGGTACGCAGGCAGTTGGATGCCTGCGCTTCCGCCGAGCTGGCCGGGTTGCACCGCGTCACGGCCACGCTCTCGGCCATCCTCGCGAACGCGCTGACCCGCCGGGGTGATCACGGCGCCGCGATCCGCTGGTGGCGCACCGCCCGCCAGTCGGCCGACCTCTCCGGGGACTTCGGGCTCCGCCTGCTCGTACGTGGCGAGGAGGCCGGGCACGGACTGTACGGCCAGCGCGCCCCCGAGACCGTCATCCGCCTGGTCGAGTCCGCAGAACAGATCGCCGGGAAGCCGAGCGTCGACTTCATGACCACGCGGGCGAAGGCGCTGTCCATGCTCGGCCGGCATGACGAGGCGAAGCAGACCTTGCACGCCCTCCTCCGGCTCGCCGAGACCGACAGCCCCTCCGACCCGTGGGGCTTCTGGAGTGCGAGTCAGGTTCACTTCGCGGAGAGCTGGGTCCACGCCGGCGCCGGTGAGGAGGCCGCAGCGGCCAGAGCCCGCGATGACGTGCTCAGAATCACCAGGGACTACCAGTACAAAGCGAACATCGCCCTGCATGGAGCGCTGTGCACGGTCGTTCAGGGCGGTACGGACGAAGGGGTGCGGCAGGCGGCGGGGACGATCGGCGGGATGTCTCCGGCGTACCGCAGCACCCACATCCTGGAGACGGGCCGCATGGTGCTCCGCGCCGTGCCCATCGCACAGCAAGGCCGCCCGGCGGTCATGGAGTTCCATGAGGTCCTCGCCACCACCGGGGCCACGAAGCACGCCTGAACTCGACCACGATGACGCTTCGCCGACGGGTTCGGCGCGAGCGGGCAATGGACCGCCTCACCGGCGACACGCTGAAGACCTCGGCCGGCGCGGCCATCGCCTCCATCACCTACGGCTACGACCTCGGCGACAACCTCACCACCAAGACCACCGCCGGGACCGCCGGCGCGGGCACCAACACTGGGCGGGTTCGGCCCGGGCGGCGCGACGTGCAGGAAGAGGCCCCGTGACGCCGGGCGCCACGGGGCCGGGGTCAGCGGCGCAGAGGTTTGAGCGCGACGTAGACGACGCCCGCGATGAGGAAGCCCGCCTCGAACGTGATGTCGCCCACCGCGGGGAACCGGCTCGGGACCAGGCCCACGTACAACTCCTGGTTGCAGAAGAGCCACACCGACAGCACCACGCCGGCGAGCATGGCGATCGGCCCCGCGGGGCTGCGGTGCGACCGGTCGTACAGGCGGGCCAGGGGCACCTCCCCGCGGCTCAGGTACTGGTCGGCCAGCACGACGGCCAGCCACGGGCCGATCCAGTACGAGATGACGAGCAGGAACGACTCGTACTTGTGGCCCGCGTCCTGAAGTCCGGTGAGAGCCACGACGAAGCCCACGACGCCGCACGCGACGGCGGTGAGCGCGCGGCGCATCGTGAGCGGGAGGCGCACGCCCATGGTGAGCAGGGACATCGCGCCAGAGTAGACGTTCAGCGCGTTCGCCGAGACGGCGCCGAGCGCGATGGCCAGCAGGGTCAGGCCGGCGATCAGGCCGGGCAAGTGCGAAGTGAAGGCGGTGGTGGGCTGCCCGAGGGCGTCGCCGCCGATGGTGACCGACGCCGCGCCCACTACCTCCAGCAGCACGCACGGGACGAACACGCCGAGCCCGGCCGCGAGCCCCACGGCCCGCTTGCCGGCGTCCGGCGGCAGGTAGCGGGTGTAGTCGGCGGCGTAGGGGTTCCAGCCGGCGGCGTACCCGAAGGTGGCGCCGACGGTGAGCAGGAACCCACCGAGTCCGCCGCCGCTGCCCGCGAACCCTGGGTCCGCCTTGGTCAGGATGATCGCCGACGCGACCAGGAAGATCACGGCGAGCATCGGGAAGGCGTACCGCTCGAACGCCTGCACCAGGTTGTGCCCGAAGAAGCCGAGCACCACCATCGCCGCGACCACGACCACCAGGCACAGCCACGCCGGCAGCCCGGTCAGCGTGTTGAGCGCCAGCGCCCCGCTGACGCTGTTCACCGCGAACCAGCCGATGCCGGCCGCCACCGTGTTGAACGCCGAGGGCAGCAGGTTGCCCCAGTACCCGAACGGCAGCCGCCCGAGCACCATCTGCGGCACTCCGGCCGCCGGGCCGCGCGCCGACAGCACGCCGTGCGACAGCGCGCCGAGCCCGGTGCCCACGGTGACCGCCAGCACGGCCTGCCAGAAGCTCAGCCCGAACGCGGCGACCGCCAGCACGCCGAGGAAGATGGTCGCGAATTCGAGGTTGGGGGACATCCACGTCCACAGCAGTTGCCGTGGCGTGCCGTGCCGGTCGGCCAGAGGGATGAACTCGACACCGCCGGGTTCCACCGCGGTGATCTTCGCGCCATAGTCGCCTTCGCGTACTGCGACGCCGGGGGGTTCCAGAACCGTCATACCGTGATCGCCTTCAGTTTCTCCATGAGGTATTCGTGCGCGATGACCGGAGGATGCGCGACCGTGCCGATCGGCGGCCCCAGGGACTTCACCTCCGCCAGGGGGTCGCACTCGTAGAAGTAGATGAGGGACACCAGTTCCTCGTCCGGGGCGCTCGGGTCGGGCGGCAGCACCCGGTGCCGCGTGGAGCGCCAGCGGTCGCCGGTCCAGCGGGCGAGCAGGTCGCCGATGTTGATGGTGAAGGAGTCCTCGGCGTACGGCGCGTCGATCCACTCGCCGTCCAGGGTGAACACCTGCAAACCGCCGACGCCCTGCTGCCGGTCGAGGACGGTCACCGTGCCGAAGTCGGTGTGCGGGCCGATGCGGAACTGGCCGGGCTCGGGCGGGCCGACCTGCGACAGCGGCGGGTATCTGTTGATGTTCATCGTGTACGACGGGTGGCCGGCCCGCGAGGTGAAGAAGCCGTCCGGCAGGCCGAGCGCCGCCGCGCAGACGACCAGCAGCTCATCGGCCAGGGCGCGCATGCGGGCCAGATACTCGGTGACCAGGCTCCGCAGCTCGGGCACCTCCGGCGGCCACACGTTCCGCAGGAACCACTCGGCGTCGATCACCGGGTCGCCGATCGGGTCGTCGGCGCCCACCGCGAACGTCTCCTTCAGGTCCGGCGGGGTGGGAGTGCCCTCGGCGTACCCGTTGGCCTCCACGCCGGGCGGCAGCCAGCCCCGGCCGCCGACGGTGACGGCGTAGCGCCGCTTCACTTCCTCGGGCAGCGCGAAGAACCGTTCGGCCGCGGCCCGCACCCCGGCGCGCAGCTCCGGCGGCACCCCGTGGCCGGTGACGAGCAGGAAGCCGATTTCGCGCAGCGCCTGGTCGACCTGCCCCGCCACCTGGGCGCGATCGGCGGCGCCGCCCTGGAACCATGGGGTCAGATCGATGATCGGGACCGTCTTCATGGGTCATGAATCCTCTCCGATGTCCTCGTTCCACAGCGCCGGGTTGGCGGCGATGAACGCGGTCATCAGCTCGACGCATTCGGGGGAGTCCAGCACCGTGACGGACACGCCGTTCTCCGCGAGCCACTCGTGCTGCCCGGTGAAGGTGCGGCTCTCGCCGACGACGAGGCCGGTGATGCCGAACTGGCGGATAAGCCCGCTGCAGTACCAGCACGGGGACAGGGTGGTCACCATGGTGGTGCCCCGGTATGTCCGCTGGCGTCCCGCGTTCCGGAACGCCGCGGTCTCCCCGTGCACCGAGGGGTCGCCGTCCTGGACGCGGCGGTTGCGTCCCCGGCCGAGCAGGCGCCCGTCCGGGCCGAACAGGGCCGCGCCGATGGGAATGCCGCCCTCGGCGAGCCCCTTTCTGGCCTCCTCCAGCGCGATGGCGAGCATCGTGGCCGGGTCGGCGGCTTCGCTGGTCATGGGGCAACTATCTCCCGGGAGGCGCCCGGCGAGAACGGGCAGATCGTCCGTATTATGGCCACCTTCACCAGACAATCCGTAAAGCGGGTGGGTATGCCGCTCACGCTTCGCGAACTGCTGGCCTTCGACGTACTGCGCGAGGCCCGGCCGCGCATACTCGCGGGCGATGCATCGCTGGACCGCGTGGTGCGCTGGGTGCACTCCAGCGAGATCTACGAGATCGGGCCGCTGCTCACCGGGGGCGAGCTGCTGCTCACCACCGGGCTCGGGCTCGCGGGCACCGACGCGGGCGCCCGGCGGCACTACCTGCGCGAGATCGCGCAGCGAGGGGTGGCGGGGGTCGCGCTGGAACTCGGCCGCACCTTCCCCGAGACGCCGCGTGAGCTGGTGGAGGAGGCGCGGCGGCAGGAGCTGCCGTTCATCGCGCTGCACGCGGTGGTGCCGTTCATCCGGATCACCGAGCACGCCAACACGCTGATCGTCGACTACGCCGGCCGGCGGCTGCGCCTCGGGGACCGGGCCACCCGGGCGCTCAACGAGACGCTCATCGCGGGGGCCGGGGTGGCCGGGGTGCTCGCCACCGGGGCCGAGGTGATCGGGGCGCCGCTGGTGCTGGTGGCGGCGAGCGGGGCGCTGGTCGCCGCGCACGGTGTGGCGGGCGACCGGGAGGCGTGGCGGGCCGTGGAGCACGCCGCGTGCGAGACGCCGGTCACCCTCCACGGGGGGCCCTGGGGACGGCTGGTGGCGGGGCCCGGGTCGGCGCTGCCCGGCGAGGACCTGGTGATCGCGCTGGAGCGGACGGCTGTCGCGCTGGCCCTGGCGATGCTACGCACCGGCAGCCCGCCGAGCGAGCGGGACCGGCAGGTGTCCGCGCTGCTGCGCGACCTGATCGAGGGCACCGCCGAGGCGGACGCGGCGGTGCGGGCCATGATGGCGGGGTTCCAGCTGCCGCCCGGCCACGTGCTGGTCGGGGTGGCCGCCGAAGCGGTGGAGACCGCGGCGGCGCTGGCCGTCGTCGACCGGGCCGCGCACATCCTGCACACCTCCGCGATCCGCGGCCGGGTGTCACGCCTGGTACTCGGCGCCTTGGCCGTCCCCCCTTCCCTGACGGACACGGTGGGCGCCGCCGCCCAGGCTTTGGAGGAGGCTTTGCGCCGGCTCAGCGCCACCCAGCTCCACGTCGCCGTGGGGCACCCCGTCGCGGACCTGACCGATCTCGGCCCCTCACTCCGCGACGCCCGGGCCGCCCTGGGCCTGCGCCGCGTCACTCCCGTCGTCACTACCCGCGCCCTGGCCCTGGACCTGGAACTCACCCGCCACTTCGACCCCTCCCACGCGGCGGACCTGGTCCGCCGCGCCATCAGACCCCTGGTCGACTGGGACCGCACCCACCGCACCGACCTGGTGACAACCCTGGAAACCTTCCTTCTCCACGGCTGCAGCCCCACCCGCACCGCCGCCGCCCTCCACCTGGGCCGCCAATCCTTCTACCAACGCCTCCACCGCATAGAAACCCTCCTGGGACACCCGGTCACCGACCCCACCGTCCACACCGCCCTTCTACTGGCCACCACCGCCCACCGCCTCCTTCGCTGACCATCCAGCAGACCCCGCCGGGCGCGTCGGCCGCCCGTGTGAGCGCTACGCGCAGGGAACGCAGGCCCGGCGAGCCCGTCACTGAGAACGTTCAGGGTGGTACGGACGAAGGCTCGCGTCAGCCCGTCCCGTGTCCGCCACCTCGGCCGTATGGGCTATGGGACCTGGCCCGGTTTGTCGACGATGCCGGAGGCGAGTTCCACGTCGGAGAAGACGGCGCCCTTGCGGAAGGCGACCTCGCCGTTGATCAGTTCGTCGCGCAGCCAGATGGTCTGGTCGGCCATCGCCCGGTAGGTGCGGGGGTCGAGGATGAGGTAGCGGCGTGTCGTCTCCTCGCCCTCGGTGCGCCGGAACAGGCCGAGCCCTGTTCGTCCGGTCGCGTCCCTGACGCCCTGCTCGATCGCCACTCCCGGGATCTTCGCCATCGCGCGGAAGATGGCCGCCTCCAGCTTGGGCGGCATGACCGCCTGCTGGCCGAGATACAACGACAGGATTCGATAGGCCCGCGAGTTCGGGTCCTCGACGACCTTGGACTGTGCCTCCTCCTTGGGGTAGTCGACCCAGTGCCGGTCGTCTTTGACGTGGCGGAGCAGCTTGTCCGGGTCGGTCGGGAGCTTGAGCAGCTTCTCGCGGTACTGCTGAGGTGAGAGATCGTCGTCGTCCGGATCGGGCGGCACATCGCTCACCTTGAACTTCCCCTTGAAATCCCACCCGGCGGTCTGCTTGCCGTCGTAACGCGTCCATCCCTCCCGCACCGTGGTCTCGCCGTCCGCGGGTTGCCTGTCGAGGATCTTGCTGTACACCCACTGGTCGGCCCGGGGTTCGGGCGCGAGAGTTCGCTTCTCCACGGTCTTCGCCGCCTTCTCCAGCGCCGTCTCGGAGTTCAGCAGAACGGTCCGGACGGGGGGAGTGCCCGGAACCTCCGGCGTGCTCCGCGACATCGGCACGGCGATCGCGACGACCAGCACGGCGGCCACCGCCGCGATCAGCATGGACGGCATGAGCGCGAACCTCCGCCCGTCCCGGATCACCCGGCGGCGGACGCCGCCCAGCCGGTCGGCGTCCGGTGTCGGCGCGTCGGCGCGCATCTCGCCGAGGATCTTCAGGTCATCCATGGTCGGCGTCCTCCTCCTCGTCGGTGGCGACGGCGGACGGATCGAGGCCGCCCAACGCCGCGCGGGTCTTCTTCCTGGCGCGATGCAGCCGCGAGCGAACGGTTCCGATGGGTATGCCGAGGGAGAGGGCCACCTCCTCGTAGCTCAGATCGGCCCAGGCGATCAACAGCAGGACCTCGCGGTCCTGCGGCGACAGCAGCGCGAGCGCCCCCGCGAGATCGCGCTGCGCCGCCGATGCGGAGACGCGGGCCTCGACCCGGTCGGCGTAGCTCTCCGCCACCTCATCGACGCCGGTCCTGGCCAAGGCGAGATAGAACCGCACCTCCGTGCGGCGGTGCTTGCCGATCAGGTTGGCCGCGATGCCGTACAGCCAGGGGCGGGCATTGGGGTGGCGGGCGTCGTAACGGTCGCGGCGCCTGAAGGCGGCCAGGAACGTGTCCGCCACGACGTCGTCGGCCAGTGAATCACCCAGCCGTCGGGTTACATAACGGTGCAAAGCGGGCGCGTGCCGGTCGAACAGGGCCCCGAAGGCCGCGGGATCGCGTCTGGACCGCTGGATCAGCTCCGCGTCATCCAGAGTCGCTTCGGCTGTCAAGCCTGTGCTCCGTTCCTCGGTGTGGTCACCCTCTTTCACCCGAACCCCCGGCGGCGGTTCTCGCCCCGCCGCCGGCGCATCCCCACCTGTGGCGGGAGGTGAAGAGCGCTGCCACACTTCCCCGGTGACCTCACTCCCCCTCGCTCCGCCGCGAGCGGTGATCGCCGCGCGGCGTCACCGGTTCGGCGCGAGCCTCATCGATACGCTGATCCTGACCGTGCCCGGGGTCGCCATCCGCTCCGTGGCCTTGAGCGGTCCCGCGGCGGACGGCGGCGAGCAGGCCGCCGGGTCCGGTTGGCTCGACCTCTGGCTCGCCAACCCCTACGCCGGGAACCCGTTCTGGTATCTCGACGTCGCGGTGGCCATCATGTTGTTGCTGTACTTGTGGATCTGTCACGCCTACTGGGGACAGACCATCGGAAAACGGCTGTGCCGGCTGCGGGTCGTCCGTGCTGACGGCACCCCTTTGACGCCGTCCCAAGCCGGAGTGCGGTCTGTCGTCTCCGCGGCAGGGAACTTGATCCCCTACGTGGGGCTTCTCTTCTCGCTGGTGGACGGCCTGTGGATCTTCGGCCCGAGCAAGAGGTGCCTGCATGACGTCGTGGCGGGCACCGTCGTGGTCGATCTGAAGGCCGTGGCGGGGGAGACCGGCGGTCGCTCGGGTCGCCCCCTCGTCCTCACCGTCGGGTTGCTGGTGATCGCCTTGCCGTTCGCGTGGTTCCTCTGGATCGCCTGGGGCTGAGGTCCTGGGCAGGAGGTCAGGGCCCCGTGGTACCGGGCGAAACGCGTATTGCGTAACGTTCGTCAGGAAATGGGATTTCGGTGGTGAGGCAGGCGGCCGGAGGGCGCGGGCATGGGTGAGCTGGTCGAGCGGGCGGCGAAACTGGACGCCGAGGACCCCCTGCGGCGGGTCCGGGACGAGTTCGACCTGGACCCCGAGGTCGTCTACCTGGACGGGAACTCGCTGGGAGCGCCGCTGCGCCGGGTGGCCGAGCGGGTCGAGCAGGTCGTCCGCGAGCAGTGGGGCCGCAGGCTGATCAGGTCGTGGCCGGAGGGCTGGTGGACGGCGCCGGAACGGGTGGGGGAGAAGATCGCCCCGCTGGTCGGCGCCGCGCCGGGCCAGGTGGTCGTGGCCGACTCGACCAGCGTGAACCTCTTCAAGGCGCTGGTGGCGGCCGTGCGCATGGCCCCGGGACGGCGCGAGATCGTCGTGGACGCCGCGACGTTCCCGACCGACGGGTACATCGCCGAGTCGGTGGCCGAGCTGACCGGCACGGTGCTGCGTCCGGTCCTGCCCGACGCCCTCGACGAGGCGCTCGGCGACCAGACGGCGGTGGTCCTGCTCAACCACGTGGACTACAGGACCGGGCGGCTGTACGACATGGCGGCCGCCACGGCGAAGGTCCACGCGGCCGGGGCGAGGGTCGTGTGGGACCTGTGCCACAGCGTCGGCGTGCTGCCCATCGCGCTGGACGCGCTGCGGGTGGACCTCGCCGTCGGCTGCACCTACAAGTTCCTCAACGGCGGCCCCGGGTCGCCCGCCTTCATCTACGTGCCGAGCCACCTGCAGGCGGAGTTCCGCCAGCCGCTGTCCGGCTGGGGCGGGCACCGCGACCCCTTCGCGATGGACGCCCGGTACGAGCCCGCGCCCGGCATCGCCCGCGCCCGCGCCGGCACTCCCGACATCCTCTCGCTGCTGGCCCTGGACGCCGCGCTGGACGTCTGGCGGGAGGTCGACCTGGCGGACGTGCGCGCCAAGGGGCTCGCGCTGACCGAGTTCTTCATGGACTGCGCGGACGAGCTGCTCGGCGGCGCCGTCGAGGTGGTGACCCCGCGCGACGACCGGCGCGGCCACCAGGTGTCCCTGCGCCACCCGGACGCCGAGACGCTGGTCGCCGAGCTGACCGCCCGTGACGTCATCGGCGACTACCGCACCCCCGACATCCTGCGCCTCGGCTTCGCACCCCTGTATGTCCGCTACCAGGACGCCCTGGAGGCCGCGACATCCCTCGCGGCCCTCCTCGCCAGGTCAGGCTGAGCGACGGCTCATCCCCCGATGGAGGTGCAGGGGCGGGTGCGGAGGTCGGCGACGTAGTCGTCCGGGGCGCCGGCCTTCTCGGCGGCGTCCGCCAGGATGCCGAGGTAGCGGGCCGAGGGCAGGCCGCCCTCGTAGTCGTCGAGCACGTAGAACCAGGCGACGACCTCGCCGTCCAGGGTGGCGACGCGCAGGCGGACCTTGTGGTACAGGCCGAGCACGGCGCCCTCCCACTGGTCCAGGGAGGTCTCGTCCCACTCGGGCACGTCGTAGAGGACGACGAAGACGTGCTCGTCGGGATCCTCGGCGATCGTGGCGAGCGCGCCCTCCCAGCCGACGTCCTCTCCACCGAAGGTCAGGCGCCAGCCTTGCAGCCAGCCCGTCCCGCGCATGGGCGAGTGAGGAGCCCGCTGAGCCATCTGCTTCGGGTCCATGTTGCTGCCATAGGCGGCGTAAACCGGCACGGCACACAAGACTAATCCAAGATCGGCGCGCGGATCCGGCCTCGCGGTTTCAACACGCGCGGAACCGTGGCCGACCAGCGCCGTTCTTCCGGTGATCGACACCACGACCGTGGATTCATAGGGGTTTTCCGGGGCTAATCAACCTTTTTTACTGGTCTTCGAGGGTTTAGGCCGGGTATTGCATGCCTCGCACTGCTCGTCATGCGGGACAATGGGGTACGTGACGAGGATTGTGATCATTGGTGGCGGGCCCGGCGGTTACGAGGCGGCGCTGGTCGGCGCCCAGCTCGGAGCCGAGGTCACCGTGGTCGAACGCGACGGTCCCGGCGGAGCCTGCGTGCTCACCGACTGCGTGCCGTCCAAGACCATGATCGCCACATCCGTCCGCAAGCAGGCCCTGCTGGACGCCTCCTCCCTCGGCGTGAACTTCACCGGCGGCCCCGACGGCGACGTCGGCGGCGTGCGGGCCGACATGCCGCTGGTCAACAAGCGCGTCAAGGAGCTGGCCGCCCACCAGTCGGCCGACATCGCGGCCCGCCTCGCCGCCGAGGGCGTCCAGGTCGTCCAGGGTGCGGGACGGCTGGTCGACCCGCAGGTCGTCCGGGTCGGCGACCAGACCATCAGGGCGGACGTCGTCATCGTCGCCACCGGCGCCACCCCGCGCGTCCTGCCGGGGGCCGAACCGGACGGGGAGCGGGTGCTCAACTGGCGCCAGCTCTACGACCTTCCCGAGCTGCCCGAGCACCTCATCGTCGTCGGGTCGGGCGTCACCGGCGCCGAGTTCGCCGGCGCCTACCGCTCGCTCGGCTCGGAGGTCACGCTCGTCTCCTCCCGCGACCGGATGATGCCGAACGAGGACGCCGACGCGGCCGAGGTGCTGGAGGAGGTCTACCGGCGCCGCGGCATGAACGTCATGGGCAAGTCCCGCGCCTCGTCGGTCAAGCGCACCGAGGACGGCGTGGTCGTCACCCTGGAGGACGGCCGGACGGCGGAGGGCAGCCACTGCCTGATGACCGTCGGCATGGTGCCGAACACCTCCGGCATCGGCCTTGAGGGAGCCGGCGTCACGCTGGACCGCAACGGCTTCGTGCAGGTCGACAAGGTCTCGCGCACTTCCGCCCCCGGCGTCTACGCCGCCGGCGACTGCACCGGCGTGCTGATGCTGGCCTCGGTGGCGGCCATGCAGGGCCGCATCGCCGTGTGGCACGCGCTCGGCGAGGCCGTGCAGCCGCTGCGCCTGGCCACCGTCGCCTCGACGATCTTCACCGATCCCGAGATCGCCGCCGTCGGCATCGCCGAACGGCAGATCCAGGCCGGCGAGGTCGAGGCGAACATCGTCAAGCTGCCCCTGGCCACCAACGCCCGGGCCAAGATGCAGGGCTTCAACGACGGTTTCGTGAAGCTCTTCTGCCGGCCGAACACCGGCATCGTGCTCGGCGGGGTCGTCGTCGCCCCGCGCGCCTCGGAGCTGATCCTCGCGGTGTCGCTCGCCGTCCAGCACCGGCTCACCGTGGACCAGATCGCCCACACCTTCGCGGTCTATCCCTCGCTCGCCGGCTCGATCACCGAGGCCGCCCGCCGCCTGATGCTCCCCGGCGCGACCATCATCTGATCCCGCCCGCCGTCGCCCGGTCTCGGCCAGGTCAGGTGAGGCGGGATCGGACGCGGGTGAGGGCCTCGTGGCCGTGGTGGAGGGCCGCCGCGACCCCGGCCAGCTCGGGCTCGGAGCGGGCGTTGGTCAGGGAGTGCTTGGCGGCCTCGTAGGCGTCCAGCGCGCGCCGCCAGTCCTGGTCCACGCTGCCGGTGTTCATGTGGTTGATCTTGTAGTCGAAGTCGAGCGCGTCGATCTCCTCGCCAAGCCTGATCACGTTCTCCTCCGCGGCGCGCCGGGCGCCGGCGAACCGCGCCGCCCGCTCGACCCTGCGCCGGTGCGACAGGCCCCAGAAGATCAGCGTCAGGCTCAGCCCCACGCCGCTGAGGATCACCAGGACCAGGCCCAGCCCGCCCTTGCCCCGGGAGGCCGCCGGCTGCCCGAAGTCGGACGTGGTGTCACCGGCGTCCTCGGGCAGGTCCTCGGTGCTGCCCTTCGCGTCGCTGGGGACGTCCTTGGGCTCGCCGAGCGCCCCGGTCAGGTCGAGGTCGTCGGCCTGGGTGAAGGACGCCTGCTCGACCGTCGCCCCGTGCAGGTCGGCGCCGTCCATCTCGGCCTGGGTGAACTCGGCCTCGCTGAGGTTGGCCCCCTTGAACACCGCGAACTGGAGCTTGGCCTGCCCCAGCTTCGCCTCGTGCATCTTGGCCTTGGTGAAGTCGGCGTTCCTGGCCTGCAACTGGCCGAGGGTGGCCTCGTTGAGGTCGGCGCCCGAGAGCTTGGCGTCGGTCAGGTTGGCCTGGGTCATCTCGGCCCGTGCCATGACCGCGCCGGTGAGGTCGGCGTGCGGCAGTTCGGCCTGGCCGGCGTCGGCGTCGGTGAGCACGGCGTTCCTGAGGGTCGCGTGCTTGGCGTGGAGCTGGCCGAGGTCGGCGTTGGACAGGTCGGCGCCGGTCAGGTCGGCGTACTCCAGGTGCGCCTGGGTGAAGTCGGCCTCCTTCATGGAGGCGTTGCGCAGGATCGCCCCGGACAGGTCCTTCTGGGTAAAGTCCACCTCGTCCAGCTTGGCGTTCGTCAGGTCCGCGCAGCGCAGGTTCTCCGGAAGGGCGGCCCCGTCGGTGAAGTCCTTGCCGCGGAGCTTCACCCCTGACCCGGGCTTGCAGGGCGCCGCCAGCGCTGTGTGCGCCGCCGTGGCGGCGGCCGGGGACGCCGCCGACGCCGGCACGGCGGGAACGGCGAGAACGAACAGCCCGGACATCAGGGCCAGGGGGATGGAACGACGCAACGCAAGCCTCCTCGACAACTGGGCCGAGTGTGGCAGGTGATCATATACGGGGGGTTGCACCCGCCTTGCAGATCGCTTTCGCGTGCACCGGTGCCCCGCCGTACGACGGCGCCGGCCTCGCCGTCCCACGACCCGCCGCCCCGGCGCCGATCACACTCAGCACCCTGTCGGGTGAGGAGACCTGGGCCAAGGCGGGCAAGGGAAGAGCCCCGGCCGCGTGCGCGGGCCGGGGCTCTGTGTCCAAGGAGAAGGGGTTACCAGTCGCCGCCACCGCCGAAGTCGCCGCCGCCGAAGTCGCCACCGCCACCCCAGTCGCCGCCACCGCCGAAGTCGCCGCCGCCACCGCCCCAGTCGCCGCCGCCGGACTCGGCGCCCTGGGCGAAGCCGGCGTCGTACCCGGCGCCGTAACCGCCGCCGCCCCAGCCGCCGAAGGATCCGCCGAGCATGGTGCCGATGAGCATGCCGGTCATCAGGTCGCCGCCGAAGCCGCCGTAGTAACCGGAGGCGTAGGGGGCGTACGCGGGGCCCGCGTCCCAGTAGGGACGGCGCTGGCCGTCGACCATGACCTCGCGCATGTGCGGGTCGAAGCCCTGCTCCACGCGCTGCGCGTCGGCGGCGCAGGCGGGGACGTCGCGCGGGGCGCCGCCGGGCGGGGCCCACAGGACGTCGCGCGCGGACGGGCCGTGCTGCGGGTTGAAGAAGCAGGGGGCGCGCCGCTCGGGGAGCGGCTCGTTGCTCACCCGGGCCTTGACGCACGCGAGGGCGTAGCGGCCCTCTTCGAGGGCGGTGGTCACGCCGCGCAGGTCGTCCGCGCGCTTGACCGCGGCCAGCTCGTTCTTGGCCCGCTCGTAGGCGTCCAGGGCCTGCTGCCAGTCGCCGCTGGTCTTGGCCTGGTTGTCCGACACCTTGACGTCGAGGTCCAGCGCGGTGATCTCCTCGCCGAACTTGGTGACGTCCTCCTCGACGGTCTGCTTGACCTGGGCGAGCTCGGCGGCCTCGCGGGCCTCGCGCTTGCGCTTCTTGCTGCGGGAGATGAAGAAGATGCCGAGGCCGCCCACGACGGCCAGGACCAGGATGCCGATGAGCACCCCGCCGCCGCCCCCGCCACCCGCGGCGCTGCCGGCCTTGAGCGCGCCCTTGGTGTCACCGCTCACGGCCTTGTCGACCCGGTGGACGAAGTCCTCCATGCCGGAGACGACGTCCTTGTTGTTGCTGGTGGCCGCGGTGGCGAGCTGGCCCGCCAGGCCCGTCTTGCGGATCGCGCTCGACCCGGCGAACAGCGTGGTGCCGTCCAGGACGGCGACCGTGGCGCGCGGACGGCCCTCGGCGGCCAGGGCCCGGCCGAGCGCGGTGATCAGCGGGCCCGCCGAGGCGCTGTCGGTGACGGTGCCGTCGGCCAGCGCGGCGACGTAGATCTTGCTGTCGGCGCCCTTGAGGGTCTTGCGCATGTCCGAGAGCTGGCTGGAGCTGAGCGAGACGCCGGGGGCGACGTAGAGGGGGTCGCCCGTCTTCCAGGCGGCGATGATCGTGTTGGGATCCGGGGGGGCCGCGGCCTGTGCCGCGTGCGGCAAGGCGAACAGCGTCAGCAGTCCGGCCAGCACGGCCACGAACGTGGCAGTGGCGCGGCGCATCGTATGAGTGGTCACGGCTTTATGCCTCCTTCGTCCTACAGGACGAATGGCGGGTCGTCTGAGTTCCTCGGTACGCCACCGTATCTCCACGCGTACGCGAAGTCGCGACAGACGCGTACGCGAAGTGGTGCCAGGCGCCCACACCGGTAGAGCCGGAACGCCTACACGCGGTGGTGCCGAACGCGTGCGCGAAGTCGCCGGTGGACGCGTTGTGCGCTGTCCACGAACGTTCGCCGGGTCGGGCACCGTAGAGCGGCGCCGGCATCGCCGTACCACGCCCCGCCGACCCGGCGCCGATCATCTCAGCACCGGTCGGGTGGAAAGCCGCACCAGCCTGCAGTGGTGGCGTGGGCGTATGTGGGGCCAGGGGGCGCGGGGTCAGGCGTCCTTGATCTCGCAGATGGCCGCGCCCGCCGTGACCGTCTGGCCGACGGCCGCCACCAGGCCGGTGACCACGCCGGCCTTGTGCGCGGTGAGGGGCTGCTCCATCTTCATGGCCTCCAGCACCACGACCGTGTCGCCGGCCTGCACGACGTCGCCGTCGGAGGCCGCCACCTTCACGATCGTGCCCTGCATCGGGCTGACCAGCGAGTCGCCGGTGGTGGCGGCGGCCGCCGCGCCCTTGCCGCCGGCGCGGCGGGACGGCTTCTTCGGCGCGGCCTGGCGTGTCATCGCCGAGGCGGCGGGCAGCACGACCTCCAGGCGCTTGCCGCCGACCTCCACGACCACCCGCTCGCGCTCGACCGGCTCCTCGGCGGCGCTCTCCCCGGCGTACGGCTCGATCGTGCCGGTGAACTCGGTCTCGATCCACCGGGTGTGCACCGAGAACGGCTCGCCGGTGAAGGCGGGGTCGGACACGACGGCCCGGTGGAACGGCAGGACGGTGGGCATGCCCTCGACGACGAACTCCTCCAGCGCGCGGCGCGAGCGGGCCAGGGCCTCCTCGCGGGTGCGGCCGGTGACGATCAGTTTGGCGACCAGCGAGTCGAACGACTGCGGCACCGTCATGCCGGCCTCGTAGCCGGCGTCCAGGCGCACGCCGGGGCCGGCGGGGGCGCGCAGCGTGGTCAGCGTGCCCGGCGCCGGGAGGAAGTTGCGGCCGGCGTCCTCGGCGTTGATGCGGAACTCGATGGAGTGGCCGCGCACCTCGGGGTCGCCGTACCCGAGGGGCTCGCCGTCGGCGACGCGGAACATCTCGCGCACCAGGTCGATGCCGGTGACCTCTTCGCTGACCGGGTGCTCGACCTGCAGCCGGGTGTTGACCTCAAGGAAGGAGATCGTGCCGTCCTGGCCGACCAGGAACTCGCAGGTGCCCGCCCCGACGTAACCGGCCTCCTTCAAGATCGCCTTGGAGGAGGAGTACAGCAGATCGAGCTGCTCGCCGGACAGGAACGGGGCCGGGGCCTCCTCGACGAGCTTCTGGTGGCGCCGCTGCAGCGAGCAGTCGCGCGTGGAGACCACCACGACGTTGCCGTGCCGGTCGGCGATGCACTGGGTCTCGACGTGCCGGGGCCGGTCGAGGTAGCGCTCGACGAAGCACTCGCCGCGCCCGAACGCCGTGACGGCCTCGCGCACGGCCGACTCGTACAGGTCGGGGATCTCCTCCATCGTGCGGGCGACCTTCAGGCCGCGCCCGCCGCCGCCGAAGGCGGCCTTGATCGCGATGGGCAGGCCGTGTTCGGAGGCGAAGGCGACGACCTCCTCCACGCCCGACACCGGGTCGGGGGTGCCGGCCACCAGGGGGGCGCCGACGGCCTGGGCGATGTGCCGGGCCGCGACCTTGTCGCCGAGCGCGGTGATCGCGGACGGCGGCGGCCCGATCCAGGTGAGGCCGGCGTCGATCACGGCCTGGGCGAACTCGGCGTTCTCCGCGAGGAAGCCGTAACCGGGGTGGACGGCGTCGGCTCCGGAGTCGGCGGCGACGCGCAGCAGCTTGCCGATGTCGAGGTAGGTCTCGGCGGGCGACTGCCCGCCCAGCGCGTACGCCTCGTCGGTCATGCGCACGTGCAGCGCGTCGAGGTCTTGGTCGGCGTAGACCGCGACGCCGGTGAGGCCCGCGTCCTTGCACGCCCTGGCAATCCGCACTGCTATCTCGCCACGATTGGCGATCAGGACCTTCCGCACCGAGGTCGTCCCTTTCCTCCAGAGGCCTTGCGCGCCTTCAACGGAGTGTAAGCGGGCTTTGATCCGCCGTGAGCCCCTACCCCCCGCTTACATGCGCGTCCTACGATCGTTTGTACGGCGCGGAGCCGATAATCACTAGGTATAACCGGTGCGTCTGAGGGGTTGGCCGTCTAAAGTAGGGGCGTTTGGCTACCCACTGTGTGCGACCGATCCCGAAGGAGACCGGCCATGAGCCAGAGCTTGCTCGGCGGCGACCCCGCGGAAATGCAGAACATGGCAGCCCAGTTCACACAGCAGGCCGAGCAGGTGCGCCAGACGATGGCCGCGCTCGACCGTGAGGCGGCCAAGGTCGGCACCGCCTGGACCGGCCCGGGCGCGGTGCGTTTCGGCGGCGCCTGGCAGAACTACCGCCAGGCCTTCCAGCGGATGTCGGAGGAGCTGGCCGAGGCGTCCCGCATCATCACGACCTACCGGGGCAACATCGAGTCCGCCACCCGTTAGCCCGGTGCGCCGGGCGTGCTCGCGCGCGGCCGCCCGGGTGGCGGCCATGGCGCGAGAGAGCGTGAGGACACCGCGGCAGGACGCGGCGACGGCGGACGGCGGCGGGCGGGGGCGAGCGGGCGACCGCGGCGCCTCGGTCATCGAGCTGGCGCTGATCATGCCGGTCGTGCTCGCGGTGATCCTGCTCGTCGTGCAGTTCGCGCTGGTCTTCCACGGGCGTCAGGTGGCCGACGCCGCGGCCCGTGAGGGCGCGCGCGTCGCCCGGGGCGCCGGCGCCTCCGCGGGCGGCTGGCAGTCCTCCGCCGAGGCCCGGGCGCGCGGCATCGTGCGCGCCATCGGGCCCAAGATGCTGCAGGGAGTCCAGGTGCGCGCCTGGGAGAAGGGCGACCAGCGCGGCGTGGTCGTCGAAGGCGACGCCGTCGCCGTGGTCCCCCTGTTCCCCGGAATGACCTTCAAGATCACCTCGACGTTCGGCGGGCCCATCGAGTGCTTCCGCCCCGACGACGGCGACACCGGCTGCCAGTGACCCCCTCCCGGAGCCGGGAAGGGCGTCAGGGAGCGGTGAGGGCGGCCTGGACGGGCACGGGCGTGCCCGAGGTCACCAGCAGCCCGCGGCCGGGCGGGCCGCCGACGGCGCCGCGCGGCAGGCGGACGTTGAACAGGTCGCCGTCCGCCGGGCTCTGCACCGACAGCAGCAGCCCCGTCCGCGCCTTGCGCGCCTCGGCCACGAACCCCCGGTAGGCGGTCGCCAGGTCTCCCGTGGTGCCGGCGATCAGCAGGGCGTGCTCGCCGTCCCTGCCGCTGCGCAGCGTCTCCTCCAGCGCCTGCCCCAGCGGGGAGTCCGGAGAGACCAGCTCGGCGTCGTCCACGACGACGACGTACCGCTCCTGGCCGGCCACCAGCGCGGCGAGGTCCTGGACGTCGCTGGTGAGCACCCCGAGCACCCCGGGCTCGCCGGACAGCTCGCGCAGCGGGCTGCGGCGGGGGGCCACCAGGGCGACCGGGGTGTCCTGCCCGAGCAGGAACCGCACGGCCGTGACCAGCGCGGACGAGCGCCCCGACCGCGACGGCCCGGCGACCACGGCGGCCGGACCCTGCGCCAGCAGGTCGACGCCGAGCGGGGCCAGCGCGTCGCCGCCGGCGCCGAGCAGCGCCCACAGCGGCGAGGGCGGCTTGAAGCCGGGGGCCAGGTCCAGCGCCTGCGCGGCGGTGACGCGCAGGGGCAGCGCGTCCACCCGCAGCGGCGCGGCCGGCTCGGGGAAGGCCTCGGCGGCGGCGCGGGCCAGGTCCTGCAGCGCGGCGACCTGCGCCGGCCCGGACGGGTCGTCGCGCAGAAGGGCGATCTGGCTCTCGACGACGCCCTGTTCGCCGAGGGACATCGCCCGCCCGGGGGGCAGGAAGGACGGGATGCCGCGCGGGGGCAGGCCGGCCAGGCCATAGTCGGCGGGGTCGGCCAGCCGCATGATCAGGCGGTCCTCGAACAGCGTCGAGATCTGGCCGAGCAGCCCCGAGCGGTCGGAGGTGACCACGGCGCGCAGTCCGACGGCCGGGCCCTCGCGCAGGAGCTGCATGAACGCCTCGAGCAGCCGTCCGTAGTCGTAGCCCTCGAACGCGGCGGTGAAGCCCTCCCAGCGGTCCAGCATCAGCACCAGCCACGGCAGCCGCGGTGCCGCCTCGCCGTCCGGGCCGCGCCGCCGGGCGGCCCTCGCCTCGGCGAGGGAGGCGTACCCGGCCTCGGCGAGGAGCTGCTGCCTGCGGCCGACCTCCTCGCGCAGCCGGGTGAGCAGCCGCTCCACCCGGTCGAGCTGGTCGCGGGTGACCACCGCGCCGCAGTGCGGCAGCGCGACCAGGGGGAGCAGGGAGCCCGACCCGCAGTCGACGGCGTGCAGGTGCAGGTCGTGCGGGGAGGCGTGGGCGGCGATGGCGCCGGCCAGGGTGCGCAGGGCCGTGGAGCGCCCGGTGCGGGCCGTCCCGGCGATCAGCAGGTGCCCGCCGTGGGCGGGGTCGAGCACGAGCGGCCTGCGGTCCTGCGCCCAGGGCATGTCGGTGACGCCGAACGCGAGCGGCGGCACCTCGCCCTGCTCGGCCGCGCCGCCGGATTCCGCACGGCCGTCCGATGGCAGCAGGAACGTGTCGGGAAGCGGCGGCAGCCAGGGGCTGGGCTGCTCTTTCACGCCCAGCATGCGGGCGGCGTCGGCGACGGCGTCCACCAGGAGGGCCAGGTCGGCGGCGGGCCCGGCGTCGGCGGCGGACGGGGCGTCCGCCTCGGGCCCGGTGCGCAGCGGATGGCCGAGGTCGCGCCAGCCCACCTCGACGACCTTCGGCCCGCCGCCGCGGCGTGCGGCCGTCGGCGCCCTTCCGCCGATGCGGGCGGTCTGCACGGCTTGCGCCGGTCCGGCGCCGGAGCGCACGTAGCACCGTCCGGGGGTCGCCTTGGAGATGTGCGCGGCCTCGGGTCCCGCGATCACGTCGGCCGACTCCGACGGCTCGGTGACGCGCAGCGCGATGCGCAGGGAGGTGTTGGCCTGGATGTCGGCGGTGACCACGCCGCCCGGCCGCTGTGTGGCGAGGATCAGGTGGATGCCGAGGGACCGGCCGCGCCGGGCGATGTCGACCAGGCCGTCCATGAAGTCCGGCAGCTCGGACACCATGGCCGCGAACTCGTCGATGATCAGCAGCAGGCGGGGCAGGGGCGTCGCGGCGGAGCCCCGGACGCCGTGGTCGCGCAGCTCGTGGTAGTCGTCGATGTCCTTGGCCCCGGCGGCCAGCAGCAGGCGCTCGCGCCGGCGGATCTCGGCGGCCAGGGAGGCCAGCGCCCGCTGGGTCAGATGCTCGTCGAGGTCGCTGACCATGCCGACCGTGTGCGGCAGGCGCACGCACTCCTTGAACGCCGCGCCGCCCTTGTAGTCGATCAGCACGAACGTCATCTCGTCGGGCCGGTTGGCGACGGCGAGCGAGCAGATCAGCGTCTGGAGCAGCTCGGACTTGCCCGCGCCCGTGGTGCCGGCGACGAGCGCGTGCGGGCCGTCCGCGCGCAGGTCGACGCTGAACGGCCCGTCGGGCCCGACGCCGATCGGCACCTCGGTGGTGCGGCCCCCCGCCCGCCACCGCGCCGCGACGGCCCGGCCGGACGGGGACAGCTCCAGCAGGTCGAGCAGGCGGACCGAGCCGGGCAGCACGGCCGCCGCGTCATCCCTGCTGACGTCCCGCAGCGGCGCCAGCGACCGGGCGAGGCGGTCGCACCAGGCGGGCGAGACCTGGTCGGCGAGGATCTCGCCGATGGCCTCGAGCCCTCCGCCGCGCAGCCGGACGAAGCCGTCGCCCCCACACTCGACGACCGTCGCGCACTCTTCCGGCAGCAGCCGCCGGTCCTCGTCGATGGCGATCGTGTACACCCCGGCGCGCGGCCCCTGGCGCAGGACCTGCGGCATGCCGGGCAGGGTGCGCAGCACCTGGGCGCCGTCCAGGATCAGCAGCACGTCGTAGGGCCGGTCGTCGTAGGAGGCGTACAGCGGCTCCTCGTCCGGCGTGAAGGACCGGCCCCATCCCTTGGCGGAGGTCAGCGCGCCGAGGCCGTGCGCGTCGTCGCCGAGGCGCTCGGCGATCAGCGCCGACAGCTCGGCGACCCGCTGCGCCGCCGCTTCGGGGTCGGCGCCGACCAGGGCGACGCACTCGGCGTCCCTGGGCGCGCAGTGCGGCAGCCAGCGCGTCCACCCCCACTGGTCCGCGCCGTCGGCGTTGGCCGACAGCACGACCACCGCCAGGTCGCGGGGGCTGTGCAGGGTGGCGGCCGCGCCGGCCAGGGACCGGATGAGGCCGAGCGCGACCTCGCGCGACCCGGTGACGCCCGCCACGCCGAGGCGCCGCATGGCCAGCGAGACCGGCACGGCCCCCGACAGCGGCGGCTCGGGCATCGGCGTGTCGGGCGAAGCGCCCCGTTCGGGGACGAACTCGATCTCGGCCGGCAGGTCGGCCAGGCCGATGCGCAGGCGCAGAGCGTCGGGGTCGTGGCTCCTGCGCTCCCACAGGCGCCCGCGCGGCCCGGTCGCGGTGAGCAGCAGCTCGGCGGGGTCGGGGGAGGCGGCGCGGCGCTCCACCTCGTTGACGGCCCTGGCCTTGTCGATCGCGGTCTCGAAGGCGGCCAGCCGCTCGCGGTAGGCCTTCATGGCCTGGCGGTACTTCTTGCGGCCGTGCCGGCGGTCGCTGATCCACTGGCCGATCATGATCGCGGGAGTCATGAAGGCGATCAGCAGGTAGAACCAGACGTGGAAGACCGCGACCAGGGTGATGCCGAGGACGGCGGGCAGGAGGGCGGCGAGCAGTTGCAGGCGCGCCCCCTCGCCGCGGCTCGGCTCTGCTGGCACCTCGAAGCGGCGGCGCCGCTCGGCCGGGCGCAGGCGCGGCGGACGGTTGTAGGCCAGGCCACCGTCCGGCAGGGCGTCGAGGTGAGCGTCGGCGGGCTCGGTGGCCCGCAGCACCAGGACGGAGTTCCCGCAGGCCAGCGGCGTGCCCTCCGGCCAGGGGCGGGGCGCTCCCACGGGCTCGCCCGCGAGCCTCGGGACGGTGTGCGCGGCGCCGCGCGTCAGGTCGCCGATGACCTCGGCGCCCGCGGCCACGGCGACCGGCCCCTTGCCATGGGGGGCTCGGCCCCGCGCGCGGCGGCGGGCGGCGCGGCGGGCTCGGCGCGACGGCTTGGCGGCCCTGCCGCCGGAGGAGTACATGGACCTGACCAGCACGTCCTCCGGGGTCACCCGCACCTCGGCGGCCTCCGGCGCCAGGTGGTGGTCCTCGACGTGGACGGCGCAGGACGGGTCGGACCCGATGACGTGGACGCCGAGGCCCAGCCGGTGGACCGAGCCGGCGGCGGGACCGCCCACCACCCTGACCTCGACCACGCCGCCCGGCTCGGCCAGGAGGGTGGACCCCGCGGCGCGCTGGTCGAGCGTGACCAGGTCGCCGTCGCGCAGCGCGGCGGTGACCGGCGCGTCCGGGGCGAGCCGCCTGCCGTCCACCCACAGCGACGGCGCCTCGGGCGCGGTCCGCGGGCGCGGCTGCCCGCCGAGCCCGTACGGGGCGCGGGCGCGCGGCAGGCGCACGACGTTGCCGTGGCGCTCGGCGGGCGAGCCGTCCAGCGCGGCGGCGAGCCCGGCGACCGTGGTCTCCTCGTCGCCGTCGACGACGACCTCACGGTGGCCGTGTTCTGAGACCACGGTAAGCATGATCCGCATGCGACGTCTCCTCCGGGTCCGGGCTCCCGCGCTTCAACGTAGCGACGGGAGTTCGGCCGGTCCGGAGGTTTACGTCAACCAGACCTGCGGGTGCCCGTCTTCGTGCTCGTCCACTTTGTTGCCGTCAGGCCCAATGACGTACCACTCGCCGCCCGACATGTTCCGTCCGATGCCGAGTGATTCTCCATCACTCGCGGTCCGTGGCAAGGCCGGTCGAGCTGCGGATTTCGGAGCTTCATGCATGTTTGATGCCATATGTGGTTAATAGGGCGATTTGTACTGAGTGGCCAGCGGGGCTGCCGTTCGATGTCGTGGGACGGTTGCCCACATGGGCTGTGGGTGGAGCTGTGGACAACTGCTCACCCTGTGGATAACTCGATGACCTTGTGGCGGGATTTCTGGCCTTGAATCGGATATCTGGCGATGATTCGGGCGGATGTGGGCCGGGGGATAACGTCGTGGTGCTGTGGATAACGCGGTGTGCATCGCCTATGTGGCGGTCCGGGCGGTCCGGGCGGTCCGGGCGGTCCGGGCGGTCCGGGCGGTCCGGGCGGTCCGGGCGGTCGTGAGGGAGTCTTCATGTCGGAGTACGTCCAGGTGCAGGTCGCGGTGGACGAGCGCGCCACGGCCGCCGAGCTGGCCGCTTCGGCGGTGCGCACCCGGCTTGCCGCCTGCGTCCAGATAGTGGGGCCGGTCACCAGCGTCTTCCGGTGGAAGGGCGAGGTGGAGACGGCCGAGGAGTACCTGCTGCTCATCAAGACCACCCGGGAGCGCTCCGGCGAGCTGTCCGAGCACATCCGGCGGGCGCACCCCTACGAGACCCCCGAGATCATCCTTCTGCCCGTCGAGGGCGGCCTCCCGGCGTATCTGCGCTGGATCGACGAGGAGACCTCGCCGGAGCCGGAAGGTCAAGAACGGGCAACGGGCGGTTAAGGCGGCGGTCCGCCGGGGAAAGAGCAGTGGTAAGTGTGACGCGCGTTACCGGCGATACAAAGGAGAATATCTACCGATATATCCGCGCCATCGGTGTCGCGGGGGCAGTGCGATTCTTGACCCTCCCGTTGACAGTCGATCCATAGTGGATAAGCATGGGTCCGGTTTCTGTCCCTGCACGTGGTGCAAGCTGCACACAATGAGATGACATTTCCGGAAACATAAGTCAGCGACCCCCCGTCCTCCATATCCGTGACCATGCCGTCCCGCACCGTGGTCATGCGGTTCATCTCGATCGGCCCTGGCGCTGGTCGGTGTCAGCGCATGGTCGAGGCTGCCGGCCCGGTCCCCGATCCGGGAGCCCCCCACCCATGAGGATCAGCGAGAAATCCGACCGCGACGGCCGCGCGCCGTCGAACGCGGAGCGCCCGGGGTCGCCTGGCGCGCTGTCGGGGCCGGCCTCCCGCAAGCTCCCCGTGCCTCCCCGCGAACGCAAACCCGCACTCGCGGCCCTGGCGCTGCTCCTGGTCCTCGGCGGAGCGCTGGCCACCACGCTGCTGGTCATGCGCAGCGGCGACCGCGTCTCGGCCATCCAGATCAGCCGGCAGATCGGCCCCGGCCAGCCGATCGCCACCGACGCGATGGAAGAGGTCCAGATCGCCGACACCGGCGTCGCGTACGTCCCCTGGGTCTACCGCGACCAGGTCGCCGCGACCTTCGCCCGGGTCACGCTCCTGCCCGGCACCCTGCTGACCGAGCCGATGACCAGCAGGACGAGCGAGCAGGTCGGCCCCGGCAAGGTCGTCGTCGGCCTCGCCCTCAAGGCGGGGCAGGTCCCGCTCGGCCTGCGGGCGGGCGACCACGTCCAGGTGGTGTACGTCCCGGGGTCGGGCCGTGGCGCCGCGCAGAGCAAGGTGCTGGCCCCGAGCGCGCTGGTCGAGAGCGTCGGCGACAGCGAGCGCAGCGGCTCGGGCCTGGTGTCGGTCATCGTCGACGCCACGGTCTCCCCGACGATCGCCATGTACTCCTCCAGCGGCGAGATCGCCCTGGGCAAGCTCGCCGGAGCGGGCTGAGGTGGCCCTCATCGCGCTCGCCGCCGACAAGGGGGCGCCCGGCGTCACCACCGCCGCGACGGCGCTCGGCGCCGTCTGGCCGAGGCCGGTGCTGCTGGCCGAATGCGACCCCTCCGGCGGCGACCTGGTCTACCGCCTGCCCGGCGCGGACGGCTGCGTGCTGAACCCCTCGCGGGGCCTGCTCAGCCTCGGCGCGACCGCCCGCCGGGGCCTGCGCCCCGAGCAGGTGCACGAGCACACCCAGAAGCTCGTCGGCGGGCTCGACGTCCTGACCGGCCTCACCCACGGCGAGCAGGCCGCCGGGCTCACCTGGCTGTGGGGGCCGCTCGGCCGGGCCCTCGCCGCGCTGCCCGGCGCCGACGTCCTGGCCGACTGCGGCCGGCTCGGCGCCCACCCGCAGATGGCCGACCTCATCGCCGAGGCCGAGGTGACGCTGCTGTTCACCCGGCCGAGCCTGGACCACGTGGCCCACCTGCGCGAGCGGCTCATGCTCATCGGCGGGCAGATCGGCGTGGTGGTCATCTCCGATCCCCGTTCCTACCGCGCCTCCATCGACGAGGTGCGCCGCATCGTCGCCGCCACGAGCAGGGACGTCGCGTTCGTGGCGGGCCTGGCCTACGACCCCAAGGGCGCCGAACTGCTGCGGGGCCAGTGGGGCGGCCGCCTGGACCGCTCCCTGCTGATCCGCACGGCCCGCGAGCTCGCCGGCCGCCTGGCCGCCCGCGTCGCCCCCGTCCGCGCCGCCGACCCCCTCACCGACCTGCCCCGCCCGAGAACGGGGGACCGCGCATGAGCATCGACCACACGCTGGTCAAGCGGTTCCGGCAGGAGGTCGGCGACCGGCTGGCGCACCAGCGGCGGCTGGACCAGGCCAGCGGCCTGACCCCCATGTCCGGCGAGGACGAGCGCCAGTTCGCGCGGGCGCTGATCTCGCAGGTGCTCGAGGAGCACGCGCGCAACGAGATCGGCTCAGGACGCACCCCGCCGACGGCCGAGGAGGAGGAGGCCCTGGCGGCGGGCATCCACGCCGCGCTGTTCGGCGTGGGCCGGCTCCAGCCCCTGCTGGACGACCCCGAGGTCGAGAACATCGACGTCAACGGCTGCGACCGGGTGTTCGTCGGATACGCCGACGGCCAGGAGCTCGTCCACGACCCGGTGGCCGACTCCGACGAGGAGCTCGTCGAGCTGATCCAGATCCTCGCCGCCTACAGCGGCCTGTCGAGCCGCGCGTTCGACACCGCCAACCCGCAGCTCGACCTGCGCCTGCCCGACGGCTCCCGGCTGTCGGCCGTCATGGACGTCACCGTGCGGCCCGCGGTGTCGATCCGCCGCGCGCGGCTGGGCAAGGTCTTCCTCAGCGACCTGGTGGGCAACGGCACCCTGACCCCCGAGCTCGGCCGCTTCCTGTCGTCGGCCGTCGCGGCCAGGAAGAACATCATGATCGCCGGCTCGACGAATGCCGGGAAGACCACGCTGCTGCGGGCGCTGGCCAACGAGATCCCGCCGCACGAGCGCCTGATCACCGTCGAGCGCGCGCTGGAGCTCGGCCTCGACCAGTTCCCCGAGCTGCACCCCAACGTCGTGGCCTTCGAGCACCGCCTGCCCAACTCCGAGGGCCAGGGCGAGATCACGATGGCCGAGCTGGTGCGGCGCTCGCTCCGTATGAACCCGAGCCGGGTGATCGTCGGCGAGGTGCTGGGCGACGAGATCGTCACGATGCTGAACGCCATGACGCAGGGCAACGACGGGTCGCTGTCCACCATCCACGCCAACTCCTCGATGGAGGTCTTCAACCGCATCGCCACCTACGCGCTGCAGGCCGAGGAGCGCCTGCCGATCGAGGCGACGCACATGCTGATCGCCGGCGCCATCGACTTCGTGGTCTTCATCCAGAAGCGCAACGACTACCACCAGGGCGGCCGGCTGCGGCGGTACGTCGCGAGCGTCCGCGAGGTCGCCGGCGTGGACGGGCGGGTGCTGTCCTCGGAGGTCTTCGCTCCAGGGCCGGACGGGCACGCCGTCCCGCACGCGCCCATCGCCTGCGTCGACGACCTGGCCGAGCACGGCTACGACCCGACCATGGGAGCGTGGTCGTGATGCCGCTGCCGGCCGGGCTGTTCGACCCTCTGGCGGTCCTCGCGGGAGCGGCGGCCGGCGGCGGCCTGTTCCTGCTCGGCCTGGCCCTGTACGGGGTGCGCCCGGGCCCGGCGACACCCGACCGGAGGGCCCGGCGGCGCGAGCTGGTGCGCCGGCTGTCCACCCGCTCGGCGGTCGCGACCGTCACCGGCGCCCTGGTGCTGGTCGTCACCCGCTGGCCGGTCATGGCGGCGGGCGCGGTCCTGCTCGTGCTGGCCTGGCGCGGCCTGACCGGCGGGGCCGCCGAGGAACGCGCGGCCATGACCCGCCTGGAAGGGCTCGCGGCCTGGACCGAGTCGCTCAGGGACACCATCGCGGGCGCGGCCGGCCTGGAGCAGGCGATCCCGTCGTCGATCAGGGCCGCGGCGCCGACGCTGCGGCCCCACCTGCGGGCCATGGTCGACCGCCTGCACACCCGCATGCCGCTGCCCGACGCGCTTCGCATGTTCGCCGACGAGCTGGACGACCCCTCCGCCGACCTGGTCATCGCCGCCCTCATCCTCAACGCCAAACTGCGCGGCCCGGGCCTGCGCGAGGTGCTGGGCGCGCTGGCGGTCTCGGCGCGCGAGGAGCTCGACATGCGCCGCCGCGTCGAGGCCGAGCGCCGCTCGACGCGGCGCAGCGTCCAGATCGTCGTGGGCACGGCCGTCGCCTTCGCCGCCGCCCTGGTGATCTTCAACCCGTCCTACGTCGTGGAGTACGACTCGCTGCTCGGACAGGCCGTGCTGGTCGTCGTCGCGGGCCTGTTCGGCGCGGGCTTCGCGTGGATGCGGCGGCTCGCCCGGTTCGACAAGCCCGCCCGGCTCCTCGGGCCGGTCTCCGGCGCCCCGCTGGAACGCGAACCGGTGACGGGAGGGGTGGGCGTCCATGGTTGAGAACGTGCTCGCGGGAGCGGTGTTCGGCCTCGGGGTGTTCCTGCTCGTCCGGGCGCTGTTCCCGCCCCGGCCGGGGCTGGTCGCGCGGTTGCTCGCGCTCGACTCGGCCCGTGAGGTCGACGACGCGGCGCGGCTACGGCTGATCAACCCCGACGAGGAGGTCAGCGCCCTGCGCCGCGAGGTCGGCGTGCGGCTCGCGCAGCTGTACGCCGCGCGGGGCTGGGAGGTGCGCTCCACCCGCGCCGACCTGGCGCTGCTGGGCAAGTCGTTCGAGGGCTACCTGGCCACCAAGGTGCTGCTCGCGGTGTCCGGCCTGCTGGCGTTCCCGATCCTGGCCGGCTGGCTCACCCTGATGGAGGCGGGGGTCCCGCTCCAGGTGCCGCTGTGGGCGGCGCTGATCGTCGCCCTGGTCTTCTTCTTCCTCCCCGACCTGCAGATCCGCAGGGACGCCGCCGTCCGCCGCCGTGACTTCCGGCACGCCGTGGGCGCCTTCCTCGACCTGGTCGCCATGAACCTCGCGGGCGGCCGGGGCGTGCCGGAGGCGCTGCTGATGGCGGTGTCGGTCGGCGAGGGCGGCGACTCGCGCAACTGGGCGATGGCCCGCATCCGCGAGGCCCTGGCCAACGCCCGGATCATCGGCATCACCCCCTGGCAGGCGCTCGGCCGGCTCGGCGACGAGATCAACGTCGACGAGCTGCGCGACCTGTCGGCGGCGCTCGGCCTGGTCGCCGACGACGGCGCCAAGGTCCGGGCCTCGCTCACCGCCCGGGCCGCGACCATGCGCCGGCGCGAGCTGGCCGAGGTCGAGGGCCAGGCGGGGGAGCGTTCACAGTCCATGCTGGTCGCCCAGCTCCTGCTCTGCGCCGGCTTCGTGATCTTCCTGAGTTTTCCGGCAGCGATGAAGATGTTGGGGTCCTAGATGTTCACACCACCGTGGTTCACCTACCTGATCGCCGTACTCCACGTGCGTCTCGACCGAGCCAGGAACGCCCCCTCGCGCGGCGCCTCCGCCGTCGAATGGGTGATCATCACCGCCATCATCGCGGGCGTGGCCCTCGGCCTGGCCACGCTGATCAAAACGCTGGTCACGCAGAAGCAGGCCGAGATCCAGAGCAACTTCGGCGGCGGGGGTGGCGGTACCGGCGGAAAGCCGTGACCGCGCGCCCCGCGCCCGGCCAGGGCGCCACCGCGGCCGCCGCATCGCGCGGCGTCCCGGCGCCCGCCGGGCGGCGCGGGCGCGACCAGGGGTCGATGGCCGTCGAGACGGTGATGCTGGCTCCGGTCTTCCTGCTGTTCCTGCTGTTCCTGGTCGGCGCGGGACGCGTCGTCGAGGCGCAGGGCGAGGTCAACGGCGCCGCCAGGGACGCCGCCCGCGCCGCGTCCGTCCAGCGCACGCTGAACGCGGCCGAGGGCGCCGCCCGCGACGCCGCCCGCTCGGCGCTGGACGCGCAGTGCGCGCCGGCGGTGAGCCTCACCGGCAGCGACTGGCGCGAGGGCGGCACCGTGCGCGCGAGCGTCACCTGCGAGTTGAAGCTCGACTTCCTCGGGTTCGGCGTGGCCAGGCGGATGAAAGGCGACTCGGTGGTGCCCCTGGAGCAGTTCCGGAGGGTCGAATGACCGCCCGGCGGCCCTCGGAGGACCGCGGGTCCATGTCGGTGTTCGTGGTGATCTTCTCGGTGGTGGTCTTCCTGCTCGCCGGCCTGCTCGTGGACGGCGGCGCGGCGATCAACGCCCGGCTGCGGGCCTCCGACGTCGCCGAGCAGGCCGCGCGGGCGGCCGCCGACCAGATCGACGTGGAGAACCTGCGCGGCACCGGGCAGGTGCGCCTGCTCGGCGACGAGCGGGTCGTCTGCGGCCGGGCCCGCGAGATCGTCGACGCGCACGACGGCGACGACGTCAAGCTCACCCGGTGCGGCGTCGCCGCCGGGCAGGTCGCGGTGACCGTCGCGGTGAGCGCCCACTGGGACGCCACGTTCCTCGCGGCGTTCGGGTTCGCGGGCTCCGACATGTCCGGCACCGCCACCGCGGGCCCCGACCCCGGCGACCAGGAGGGATAGCATGACCGCGTCGCGCAGACCCCCCGCGCGCCCGCCGTACCGGGCGGCGCCGCCGGTGCAGCGCATCCGGCCGCGGCGGACCGCAGGCGACGTGATCGCCGGCATCGCGGCGCTCGCGGCGCTGGCCGCGCTCATGGGCGGCGTCCCCTACGCCCTGCTGCGCCTGACCGGCCCCCCGCTGCCCGCCGCCCTGCTCAACGGCGACCTGCTGACCCGGCAGATCAGCACCACCACGGCCGTCGCCATCCTGGTGCTGCTGGTGTGGCTCACCTGGTTCCAGCTCGTCATCTGCGTGATCGTGGAGGTCTACTCCGGGATCCGTCGCATCGGCATGCCCGCGCGCGTGCCGCTGTCGGGCGGGCCGCAGGCGCTGGCCAACCGGCTGGTCTCCACCGCGCTGATGCTGTTCACCGTGTCCGCCGTCGCGATCCCGATCGCCGGCATCGGCTCCGCGCCGCCGCCGGCCCGTCCCGCCGTGGTGGCCGCGGCCCTGACCGCGCCCATCCCCGAGGGCGGCTCCACGGCCGGGGTGATGAGCGGGTCCGCGCTGGAGGAGGTCCGCCAGGTCAAGAAGGTCTACGTGGTCCAGCCGCCGCACGGCCGCCACCACGAGAGCCTGTGGGAGATCGCCGACAAGTGCCTGGGGGACGGGCGCCGCTACCCCGAGATCTACCGGCTCAACCAGCACAAGCAGCAGCCGGACGGCAGCCGCCTGCAGATGGCCGACCTGATCCGGCCGGGCTGGGTGCTCGACATGCCGGACGACGCGCGGAACGTCCATGTCGTCCCGGTGGACGAGCGGCGGGAGACCACGCTCAAGAGGCACGCGGACGCGCCCGCCGAACTGGACGGCCGCACCCAGTTCCTGCCGTCCACCGCGGGCGAGGACGCGGCCGGGGACGACGCGCGGGGCAGCCGGAGCACCGGCGTGACCCAGCACTCCCGGCGCACCACCGGACCGGCGGAGCACGGCCGCGCGCCCTCCGCCACCGGCCACGAACAGGGCACGGCCGATCCGTCCGGCACCGGGACGCGCGGCCCGATCGCGACGACGGGGCCCGTGGCGACCGGCCGGCCGTCGGCGGCCGGCGATCCCACGGCGACGAGCCGGCCGTCGGTCACCGGCGGCCCGGAGGCCAAAGCCCCGGAGGCGAAGGTCCCGGAGGCGAAGGGCGATCCCGCGGCCACCAGCGGCCCCAAGGCGACGGACGCCGGCCGGGACGCGGACCGGGAGGGCGCCGGTGCCGACCGCGCCGGGCAGGCCGACCGCGCAGGGCAGGGCGGCCAGAGCGGCCAGGCGGGCGAGGAGAGCGGCCAGGGCGGCCAAAGCGGCCAGGACGGCCAGAGTGGGCAGGGTGACCGGGCGGGGCAGGGCGGTGACGGCGAGGGCGCCGGCGAGGTGGCGAAGCGGGGACGCACCGGCGTGGGCCTGCCGCCGGCCGGGCTCCCCGAACGCGCCTACCACCTGCCGCCCCCCTCCAAGGCGCCCTCCGTCTCGGCCAAGGCGCCGAGGGCCACCGTCTCGCCGGTGGCCGAGACGCCGGAGACCCGCGACCACGGCGGCGGCCTCGACCTGCTGGAGTACCTCGCCGGCGGGTCGCTGGCCGCGGCCGGGCTGCTCGTGGCGCTCGGCCGGCGCCGGCGCGAGCAGCTCTGGCACCGCGCCTTCGGCCACCGCATCCCCCGGCCGCGCGGCGACGCCGCCGGCGCGGAGGTCGCGCTGCGCCTCGGCTCCGACGCCCCCGGCAGCCGCATGCTGGACACCGGGCTGCGCCTGCTCGGCAAGCTGCTGGCCGAGCAGGGCCGCGTGCCGCCGACCATCTACGCCGTCCACCTGTCCGCCCGAGGGCTCGACCTGTGGATCCACCCGCCGGAGCAGGACGCGCCCGAGCCGTGGGAGTCGCACGACGGGGGACGCACCTGGCGGCTGCTCGCCCACGAAGGCCGCGCCATCGACGACCACGCCCTCGCGGACGTGCCCGCGCCGTACCCGGGCCTGGTCTCGCTCGGCGTGACCGAGACCGGCCGCGTGCTGATCGACCTGGAGGCCGCGCAAGGTGTGATCGCCGTCAGCGGGCACCGGGTGCGCGACGCGCTGTCCGCGCTCGCCGTCGAGCTGGCCACCAACCGCTGGTCCGACCAGATGCGCATCACGCTCGTGGGCTTCGGCGCCGACCTGGCGATGATCGCCCCCGACCGCGTCCGGGTCGCCGGCAGCCTGGCCGAGGCGCTGCCCGAACTGGAGGCTAGGGCCGAGGAGACGGCCGCCGCCGGCGGCCACGTGCTGACCGGCCGGGTCCAGGGACGCGCCGCCGACCCCGCCTGGCCCCCGCACTACCTGCTCTCGGCGATCGCGCCCGACCCGGAGGAGGCGCGCCGCCTGGCCATGCTCGGCCGCGCGGGCACCCGGATGGCCGCCGGGTACGTCATCGCCGGGGACTTCCCGCACGCCACGTGGACCTGGCAGGTCACCGACGACGGCAAGGCGAAGATAGCGGCGCTCGGCGTCACCGTGGCGGCCCAGTTACTGCCCCGCCGCCACTACGACGCGGTGATCGACCTGTTCCGCACCGCCGCGCGCAGCGACGGCGAGCCGGTGCGCGAGGAGGAGGCGCCCCGGGAGTTCACCACCACGCCCTCCATCAACGTGCGCATCCTCGGCCCGATCGAGATCGGGCCGTTGCCGCCGCTGGAGGAGGGCCGCGGCGAGCTGGCGTGCGAGATGATCGTGTACCTGGCCACCCATCCGGCCGGCGTGCATCCCGTCGTGCTCGGCGGCATCCTGTGGCCGCGCGGCGTGCAGGCCGTCGTCCGCGACGCGACGATCGCCCGGGTCGCCGACTGGCTGGGCACCGACAGCGAGGGCCGGCCGAACCTCCGCACCGACGACACCGGCCGGTTGCGGCTCGGCCCCGAGGTGCGCTCCGACTGGCAGCTGTTCCGGGAGCTGGTCCGCCGCTCCCACAACGACCCCGGCGCGCGCGCCGTGCTGCTGGACAAGGCGCTCGGCCTGGTCCGCGGCCCGCTCCTCAACGGCAGGCCGCGCGGGCGGTACGCCTGGCTGGCGGCCGACGAGCTGGAGTACGAGGTGATGGCCAGCGTGGCCGACGCCGCGCACCGGCTCTGCGAGGTCCGGCTGGCGCACGGAGACCCCGAGGCCGCCGTCGCCGCGGTGCGGGCCGGGCTGCTGCTGGCCGCCGATGACGAGGGGCTCTGGCGCGACCTGCTCCGGGCCGCCCACGCCACCGGCGACCCGCTCAAGCTGCGGGCCGTCGTGGACGGGTTGCACCGCCGCGCGTCCTCCCATCCCTACGGGGGCGGGATGGCCCCCGAGACCGAGGCGCTGATCGACGAACTGCTGCCGAGCTGGCGGCTGCACTCGATGCCGTCGGCCTGACGGCCGCCGGTCCAGATGATCCGACTAGCGCATGATCGCCCGTCCAGGTGAGGAGGCAGAGGTCACGGTGGTGGCTCGGACGACACGGGGCCTGAGAGACGCAGGCGACCCATGCCGGCGCGGCACGCCGGGGCTGTGGCCCGGCATGCTGGGGCGGGCCGGTACGCGGGCCCGCGCCGTCCTGGCCGCCGTCATCCTGGGCGGCGGCTGCCTGCTGGGCGCCGGTTGCGCCGAGCGCGGGCCCGAGCGCCCGTTCACCCCCGGCGGCGATCTCGCCTCCAGCGGCGCCCGCGCCGATCCGTCCGCCTCCGCCGCGGACGCCCCCGGCGCGCTGTCCACCCCGTGGGCGCAGACCGTCGAGGTCACCCCGGGCATGACCGTCTCCATCGAGTGGCCCGCCGGCCTCGACGCCGAACAGCAGGCCATGGTCAAGGCGTTCACCGACGGCTACGTCGCCTCGTGGAAGGCCGTCGTCAGCCAGGGCGAGGACGACGGCTACCTCGCCGGCGTCGAAGACCAGGCGAGCCGCGACGCCTACACCTGGGTGCGCGGCTTCGTGGACCGCCGCGAGTCCGCCACCGGGTCGGCCAAGCTGTACGCCGTCCGCGTGGCCTCGGTCACCGGTCGCGGCGCGGAGGTCGACGCCTGCGTCGACGAGTCCGGCGTCCGGGTGACCGACGCCGCCGGCGGGCGCCCCGTGGCCCGCCAGCCGGCCTGGACCCGCCCGCCCGCCGCCGTCTACCTGCAGGTCGCCGCCGTGCGCAAGGGCGACGACGGAGCGTTCCGGGTCCGGACCTACATGCACGCCTCCTACCCCCATCAGCGTGCGAAGGAGTGCCGCCGATGAGATCACTGCTGTCGTACGTCGTGGCCGCCACGATGGTCACCGCTCCCATGGCCGACCCCGGGGGGCCCATGGGCGAGGGGTACCAGAACGACCGCACGAGCGGCGTCGTCCTGCGCAACTCCAAGATCGTGCTGAGCGGCGACGGGCTCGGCGCCAAGAGCGACGGCTACCGCGTCAAACGGCCCTGCTGGTACGAGCCGGGCGACAACGCCGACACCATGCTGAACCGGCAGCAGGACCAGAGCACCCGTGAGTTCTGGTTCCACACCCACCCGGACGGCACCGAAGAGGACTTCAACGCCTTCGTCAAGCAGTACAAGGACAAGGTCGGCGAGAACGGCCGCTGGTGGGTGCCCGCGTACAACGCCGCCGACCCCGACGGGCTCTCCTGCTGGACGGGGCTCGAAGGGGCCGTGTGGGTGCCCGAAGGCGGCACCCCGCCGGGCGGGATCACCCTGGAGGAGCTCTACCAGCTCGCCCGGGCCGCGCTGACCGTCCCCGAACCGCAGATCAAGCTCAGCCCGGACGTCAAGAGCTACGTCAACCTGCCCACCTGGGTCTGGCTCGCGGGCGCCGGGCAGACCACGCGCTCGGTGACCGCGGAGATCCCCGGCGTCATGTCGGCCACGGTGACCGCCACCCTCGCCCGCGTCGAGATCAAGTCGGGCGCCCCCGCCGGGCGGGCGGAGGTGAAGGACGACTGCGGCCCGACCGGCCATCCCTACGTGAAGGGCGGCGCCTTCCGCTGCGGGGTGCGCTACCTGCGCGCCTCGGTCGACCAGCCGCGCAAGGTGTACGTCATGTCGGTGACCAGCGTCTGGCCGGTCACGGGCGGAGGCGACGTCGGCTTCGCCTTCCAGCCGGTCCAGGCGACGGCCACCCGGGACGTTCCCGTGGGCGAGGTCCAGACCACGGTCAGGGACGGCGCCGACGACTCCTGAACACGGCCCCCTGAACGCGGGTCTTGGGCACGGCCCTCATATGCGGGCCTTGAACGCGGGCCTTAAGCGCGGGCCTTGGACACGGACCTTGGGTGCGGTCGGGTTCGTCCGGAACGGGGTGGATCGTTCGGCTTACGCTCGGGCCGTGCCCTTGAGAGGGTGGACCGATGACGACACTGAACGGCCTGTTGCGGAGCTGCACCGGTGAGGGAACACTGCCGGGCGCGGTGGCCCTGGTGGCGCGCGGCGACGACGTCGAGGTCGAGGCCGTCGGCGCGGCCGACGTCCACGGCGCCTCCCCGGTGAGCAGAGACTCCATCTTCCGCATCGCCTCGATCGGCAAGCCGATCGTCGCGGCGGCGGTCATGACGCTGGTCGACGACGGCCGCATCGCGCTGGACGAACCGGTCGCGAAATGGCTGCCCGAGCTGGCCTCGCCGTCCGTGGTCCGGACGATGGACGCCCCCGTGGACGACGTGGTCCCGGCCGCCCGGCCGATCACCGTGGAGGACCTGCTCACCTTCCGCGCCGGGTACGGCTTCCCGTCCGACTTCTCGCTGCCGGTGCTCGCGCCGTTGTTCGCCGAGCTCAAGCAGGGCCCCCCGCAGCCGCAGATCGTCCCGGAGCAGGACGAGTGGATGGCGACGCTGGGCCGCATCCCGTTGTTGTGCCAGCCGGGGGACGCCTGGCTGTACAACACCTGTTCCGACATCCAGGGGGTGCTGATCGCCCGGGTCTCGGGCCAGCCGCTGCCCGAGTTCCTCGCCGAGCGGCTGTTCGAGCCGCTCGGCATGACCGACACCGGCTTCGAGGTGCCGGCCGCCGAACGCGACCGGTTCGTCCACTTCTACCGGCTCGGCCCGGAGGGCGGGCTGGACCTCGTCGACGCCCCCGACGGGCAGTGGAGCAGCATGCCCGCGTTCCCGTCCGGCGCCGGTGGGCTGGTCTCGACCGCCGATGACTGGCTGTCGTTCGGCCGGATGCTCCTCGCCGAGGGCACCGTCGGTGGACGCCGGGTGCTGTCGAGCGCGGCGGTGCGGCAGATGACCAGCGACCACCTGACCGCGTCGCAGCGTGAAGCCGGCAGGCTGTTCCTGGAGGGGCAGGGCTGGGGGTTCGGCGGCTCGGTCGACGTCGAGCCCATCGACCCGTGGAACGTCCCCGGCCGCTACGGCTGGGTCGGCGGCACCGGAACGGCGGCGCACATCATCCCCGCCACCGGTGCGGTCACCATCCTGCTCACCCAGGTGGAGCTGGCCGGTCCGACCCCGCCCTCGGTCATGCGCGCCTTCTGGAGCTGGGCCGCCGGCGCCTGACCTCCCGAGGCGGCCCGCGGAAGAGACCGTCCCGGACAACGGGCCGTCCCGGACCACGGGCCGTCCCGGACAACGGGCCGTCCCGGACAACGGGCCGTCCCGGACAACGGGCCGTCCCGGACAACGGGCCGTCCCGGACAACGAGCCGTCCCGGACCACGGGCGTCTGGAGAAACGAGCCATCGTGGGAGCGGATTCGTCGCGAAAACGGGTCGTCCAGGGAGGCGGGCGGCACGTAGCGTCGCCGGTATGAGACTGCTGTCGGTGAACGTCGGCAAGCCGAGACCCAACCCGTGGAAGAGCGCCGGGACGACCGGCATCGACAAGGGGCCCGTCGAAGGATCGGTGAGGGTGTCCGACCCCGGGCCGAAGGGCACCGGGGCCGTCGGCCTCGCCGGGGACCGGGTGTACGACCTCGCCCACCACGGCGGGTCCGACCAGGCCGTCTACGCCTACGCCCGCGAGGATCTCGACCGTTGGGAGCCTGAACTGGGCCGGCCGCTGGCGAACGGCGTCTTCGGGGAGAACCTCACCACCGCCGGCCTGGACGTCAACGGCGCCTTGATCGGCGAGCGGTGGCGCATCGGTTCCCAGGTGGTCCTGGAGGTGTCCTGCCCGCGGATCCCCTGCTCGACCTTCCAGGGGTGGCTGGCGCGCGAGAGGTGGATCGATCGGTTCACCGAGGCGGCGTCGCCCGGCGCGTACCTGCGGGTCGTCGAGCCCGGTGACATCAGGGCCGGCGACCAGATCGAGATCGTCCACCGGCCCGCCCATGACGTCACCGTCGCCGTCACCTTCCGCGCACTCACCCTGGAACCCGGCCTGCTGCCCCGCCTGACCACCGCCGAGGCGCTCCCCGACGGGATCAGGCAGCAGGCGCACCGTCGTACGGGGATATAGGCGGTGGCGGTCGCACGGGTCAGATGGCGCGCTCGTGCCTGAGCAGCCACTCCTTGACCGGGCTGCCGTAGTAGTAGCCGCCGAAACCGCCCACGGAGGGCAGCACCCGGTGGCACGGCACGAAGGGGGCGATGAGGTTCTGGGCGCAGGCCGATCCGGCGGCCCGCGCGGCCGTCCTCGGCAGCCCGGCGCGCTCGGCCAGTTCGGCGTAGCTCACGGTCGTGCCCGCCGGGACCGCGCGCAGCGCCGCCAGCAGGCGCTGCCTGGTCGGCGTGCCCGGCTGGTCCACCTCCACGGCGTCCAGGGCGAACAGGTCGCCTTCCAGGTAGTCCCGGACGGCCTGGGCGGGCTTGCCCAGGTCCTCGACGGCCTGGAGCGACAGCGCCCTGAGCGCGGCGGGCAGGCGATCGAACATCCGCGTCGGGTCGGTGGTGAACCCGGCCGCGACCAGCACGCCGTCATGAACGAGCAGCGACAGCGGCCCCGCCGGCGTGGCCAGAACCTGGGCGTCAACGGTCGATGTCATGAGATCTCCTTGCATGCGCGAATGCGTTAACTGATAGGCCGGGATGACGCTTAGTTCGAATCAGTGCGGGGGGTCGGCGGCATGGGATCACTCCGAGCTCCAGAGGTGCATGGCGGCGTAGGCGCGCCAGGGGCGCCAGCGTTCGACGTCGTCCTCGGCGATGTCCAGCGCGCGCATGGCCCGTCGCAGGCCGAGATCGCCATCCGGCCAGGCGTCCGGGTCGCGCAGCGCCCGCATCACGATGTAGCCGGTGGTCCAGGGGCCGATGCCGGGGATCTCCATCAGGCGCGCCGCCGTCTCGGCAGGGTCGGCGCCCGCGTCCAGGTCCAGCTCGCCGGCGGCGGTCTTCTCGGCGAGCGCCTTCAGCGTCGCGACCCGGCGGCCGGTGAGCCCGAGCCCGGACAGGTCGGCCTCCGCCAGCCGCTCGGCGGTGGGGAACAGCAGGAACGGCCCGTCGGCTCCGGCCCCGCCGGCGGACGGGGTGGACCACTGGGTCGCGTCGGCGGGCGGGGTTGACCGCGTGGTCATGTCAGTGGGCGGGGTGGACCGCTCGGTCGCGTCAGTGGGCGGGGTAGGTCTGGCGATACCGCCGCCGGGCGGGGTCGGTCTGGCGGGGGTGCCGGCGCGGGCGACGATGCGGCCGAGCAGGGTCCTGGCGCCGGCCACGGAGACCTGCTGGCCCACCACGGCGCGCACAGCCAGCTCGAAGCCGTCGAAGGCGCCCGGCACCCGGAGCCCGGGCCGCGTGGCGACCAGCGCCCGCAGCGTGGTCGCGCCCAGCGCGTCGGCGATCGCGACCGGGTCGGCGTCCAGATCCAGCAGGCGGCGGCAGCGCGAGACGATCTTGGCCAGGTGGCGGGTGTCGTCCAGGGTCACCGACAGCTTGACGTGCCCGTCCGCCGGGGTGAGCGTGATCGACCCTCCGGTGACGGCGCGCCGGTAGCCACTCGGGCTCGCCTCCTCCATCCCAGGGATCGCGCGCGCGGCCAGGAAGCCCAGCAGCGTCGCCGCGTCGTAGGGAGCCCTGTGGTTCAGCCGCAGCGTGAGCGCGGCCGGAGGCTCCGCGGCGGTGGCGAGCCGGACGCCCTGAGCGTCACCGAGCCGGGCGTCCTGGGCATCACCGGGCCGGGCGCCCTGGGCATCACCGGGCCGGGTGCTCTGAGCATCACGATCGGCGGCCGGGCCGGCGCTGTGCCGCGTCTCAGGGGCCGCGTGGCCGGCGGCCCGTGGCGCCGGGGCTCTGCGGGCGGCGGCGAGGGGACCGTTCGACGTGCGCAGCTCACTCGGGGCGAAGCCGTACGCCTCCTTCATCGTCGCGTTGAACTGGCGCACGCTGCCGAACCCGGCGGCGAAGGCGACATCGGTGATCGGGAGCGCGGTCTCCGTCAGCAACTGCTTGGCCAGCAGCAGCCTCCGCGTCCGCGCCACCGCGAGGGGACCGGCGCCGAGCCGGGCGGTGAACAGGCGCAGCAGATGGCGCTCGGTCACGTGCAACCGCTGTGCCAGCCCGGCCACGCCGTACTCGTCGGCCACCCCGTCGTCGATCAGCCGCAGGGCCCGGCCCACGAGGTCAGCGGCGACGTCCCAGCCGGGGTCGCCGGGGCTGAGCTCGGGCCGGCAGCGGCGGCACGGGCGGAACCCGGCCGCCTCGGCCGCGGCGGCGTGCCGGTAGAAGCGGACGTTGCGCCTGGCGGGGGTGCGGGCCGGGCAGATGGGGCGGCAGTAGATGCCGGTCGAGGTGACGGCCGTGTAGAACCGCCCGTCGAACCGCATGTCCCGGGCGCTCGCCGCCCGGTAACAGGAGTCGAAGTCGAGGGTCTGGTGTGGAGTCACAGATCGAGGCTATGCCCTGCTCAGCCCCGGCGACCGGCGGAATTCGGACGCCGCTGTGACCACCCGGCGCCACGCTTCCCGGCCCGCCCACCGCGCGATGGCGCCGGCCCTCGTCGCACCACTTCCCGCCGCCGCGGCGCCGGTCGATCGGCCGTCCGACGGTGAGGATGAGGCGTGGGCATGCGGTACACCGATCCTCGGTGGCGCTCGGGGGATGGGGGTTATTTGGTGGAGATGCCGACGCCGAGGTCGAATTCTCGGTAGACGCGGGCCCAGAAGCCGTCGCGGAGCCAGACGCGGGCCTCGGGGTAGGGGCGCAGTGAGTGGCCCAGCTCCTTTTCGGCCTCGATGAGCAGCTCGGTGTCGATGACGGTCGGCAGGAGCGGTCCAGGGAGCAGGTCGCGGATGTTGTCGCGGCCCCGGGTGAGGATCCACTTCTGCGCGACGTGCTCGCCGACCTCCTCGACCCTCGGCCGGCTGGGGCCGAGCTTGGTGACCTGACCGGGCTGTTTGACGACGGGCTTGGCCATGGCGGTGCGCCCGGCGAACACCTGGGCGGGCGAGGGCGGTGACGGCGCGGCCGGCACGACCTGGGCGGAGCGGCTGAAGTACGGGCGCAGGAAGTCGGCGGTGAGCTCCTCCACGGTGTCGGACTCCCAGACCAGGCGCTCGGCCTGGTTGGTGCCGTAGGGCGGCTCCACCCCCCACAGGTGGATGCGCACGCCGAACGTCTGGGCGGCCTCGACGGCGGGCACCATGTCCTCGTCCCCGGCGATGAGCACGGTGTCGCTGACGGCGTGGTGGCGGGCGAGGGCTTCGAGGTCGCTGCGGATCTGGGCGTCGACGCCCTTCTGCTGGCCGCGGGCGTTGAGGTTCCCGAGGCGCACCTTGACCCAGGGCAGCTGGGCGATCACGCGCTGGTCGACGGTGGGCACCCGGTCGCGGGCGGCGTCGTACCAGTAGACCCGCAGCAGCTCGCCGGGGATGCGCTCCATCGCGTGCTTCTTGAGGGCCTGGATGAGCTCGTCCGCGGCGACGCGGTATTCCTTGCGCTCCTTGGCCCCCAGGATGACCTCGCCCGCCGCAGCGTAGAGATAGCCGACGTCCACGAGGACGGCGTATTTCGCCGCCACGGGATGCGGTGTGAGGTCCGGGATTGCCATGCTCTCCTCCAGGCCTCGGTCCTAGGCGATGATCGGCTGACTATATTCCCCCATTTCTAGATAGTCCCAACTCTCAGCGCGCTTGACACCCACTTCCAAAGATCTAATGAGGCCGTGAGCTCGCCCGCCACGCTCCTGGCCCGGTGGGGAAGACTCTTCTCATCTGATGTGCTGGGTTACGCCATAGTTCGCGGCTTCGGACGGGTTGGGCCGGTTTCGCGGTTCTTGTGGCGACGGCGATGACCAGCGCGGCCACCTCCTCCGGAGTGGCGCCGCCGTGAACGATCCTCAGATAGGGCTGATCCATGGCCGCCTCCTACAGGGGGATGTTGCCGTGCTTTTTCGGCGGCAGGGCCTGGCGCTTGTTGCGCAGCGCGCGCAGCGCCCTGACGACGCGCACCCGGGTGTCCGACGGCCGGATCACCGCGTCGACGTACCCGCGCTCGGCCGCTAGGTAGGGGTTGGCGAGCGTGTCCTCGTACTGGGTGATCAGACGCGTCCGCTCGGTCTCGGGGTCCTCGGCCGTGGCCAGCTCGCGCCGGTAGAGGATGTTCACCGCTCCCTGGGCGCCCATGACCGCGATCTGCGCGGTGGGCCAGGCCAGGTTGATGTCGGCCCCGAGGTGCTTGGAGCCCATGACGTCGTACGCGCCGCCGTACGCCTTGCGGGTGATCACCGTCACGAGCGGCACGGTCGCCTCGGCGTAGGCGTACAGCAGCTTGGCGCCCCGTCGGATGATCCCGTTCCATTCCTGGTCCGTACCCGGAAGGAAGCCCGGTACATCGACAAAAGTCAGTACAGGGATATTAAAAGCATCGCAAGTACGGACGAAGCGTGCGGCCTTTTCCGAGGCGGCGATGTCCAGCGTGCCGGCGAAGTTCATCGGCTGGTTGGCCACCACCCCCACCGGCTGCCCTTCGACCCGCCCGAACCCGACCACGATGTTCGGCGCGAACGCGGCGTGGACCTCCAGGAACTCACCCTCGTCCAGCACGTGCTCGATCACCTGGTGCATGTCGTACGGCTGGTTCGCCGAGTCGGGGATCAGCGTGTCGAGCTCGCGGTCGGCGTCGGTGACCGTCAGGTCGGCGGGGGAGTCGAACACCGGGGCCTCGTCCATGTTGTTGGACGGCAGGTACGACAGGAGCGCCCGGGCGAACTCCAGGCAGTCGTTCTCGTCGGCCGCCTCGTAGTGGGCGACACCCGACCTGGAGTTGTGGGTGCGCGCCCCGCCGAGCTCCTCGAAGGTGACCTCCTCGCCGGTGACCGTCTTGATGACGTCCGGCCCGGTGATGAACATGTGGGACTTTTCCCGCACCATGAGCACGAAGTCGGTCAGCGCCGGGGAGTACACCGCGCCGCCCGCGCAGGGCCCCATGATGAGCGAGATCTGCGGGATCACCCCGGAGGCGTGCACGTTGCGCTTGAAGATCTCGGCGTACAGGCCGAGCGAGACCACGCCCTCCTGGATGCGGGCGCCGCCGGAGTCGTTGATGCCGACGATCGGGCAGCCGGTCTTCAGCGCGTGGTCCATGACCTTGACGATCTTCTCGCCGAAGACCTCGCCGAGCGACCCGCCGAACACCGTGAAGTCCTGGGCGAACACCGCCACGGGACGGCCCGCGACGGTGCCGTACCCGGTCACCACCCCGTCGCCGTACGGGCGCTCGCCCGCCATGTCGAAGGCCGTGGCCCGATGGCGGGCCAGCTCGTCGAACTCCACGAACGAGCCCTCGTCGAGGAAGGCGACCAGCCGCTCGCGCGCCGTCATCTTGCCCTTGGCGTGCTGCCTCTCCACGGCCCGGGCGGACCCGGCGTTGGCGGCCTCGTGCAGGCGCCGCTCCAGGTCGGCGATCTTTCCCGCGGTGGTGTGCGGGTCAACTCCATCGACGTGCGGAACCGGGTCAGCGCTCATGCCCGTAGGGTAGTCCTCCCCGTCGCGGCGTCGTTCGACCGGTCGCGGCGTCGTTCGACCGGTCAGGGCGTCGTTCGGCCGGTCACGGCATCGGTTCGGCCGGTCGCGGCCGCGCTCGCGGTTAGAGTGACGGCATGACCCACTTCGCCGCCGGGGACGACGCGCCCGTCGCGGGCCAGGCCGGACGCGCCGAGGCGGTCCGCACACGAGGGCTGTTCAAGCGGTTCGGGCACCAGGTGGCGGTGGCGGGGGTCGATCTGGCGGTGCCGCGCGGCAGCTTCGCCGGGCTGGTGGGCCCGAACGGCGCGGGCAAGACCACGACGCTCAGCATGATCACCGGCCTGCTCGTGCCCGACGCCGGCTCGGCCGAGGTCGGCGGGGTGGACGTCTGGCGCGACCCGGTCGCGGTCAAGGCCCGCATCGGCGTGCTCCCCGAGGGGCTGCGCCTGTTCGAGCGGCTGTCGGGTCGCGAGCTGCTCATGTACAACGGGCAGCTCAGGGGCATCGCCAAGGACGAGGTCGCCAGGCGCGCCGAGGAGCTGCTCACGGTCATGGACCTCGTCGGCTCGGCCGACAAGCTGGTGGTCGACTACTCCACCGGCATGCGCAAGAAGATCGGCCTGGCCGCCGCGCTGCTGCACAATCCCCGGGTGCTGTTCCTGGACGAGCCGTTCGAGGGGGTCGACCCGATCAGCGCGAACACGCTGGTCGAGGTCCTGCGGCGCTACACCGCCTCCGGGTCCACCGTCGTGTTCTCCAGCCACGTGATGGAGCTGGTCGAGCGGCTGTGCGACTGGGTGTCGGTGATGAACCTCGGCCGCATCGTCGCCCAGGGCCCGCTCGCCGACGTCCGCGGCGGCCAGACCCTCAACGAGGCCCTGCTCCACCTGGTCGGCGCCAGGGACAACGGCGAGGAGGGCCTGTCGTGGCTCGGCTCCGGAGAGGGGGCCCCGTGGCGTGGCTCTTCGTCCGGCTGAAGCTGCGGCTGATCGCCGGCAACCTGCGCGGCGACGCCATGCGCCAGATCGGCTTCGTCTTCACGCTCGTCGGGGCGGCCGCGGCGGCCTGCGGCGGCCTGGTGCTGACCAGCCTGCTCCGGCTCGCGCCCGCCGACGTCGCGGCGGACGCCGGCATGGTGCTGTTCACCCTGCTCGCGCTGATCTGGGTGGCCGGCCCGCTGCTGGTCTTCGGGGTGGACGAGACCCTCGACCCGGCGCGGCTGTCGCTGTTCCCGCTGACCGCCGGTCAGATGGCCGTCGGCATGTTCGCCGCCTCGGTCACCGGGCCCTGGCCGCTGGCCTCGCTGTTCACGCTTCTCGGCGCGGTCTTCGGCCTGTCGCGCGACGTCTCCGGAGCGCTGATCGGCCTCGTCGCGGTGCTCTTCCAGCTCGCCTTCTGCCTGGTGGCCTCGCGCGTGGTCACCACGGCGCTGTCGCGGGTGCTGCGCACCCGGCGCGGACGCGACCTGCTGGCCATCGGCGTCGTGTTCGTCATCCTGCTCACCCAGGTGCCGAACCTGCTGCTCAACCGGGGCATCGGCGGCGCGCCGCGCGAACTGCTGAGGAGCCTCGCCGAGGCGGTGCGGTGGGGGCCGCCGGGCATGGCCGCGCACGCGATCGCGGACGGCTCGTTCGCCGGGCTGGCCGAGGTGGCGGCCGTGGGCGTGGTGGTGCTGATCCTCGCCGACGTGTGGGTCGTCGTGCTGCGCCGGACGATGGTGCGCTCCGACGCCTCCACCGAGGTCGGCTCGGTGCGCCGCAGCCGTTTCGACGGGCTGCTCCCCGCCGGCCCGCTCGGCGCCGTCGTGTCCAAGGAGCTGAAGTACCTGCGCCGTGAGCCGCGAGGACGCATGGGCTGGATCGCCGCCGTGGGCATTTCCGGAGTGCTGATGTTCTCCTTGAGCAGCGGCCCCAACGGCCTGGCCGGCGCGACGCTGGCCGTCTCCGCCGCGTGCGCCGGAGCGCTCATGATCGGGCTGCAGGGCGCCAACGCCTTCGGCATCGACGGGCGGGCCCTGTGGATGAACGCGATCGTGTACTCCTCCCGGCGCGACCTGCGCACCGACCTCGCCGGCCGGCATCTGGCCGTCTCGCTGGTCGCCGCCCCGCTGCTGGCGTTGCTGTCCGTCGCCGGGGCGCTGGTCGCCGGGCACGCGGTCTGGGCCGTCCCGGCGCTGCTCGCCTCGATCGGGCTGCTGCAGATCGCGCTCGGCGTGGGCGCGGTGATCAGCGTGGTGCTGCCCTACACCTACCCCGAGCGGATCAACGCCTTCACCAGCGCCGCCCCCGGTCAGGGCGGGGTGGCCTTCGCCGGGTCGTTCGGCGCCATGCTCGGCACGAGCCTGTTGTCGGCCCCGGTGGTGCTGCCGGTGCTGCTCGGGCTGACCTGGGCGTCGGTGCTGGTCGTCCCCTACGGGCTGGCGGTGGGCGTCGGGGGCCGCAGGCTCGCCGCGACCATCGGCTACGCCCGCCTTCCGGACCTGCTCGCCGCCGTCTCCCGGCCGTCCTGACCCCGGTCCGGCGTGCGGGTTCACCTGCGGGTCCCGTACGGTTCACCGGCTCGTGGCAAGTGGTCTAGTCCAATGGATGAGACTGGTATCCAGCGTGTCGGAGACACTGGATACCCTTCGTGGTATGGCCGCCAACGCATCACAGCAGGCAGAACGTTCTCTTGCCGAACGGCACAGTGCCGTCTCCGAGATGCCCGACGAACTGCGCGCCGACGTGCGCATGCTGGGGGAGCTGCTGGGCCGTGTCATCGCCGAGGACGGCGGGCCCGACCTCCTGGCCGACGTCGAACGGCTGCGCAAGGCGGTGATCGCCGCCCGCAGGCGCGAGCTGTCGGTCGACGAGGTGGCCGCCATGGTCGCCGAGTGGCCGGTCGACCGCAGCGTGCAGATCGCCCGCGCCTTCACCTGCTACTTCCACCTGGTCAACCTCGCCGAGGAGCACTACCGCATCCGCATCCTGCGCTCGCGCGACACCGGCGAGGCGCCGCTGCCCGAGTCGCTCGCGGCGGCGGTCGGCGAGCTGAAGCACGACCTCGGAGACGACGAGCTCGCCCGGCTGATCGCCGAGCTGGAGTTCCGTCCCGTGCTCACCGCACACCCCACCGAGGCGCGCCGCCGCGCCGTGGCCACCGCGATCCAGCGTGTCAGCGTCCAGCTCGCCGAGTACAACGCCCCCGACCGCGGGGCGCACGAACGGCAGGAGGCCCACCGCCACCTGCTGGAGGAGATCGACCTGCTGTGGCGCACCGCCCAGCTCCGGCACACCAAGCTCGACCCGCTGGACGAGGTCCGCACGGCGATGGCGGCCTTCGACGAGACGCTGTTCCGCACCGTGCCGCGCATCTACCGCTCGCTGGACGCCGCGCTCGCCGAGGGCACCGGCAGGCGGGCCCCGCTCGCCCGGGCCTACATCCGCTACGGCAGCTGGATCGGCGGCGACCGTGACGGCAACCCCAACGTCACCGCGCGCGTGACCAGGGAGGCCGTGCTCATCCAGGCCGAGCACGTGCTCACCGCCCTGGAGAACGCCACCACCCGCATCGGCCGCAGCCTCACCGTCTGGAACGGCGACAGCCCGCCCAGCAAGGACCTGGTGGAGGCGCTGACCGCGGCGGCCGACGACCACCCCGAGCTGGTCTCCGAGCTGGCCAAGCGCTCGCCCCGTGAGCCGCACCGCCAGTGGCTGCTGTTCGTGGCCGCCAAGATCGCCGCCACCCGCCGCCGTGACCTCGACCTCGCCTACCGCTCGCCCGACGACCTGCTCACCGACCTGCGCCTGTGCCAGTCCTCCCTGGTGGCGGCCGGGGCGGCGCGCCAGGCGTACGGGGAGGTCCAGCATCTCATCTGGCAGGTCGAGACCTTCGGGTTCCACCTGGCCGAGCTGGAGGTCCGCCAGCACTCCCAGGTGCACGCCGCGGCGCTGCGCGAGATCGCCGAGGGCGTCCTCTCCGAGCGCACCGAGGAGGTCCTGGCCACCATCCGCATGATCGCCTGGATCCAGGAGCGCTTCGGGGTCACGGCCTGCTCCCGGTACGTGGTGTCGTTCACCCGGTCGGCGGACGACATCGCCGCCGTTTACGAGCTGGCCGAGCACGCGCTCGGCGGCCGTGCGCCCGTGCTCGACGTCGTGCCGCTGTTCGAGTCCGGGGAGGACCTCGCCAACTCGGCCGACGTGCTCGCCGGCATGCTGCGCCTGCCCGCGGTGCGCAAGCGCGTGGAGGCCAACGGGCGCCGTCTTGAGGTCATGCTGGGCTACTCCGACTCCGCCAAGGAGCTCGGCCCGGCCGCAGCGACGCTCAAGCTGTACGACGCGCAGGCCGAGCTGGCCGCCTGGGCCCAGGCCAACGACGTGCGGCTGACGCTGTTCCACGGCCGCGGCGGCGCCCTCGGCCGCGGCGGCGGCCCCGCCAACCGCGCCGTCTTGGGCCAGGCCCCCGGCTCGGTCTCCGGCCGGTTCAAGGTCACCGAGCAGGGAGAGGTGATCTTCGCCCGGTACGGCCACCCGGCCATCGCCCTCCGGCACATCGAGCAGGTGACCAACGCCGTCCTGCTCGCCTCCACCCCCTCGGTGGAGTCCCGCACGGCCGACGCCGCCGCCTGCTACCGCGTGCTGGCCGAGCGGGTCGCCTCCGCCTCCGAGCACGCCTACCGCTCGCTGACCGAGGCGCCCGGGTTCCCCGAGTGGTTCGGGCTGGTCAGCCCGCTGGAGGAGCTCGGTTCGCTGCGCCTCGGCTCCCGTCCGGCGCGGCGCGGCCTCGGCGCCCCCCGGTCGCTGGACGACCTGCGCGCGATCCCGTGGGTGTTCGCCTGGGCGCAGACCCGCGTCAACCTGCCCGGCTGGTACGGCCTGGGCAGCGGCCTGCTCGCCGCCACCCGCCCCGACCCGGCCACCCCCGGCGACCCGGGGCCGGGGCTCGCGGAGCTGCGCCAGGCCTACCGCGAGTGGCCGCTGTTCGCCTCGCTCATGGACAACGCCGAGATGTCCCTGGCCAAGACCGACCGCGAGATCGCCGCCCGCTACCTGGCCCTCGGCGGCCGTCCGGACTTCGCCGAGCAGGTGCTCGCCGAGTACGACCTCACCCGCACGCTCGTGCTCGCCGTCACCGGCCACGCGCGGCTGCTGGAGAGCAGGCGCGTGCTGTCGCGCGCCGTCCAGCTCCGCGACCCCTACGTCGACGCGCTGTCCCACCTGCAACTGCGCGCCCTCGCCGCCCTCCGCGCCGAGGAGCCCCTCTCAGAGGCCGAGCGCGAACGCCTGGAGACCCTCCTGCTCCTCAGCGTCAACGGCGTAGCCGCCGGCCTCCAGAACACCGGCTGAGTCAGATCTTGCCGGTCCAGTCGTCCACGATCTCCAGCCAACAGTCCTCGTTGAGGAAGTGGCAGTACGGCAGGTTAGTTCTGGCGATACGGAGTGGCTTGTGTCCGGACCAGCAGGCGACCTCGACGTGCCCGAGCCGCAGATTCTTGATCGTCTCCACCGCCGGCAGCAGGTCGGTGTCGCTGGAGAAGAGCACGAGGGCGTCGTACTGCCCTCGTAGCGCGAGGTGGATGAGATCGACGGCGATCGCGACGTCGATGCCCTTCTCCTGAGGAGGCCGGTCTGGCCATCCGCGGTAGTTCAGTTGGCGGCGCACCATGTGGACGCGAGCGTCGCGCTGCCATCGGGCCGCTTGCGCGTCGTTCGCGGCCGCAGGGGTGGGCTGGTGGTTCGGGTCCGGCCTGCCGCGGTACACCCGGACGGCGACGGCTTCGCTGGGGCGGCCCCGGCGTTTGGCGATCATGTCGGCGATCTTGGCGGGTTCGGGTACGCAGGAGTACAGAGGTGTTCCATACGCCTCGAACAGGCCGTGGCCGCTCAGATGGACATTTTGATAGTCAAGGAACACGGCGACGCGCTCGGTCACGTTGTCTCCATGAAAAAGCCCCGCCAGTCCCGTAGGACGGCGGGGAGTAATGACGTCAGTGTAGCAAGTAACTCCCGCCAGAAAGATAGCTCTGCGGCACGTCATCCGAGTGCACAACGTAAAAGTTCGGTGACCTAGTGTGTATGGCGGGAGGCTGTGCTCAACGGCGTGGCCACGGCATCGCCGGGAGGTGTGGTGGCTGTTGGGTCATTCAGGATGGGTGCTGACGCGGTCGGGGCCTGCGTAGATGTTGAAGCGTTCGTTTCTGAGGAAGCCGATGAGGGTCATGCCGAAGTCTCTGGCCAGGTCGACGGCCAGGGAGGACGGGGCCGAGACGCCGCACACCATGGGCAGGCCGGCGGCCAGGGCCTTCTGCATGATCTCGTAGCTGGTCCTGCCGCTGACGAGCAGGAGGTTGCCCGCGAGCGGCAGGCGGCCGGACAGCAGCGCCCAGCCCACCAGCTTGTCCACGGCGTTGTGCCGGCCGACGTCCTCGCGCACGGCGAGCAGCGACCCGTCGGCCGTGAACAGGCCCGCGGCGTGCAGGCCGCCGGTCTTGCCGAAGATCCCCTGCGCCTGCCGCAGCCGTCCGGGCAGTTCGTACAGGACCTGTGCGGGTACGGGCGGCAGCGTGTGCCCACGATCGCAGGTGTGGTCGACGGAGGGCCGGCCGAGGGCGGCGTGGCGGGTGTGAAGGGCGTCGAGGCTGGCGGTGCCGCAGACGCCGCAGGCGCTGGAGGTCAGGAAGTGCCGTTGCATGGAGGGGTGCTCGGGCAGGACGCGGCCGCGCAGGTGCACGGTGACGGTGTTGTAGCGCGCCTCCGGCGGCAGGTCCTCGTCGGTGCAGTAGGCGATCGAGGCGATGTCGTCCGGCCCCGCGATGCCCTCGCCGGACAGGAACCCGGCCGCCAGCTCGAAGTCCGCCCCCGGCGTCCGCATGGTGATCGCCAGCGTGCGGGTGTCGCCGCCCGCGGCGATGCGGATCTCCAGCGGCTCCTCGGTCGCCAGGTCGTCGCGGCGGTCGCGCACGGCCGTGCCGGAGACCTCGCGCACCCGCACCCTGCTGGTCGGCCCGGGGCGCGGGTGGCCGAGGGCGCCGGCCACCCGCCGCTCCGGCAGCTCGCCGGTGGTCATGGCGCGGTCTTCGTGAGCGTGACCACGGCGTTGTAGTCGGGGATGCGGGCGTCGGGGGAGCGGCGGGCGGCGTCCAGCAGGACGTTGCCCTCCGGCCAGTGGATCTGCAGGTTGCCCGGCGTCAGCGGCGCGCGCAGCACCCGGCCGGTGAACCGCCCGGCGGCGCCGCGCAGCTCGACCTCGGCGCCGTCGGGCAGGCCGAGCCGGTCGGCGTCGTACGGGCTGATCAGGACGGCCTCGCGGGTGGCGCCGTTGAAGCCGTCGCGGCGCTCGTGGACCATGCTGTTGAACTGCTTGCCGCGCCGCGTGGCAACCATGAACGACCCGTCGGGGCGTTCCAGCTCGGGCAGGGCGACGGCGGAGAAGCGGCCGAGACCGTCGGTGGTGGGGAACCGGCCGTCGGGGCACAGGTGCCGCCCGCCGTACTGCACGTTGTCCCCGAACGCGGCCAGCTTCGCGATGCCGGCGTAGAACGGCACGGCGTCCTCGATCTCCCGGCGGATCTGCGGCGTGCCGCCCGGGTAGCGGACCAGGCCGGCGAGCTCGGGACGGGCGCGGGCGGCCAGCTCGGTGAAGATCTTCCACTCGGGCCACGCCTCGCCGACCCGCGGCCCCCGGACCTCGGGGGAGAAGATGACACGGCGCTCGGTCGAGGTCTCGGTGACCCCGCCCGTCATCTCGTACCGCGTCTGCGCCGGCAGCAGCAGCACGTCGCCCTCGGATTCGGCCAGCATCTGGCTGGACAGCACGATGTCGATGTGGACGCGCAGCGGCAGGCGGCCCAGCGCCTCGCGGCAGTAGGCCGGGTCGGGCAGCACCTCCAGGAAGTTGCCGCCGGAGGAGACCAGGACGTCCAGCTCGCGCGCGTGCGCCGCGTCGATCATGTCGGTCGCGGTGAGCCCCGGCGTGGCGGGCACCTCGAAGCCCCACTTCCCGGCGAACAGGCCGGCGTTCTCCGGGGTGATCGGCAGGCCGCCGGGCAGGCCGGTGGCATAGGCGCCCATCTCGGCGCCGCCCTGGACGCCGCTGTGCCCGCGGATCGGCATCAGCCCGCAGTGGTCCCGCCCCACGAAGCCCCTGGCCAGCGCCAGGTTGACGATGGAGCGGACGTTCTCCTCGCCGTAGGAGTGCTGGGTGATGCCCATCGACCACACCAGCACCGCCGACCTCGCCTCGCCGAGCAGTTTGGCCAGCTCGTACATCTGCTCGCGCGTCGCGCCGCTGAGCGCCTCCAGCGACTCCCACGACTGGCCGGCGACGGCCCGCAGGGCGTCGTCGAAGCCGGCGGTGTGCGCCTCGATGAACGCCTTGTCCAGCCAGTCGTTCTCCACCAGGTGCTTGAGCACGCCGTTGAGGAAGCCGATGTCGCCGCCGACGTTCACTCCGAAGAAGTCGTCGGTGATCTTGGTGCCGAACATCGCCGACTCGGCGTTGGAGGGCACCCAGTAGCGCTCCATGCCGGGCTCGCGGTAGGAGTTGACCATCGCGACGCGGGTGCCGGCCTTCTTCGCGTGGTACAGGTACTTCATGGCGACCGGCTGGTTGTTGGAGGGGTTGGACCCGATGAAGACGATCAGGTCCGAGCCGATCCAGTCGGTGTAGGAGCAGGTGGTCGCGGCGGCGCCGATGGTCTGCTTGAGTGCCACCGTCGAGGGCGAGTGGCAGATGCGCGCCGCGTTGTCGATGGAGTTGGTGCCGAGCGCCCGCACGGCCTTCTGGGCGGCGAAGTAGTTCTCGTTGGGCACGCCCCGGCTGGTCAGGTACGCCCCGAGCCGCGCGCCGGGGTGCAGGTGCGAGGCCGCCAGGTCCAGCGCCTCGTCCCAGCTCACCCGGGTGAAGCCGGGCTCGCCCCGGCGGCGCAGCATCGGGTGGGGCAGGCGGCCGAGGTCGCGCAGTTCCGCGCTGCGCATCGAGGACAGCCCCGCGACCTCGGCCAGCCGGGCGGTGTCCAGCGGCGGCATGGTGTTCAACTGGAGCAGGCGCAGCCGGATGTTGCACAGGTGGATCTCGTCCATCGTCCAGTCGCGCATGCCCCGGGTGCCCAGGGCGCACCCGTCGCAGGTGCCCTGGGTGAGGATGCGCCAGGCGTAGCGCCGGTTGCCCTTGACCGACCGGAAGGCCTTCCACAGCTCCAGATAGTTGTTGGGTTTGCGCTCGCCGATGCCGAAGGGCTTCCAGCTCGCCCAGTTTCGAGGGTCCAGACGCTTGCTCACCGGACGTTCACCCGTTTCTCGTCCCTGCTGCCGGCCGTTCGCGCGGCTAGTTCATAGCATCACCCATTTGCCGGATCTGACGAACCGGGCGCGGTTCACGGGCGGCCGGCGGCCCGTTCCGCCGCCTCCCGGTGATGACCGCACTACCCACTGTCGGCCCGTCGTCCCGTGGGCGGGGAGGCGCGACGCGGAGGAAGGGAGGAGGATGGAGGGGTGCTTGACTCGCCGTACACCGATCTCGAGCGGCCGCCGCTGTCGCAGGCCGCGCTGACCAAGGCGGTCGTCCGCCCCGGAAGCCTGTGGTCGCGGCTCGCCGTCGTCGACCGCACCGGCTCCACCAACGCCGACCTGGCCCAGGAGGCCGGCCGCGGGGCCGGTGAGGGCGCCGTGCTGATCGCCGAACTGCAGGAGGCCGGGCGCGGGCGCCTCGGCCGGGTGTGGACGGCGCCGCCGCGCGCGGGCCTGACCTTCTCGGTGCTGCTCCGGCCCGCGGTGTCCCCGGCCAGGCAAGGGTGGGTGACGCTGCTGGTGGGGCTGGCCGCCGCCTCGGCCGTGCGCCGCCTCGCCGGCGTGGACGTCCGGCTGAAGTGGCCGAACGACCTGCTCGTCGGCGAGCGCAAGCTCGCGGGCATCCTGGCCGAGCGGGTGGAGGACGCCGTCGTCGTCGGCATGGGCCTCAACGTCTCGCTGCGGCCCGAGGAGCTGCCCGTCCTCACCGCCACCTCGCTGACCATCGAGAACGCCGAGTGCGCCGACCGTGACCCGCTGATCAGGGCGGTGCTGCGCGAGATCGAGACGCACTACCGCGACTGGATCGCGGCCGGCGGCGACGCCGACGCCAGCGGGCTGCGGGCCGCGTACGCCGCGGCGAGCGCCACGATCGGCCGGCAGGTACGGGTCGATCTGCCCGGCGGGAGCGTGCTGGAGGGCCTGGCCACCGGCGTGGACGCCTCGGGGCACCTGATCGTGCGCGCGGACGGCGCCGACCACGCCCTCAGCGTCGGCGACGTGGTCCACGTCCGCTCCGCCAAGTCCTGACGCCTCCTGCGGCGCGCCGCGACCGTCCTCTCGCCGCCCGGCCCGGCGCGCGTGCCGTCCGCCGGGCGCGTGCGGGGTGCGCCGGCGTGGGCGGTCAGCCGCCGGGGTCGTCGCCGAGGTAGCGCAGGATGGCCAGCACCCTGCGGTTGTACTCCGGGTCGCGGGGGAGCCCGAGCTTGTCCATGATCGCGTTGATGTGCTTCTCGACGGTGCTGAGCGACACGTGCAGGCGTCCGGCGATCGCCGTGTTGACGTGGCCCTGCGCCAGGTGCCGCAGTACCTCGGTCTCCCGCGGGCTCAGGCTGCTCAGGGTGTCGGCGCGGGTGGTGTGGGCGAGCAGACGGCGGACCACCTCCGGGTCGAGCACGGTGCCGCCCGCCCGCACCCGCTCCAGCCCGTCCAGGAAGCCGGCCACCTCCGACACGCGGTCCTTGAGCAGGTAGCCCAGCCCCGCGGTGTCGCCCGCGAGGAGCCGGGTGGCGTAGGTCCGCTCCACATACTGGGACAGGACGAGCACGCCGACCTCGGGCCGGCGCCGCCGGATCTCCAGCGCCGCCCGCAGCCCTTCCCCGGTGTGCGTCGGCGGCATGCGCACGTCGACCACCGCGACGTCCGGGCGGTGCCGCTCGACGGCGTCGAGCAGCGCCGGGGCGTCCCCGACGGCGGCGACGACCTCGTGCCCGGCGTCCTCCAGCAGGCGGGCGAGGCCCTCGCGGAGCAGCACCGAGTCGTCGGCGAGGATCAGCCGCACGGCACGCCCTTCGGCATGGTCGCGCTGACCCGGGTCGGCCCGCCCTCGGGGCTGTGCACGCTCATCGCGCCGTCCAGCGCCAGGACGCGCCTGGCCAGCCCCGCCAGCCCGCCGCCGGCGGGATCGGCGCCGCCCGCGCCGTCGTCCGAGATCGTCACGGTCACCGCCCGCTGGTCCTCGGTCAGCTCGACCAGGATGTCCCGCGCCTCCGCGTGCTTGACCGCGTTGGTGATCGCCTCGCGGGCCACGAAGTACAGGGCGGTCTCGACCTCCGACGCCGGCCGCTCCGACAGCTCGTAGCGCAGGGTGACCGGGATGCCCGAGCGATCGGCGAGGTTCGCCAGCGCGGTCCGCAGGCCGAGCTCGTCCAGCGCGGCGGGGTAGATGCGCCACGCCACCTCGCGCAGTTCGTCCAGCAGCCGGCGCGACTCCCCGTACGCCTGGGCGACCAGGTCGTCGGCGCGGGCCGGGTCGGTGGTGTGCCGGGCCCGGCCGAGCAGCATCGCCAGGGCCACCACCCGCTGCTGCACTCCGTCGTGCAGGTCGCGCTCGATGCGGCGGCGCTCGTCGTCCACCGCCCGGACGATGCCCGAGCGGGTATGGGTGAGCTCGGCGATGCGCCTGCGCATCGACTCCGCGCCGCCGGGCCCGAGGAAGCGGTCGGCCAGCCGCCGCTCGCCCGCCCCCACGGCGAGGACGCCGAGGGCGACCAGGGTCAGCACGCCCCCCGCGCAGGTCAGTCCGAGCACACCGCTGTTGGTGGTCACCCGCACCCCCGGCATGCGCAGCGGAACGTCCTCGGCCCCGCCGGAGGCCAGCTCCCACAGCCCGCCGCACAGCAGCAGCCCGCCCAGGAACAGCCCGGCGGCGCAGCCGTACCCGCCGAGGACGCCCAGCGCGGCGCGGGCCGCGACGAAGCCGTAGCCGCCGCCGGTCGGCGGGACGGGGTGGTCGAGCCAGGCCGCCAGCCGGGCGCGCTCCAAGGCCACCAGCCATGCCAGGCCGCGGTCCGTGACCGGACGCGCGGCGGGGACCAGGCGGGCCGGCCAGGCCGCGCAGAGGAACACCAGCTCCACCCAGCCGAGGACCACGCCCGCGAGCACGCCGACGGTGGTGCGCGCGATGCGGTTGCCGGACACGGCGGCAGTCTAGGCACCTCGCGGGCGCCAGGGGCATGGTGGTTTCCCGTAAAAGACGCCACGGGTTTCCGTGATGTCGGAGGCGGGGGCGGCTCCCTAGCGTCGTCGGGTGGTCCGAAACGCCTTCGCGGCGCTCTGCGTCGCCCTGCTGCCCCTGTCCCTCCCACTGCCGGCGTCCGCCGGGTTCCCGGCGTCCCTCCCGTCATCCGCACGCGCTCCGCTCGCCTCCGTCTCGTCCTCGGGGGGCGCCGTCACGGCGGGCGCCCCGCCCGGCGTCACGCCCGCCGCCGTCGATGCGTTCGTCGCCCGGTACCGGGAGGCGACGGGGTTGCCGGGGGTCGCGGTCGCGGTCGTCAAGGGAGGCCAGGTCGTGCACGTCGCCGGGTACGGCCGGACCGCGACCGGCGAGCGCGTCACGGCGGACACGCCGATGGCCGTCGCCTCGGTCAGCAAGTCGTTCACCTCGCTCGCGGTCATGCAACTGGTGGAGAAGGGCGAGGTGGACCTGGACGGGCCGGTGCGCGACCACCTGCCCGAGTTCACCATGGCGGACCCCCGGGCGGCGCGGATCACCGTCCGGCAGCTGCTCGACCACACCTCGGGCATGGCCGACTCCGCCTTCCACGAGCGGAGCCTTCCGCTGCCCGCGACGCTCCAAGGCGCCGTGGCGCGGCTCAGGATGGCCCGGCTCGCCGCCGCGCCGGGGACGGCGTTCAGCTACCACAACACCAACTTCCAGGTCGCCGCGCGGCTGGTCGAGGTGGTCGGCGGCGAGCCGTTCGCGCACTACCTCCGCGCGCACGTGTTCACACCGCTCGGCATGCGCCACAGCGGCACCGTCGACACCGAGCGCGACCTGCCCGGCAGCGCGCGCGGCCACCTGTACGTCCTGGGCCGTCCCCTCGCCGTGCCCGAGCCGGCCGGGTTCGGCGGCGGCTCGGGCGGCGTCCTGTCCACGGCCGCCGACATGGCCCGATGGCTGATCGCGCAGAACCGCGGCGTGCCGTCCGAGCGGAGTGCCCGGGAGCTGCGCGCGGCATCGGAGCGGCATGCCCGGTACGCCCTGGGCTGGGAGCTCGGCACGACCGGGCGCGGCACCCCCTTCATCGGGCACGGCGGCGACCTGTTCACCTCGACGGCGGACCAGCTGCGCATGCCGGGGTCCGGGTACGGCGTCGCGGTCATGGCCAACACCGGTACGGCCTTCGGGGACGCCCACGCGATCACGGACGGTCTGGTCGCCCTGATCGAGGGCGCCGAGCCCGAGGTGCCCTCCGCGCTGCCCTACCTCCTCATCGACGTCGTTCTGCTGTCGCTGACCCTGGCCACCGCCGGTCTGGCCGCTCGCGGTGTGGCCCGGTCCCGGCGCTGGGCCGCGCGGCGTACCGGATGGCAGCGGTCGCGCCTGGTGCCCTATCTGGCGCCGCTCGCGCTGTGCGCGGGGATGGTCCCGGTGTTCCGCGTGCTCTCCCGGGGGCGCGACATCGCGTGGATCCAGCTGTGGTACCTCTACCCGACGTTCATGCTCTGGCTGGTCGTGGCCGCGGTGGCCTGCACGGCGGTGGTGGTCGCGCGGCTCCTCGGCGCCATGGGCGCACGGCGGCGGTAAAAGCCCGGCATGGGACCCGCCGCGCCGAGGGCGGCGTTCGCAGGTGCCGGGCCGCTGGGCGTGTCACGATTTGCCCTATGGGTCTCCCTGAACATCATCTGACGACGGGGGAGCGGGTCGTCCACTCGTTCCACCCGCACTGGAAGCGCCTTGTCCTGCCGTTCATGGCGCTGCTGCTCGTCGTCGCCGCGTCCAGCGCGGCTTTTCTCCTGATTCCTACCGATTACGAGTACGCCAGGTACGCGTGGATCGCGGTCGCCGTCGTCTCGGTGGTCGCGCTCACCCTCTGGTCGTTCATCCCCTACCTGCGGTGGAAGACGACCTCCTACACGCTGACCACCCACCGCTTCAACATCAGCACCGGCATCCTCAGCAAGTCCGACGACGACATCCCGCTGACCAAGGTCAACAGCGTGAGCTCCGACCAGACCTTCATCGAGCGGATGCTCGGCTGCGGCACGCTGGTGGTGGAGTCGGCCTCCGACAAGGGGGAGATCAACCTCAGGGACATCCCCAAGATCCAGGCCGTCCGGTCGGAGCTGTTCCGGCTGGTGGAGGACGCCTCCGACGGGGACATCGACGGCCGGTGAGACATGCCCCGAAGGTGGCGTAACCTCCTGAAGGTGGCTGAGACCGACACCGTGCGCCGTCCCACCGCCGAGGAGATCGAACGGCTGTTCGTGGGCTCGGCGCCCCGCCACACCCGCGGCGAGGTGGCGAGCCTGGCCGGCGTTCCCCCGGAGCTGGCCCGGCGCATCTGGCGGGCTCTCGGGTTCGCCACGCCCGCCGACGACACCCCTGCCTTCACCGACGCCGACGTGGAGGCGCTGCGCCGCGTGGCCGGGATGCTCGGCGGCGAGACGATCGACGAGGAGACCGTCGTGCGGATGGCCCGCGCGCTCGGCCAGACCACGGCCCGGCTCGCGCAGTGGCAGTCCGAGATCATGATCGGCGCGCTGTTCGACCCGGCGGAGCCGCCCGGCGACCAGGAGCTCGCGGGCGCGGTGGAGGCCACGCGGCGGCTGCTGCCCGACTTCGAGGCGCTGCTCGTGCACGTGTGGCGGGCGCAGCTCGCCGCCGCCGGCACCCGCCTGCTCGCGATGGCCGACGTCGGCGCCGAGACGGGGCCGGGCCGCCCCAGCATGGCCGTCGGGTTCGCCGACCTGGTGTCGTTCACGCAGGTGTCGCGCGAGCTGGACGAGCAGGGCCTGGCCGAGCTGGTGGAGAACTTCGAGGCCAAGACCTCCGACGTGGTCGCCGGCCACGGCGCCCGGCTGGTCAAGACCCTCGGGGACGAGGTGCTGTTCACCGCGCCGACGGCCGAGACGGCGGCGCGCGTCGCCCTGGACCTGGTGGACGTGCTCCGCGAGGAGGGCAGGGACGTCCGCATCGGGCTGTCGTACGGCCCCGTCCTGCCGGCCATGGGCGACGTCTTCGGCACCACGGTGAACCTCGCGGCGCGGCTCACCGCGATCGCCCGGCCCTGCACGGTGCTGGTCGACGCGGGCCTCGCCGAGGCGGTCGAGGGCAGCCCCGGCCTGCTGCTCCACCGCATCCGCCGCAGGCCCGCCCGGGGTCTCGGGGTGATCCAGCCCTACGTGCTGCGCCGGCCCCCGGAGGGCCCGGCCTGACCGGGCGGCCCCGGGGCCCGTCGACGTTGTCAACGCACATGCGTGCCGCTATACGTTGTGCAGGCCAACAGAGGGAGAGACGCACCATGCCGTACGAAGTCCAGGGCGTGATCGCGGGTGGCAAGGGCGAGGCCGTGACGCTGCAGACCGTCATCGTCCCCGACCCCGGGCCGGGCGAGGCGGTCGTCAACGTGCAGGCGTGCGGGGTGTGCCACACCGACCTGCACTACCGCGAGGGCGGCATCAACGACGAGTTCCCCTTCCTGCTCGGGCACGAGGCCGCCGGAGTGGTCGAGGCCGTGGGCCCGAACGTGACCGGCGTCGCCCCCGGCGACTACGTGATCCTCAACTGGCGCGCGGTCTGCGGCAACTGCCGCGCCTGCCTGCGGGGCCGCCCCTGGTACTGCTTCGCCACCCACAACGCCGCGCAGAGGATGACGCTGGCCGACGGCACGCCGCTCAGCCCGGCCCTGGGCATCGGCGCGTTCGCCGCCAAGACCCTGGTCGCCGCCGGCCAGTGCACCAAGGTGGACCCCGACGCGCGCCCGGCGGTGGCGGGCCTGCTCGGCTGCGGGGTGATGGCCGGCCTCGGCGCGGCGATCAACACCGGCGGCGTCTCGCGCGGCGACTCGGTGGCCGTCATCGGCTGCGGCGGCGTGGGCAACGCGGCCATCCTCGGCTCGTCGCTCGCCGGCGCCGCGAGGATCATCGCGGTGGACGTGGACGACCGCAAGCTCGAACTGGCGGGCGGGTTCGGCGCGACGCACGTCGTGAACTCCTCGACCGCCGACCCCGTGGAGGCGATCCGCGAGCTGACCGGCGGGCACGGGGCCGATGTGGTCATCGAGGCGGTGGGCCGTCCCGAGACCTACAAGCAGGCCTTCTACGCGCGCGACCTGGCGGGCACCGTCGTGCTGGTCGGCGTGCCGACCCCCGACATGACGCTCGACCTGCCGCTGCTGGACGTCTTCGGCCGGGGCGGGGCGCTGAAGTCCTCCTGGTACGGCGACTGCCTGCCGAGCCGCGACTTCCCCATGCTGATCGACCTCTATCTGCAGGGGCGGCTCAACCTCGACGGGTTCGTGTCCGAGACCATCGAACTGGACCAGGTCGAGGAGGCCTTCGCCAAGATGCAGCGCGGCGAGGTCCTGCGCTCGGTGGTGGTCCTGTGACCCGCGCGCGGCGGGCCGTGACACGAGAGGAGGGCCCGCGATGACCATCGGGAAGATCGTCACCTCGGGGACGTTCACGCTGGACGGCGGAAGCTGGGACGTCGACAACAACGTGTGGCTGGTCGGCGACGACCACGAGGTCGTGGTGATCGACGCCGCGCACGACGCCGAGGCCATCCGCCAGGCGGTCGGCGACCGGCGGCTGAAGGCCATCGTGTGCACGCACGCGCACAACGACCACATCAACGCGGCCGGCGCGCTGGCCGACGCGACCGGGGCGCCGATCTTGCTGCACCCGGCCGACGCCGTGCTGTGGGAGATGGTCTACGACGCCGAGCGCGAGTACGAGCCGCTCAAGGACGGCGACGTGATCGAGGTCGCCGGAGCGGCGCTGCACGTCCTGCACACCCCCGGCCACGCCCCGGGGGCGGTGTGCCTGTACACGCCGCAGCTCGGCGCCGTGTTCACCGGGGACACGCTGTTCTCCGGCGGGCCGGGGGCGACCGGGCGCTCGTACTCGTCCTTCGGCACGATCATCGACTCCATCCGCGACCGGCTGCTGACGCTGCCGCCGGAGACGGTCGTGCACACCGGGCACGGCGACTCCACCAGCATCGGCGCCGAGGCGCCCGATCTTCAGGAGTGGATCGACCGGGGGCACTGAGCGGGCGGACCGGACGCGGGGGTACGCGCCGGGGCGTGGCATGGCGGGGTGAAGGCTCGGTCGGTGTTGCACAACTCACATAGGCAACCCTTACCTGTGTGAGTTACCTTAGGTATGCCTTACCTACGTAGACGTGAAGGGCATACCCCCATGTATGTGTGCATCTGCCGAGCCGTGACCGAGAACGAGGTGCACGACTGCATCGCCTCGGGCGCCAGGAGCGCACGGCAGATCCGCGATCTCACGGGCGCCGGAGGGGACTGCGCGACGTGCGTGCGGAAGATCTGTGCGATGCTGAAAAGAGCGGAGGAACTGGTCGCGACCGCATAGAACGCATAGAAAGGGATGCTGCCCGTGCAGGGGGACAAAGACATCATCGCTCTGTTGAATGAGCAGTTGACGTCCGAGCTGACCGCCATCAACCAGTACTTCCTGCATGCCAAGCTGCAGGAGCACTGGGGCTACACCAAGCTCGCCGCCATCACCAGAGCCGAGTCGATCGACGAGATGCGGCACGCCGAGGTGCTCACCGACCGCATCCTGTTCCTCGAGGGCCTTCCCAACTACCAGAAGCTCGGCACGCTGCACATCGGGCAGACCATCCTGGAGCAGCACACGGCCGACCTGGAGCTCGAACTGGACGTCGTGCGGCGCCTGCGCCCGGGCATCCAGCTCATGCGCGAGCGCGGCGACCACACCTCCGCGCGTCTCTTCGAGGACATCCTGAAGGACGAGGAACACCACATCGACTACCTCGAGACCGAGCTGCAGCTGCTGGAGACCCTGGGTGAGGGGCTGTACCTCCAGCGCTACGTGGACCTTCCCGGCGGCTCCGCCTCCTGATCGCACGACCGCGTGTCGCGCCCCCCGACCGCCGGCCCGCCGGCGACCGGGGGGCGTTTCGGCGTGTCCCCGGACCCGGTCGCGGAGGGTCGCCGCGACGCGCCGCTCCGTTTTCTCGTGCCGGTTCGCGAGCGTACTCCTGGGGCCATCGGGGTAGAAGGCAATGCGGGCGGGGTCGTCCGAGTTTCTGAGTCTTTGCCCAGGTCAATTGGTGGGTCAACGACGAGTCAAACCGCGCGCTGTACCCGGGAAACGATCGCCTAAGGTCCTACGATCGCTTTATGACCTGCGTACTTCTCGCCGAGGATGACACCTCGATCTCCGAGCCCCTGGCGCGCGCGCTGCGCCGAGAGGGCTATCAGGTTGAGGTGAGCCCCGATGGCCCGCAGGCCCTGGAAAGGGCTCTGTCCGGGGGCGTCGACCTCATCGTGCTCGATTTGGGCCTACCGGAAATGGACGGCCTGGAGGTCGCCCGCCGCATCCGCGCCGAAGGGCACGGCACGCCCGTGCTCATCCTGACCGCCCGCGTCGACGAGGTCGACACCGTGGTCGGGCTCGACGCCGGTGCCGATGACTATGTGACCAAGCCGTTCAGGCTTGCGGAACTGCTCGCCCGGGTGCGGGCGCTCCTGCGGCGCGGCACGTCCGAGACCCCCGTGGTCCAGGGCGTGCGCATCGACGCCGACTCGCGCCGCGCCTGGATGGGAGACAAGGAGCTGCATCTCACCACCAAGGAGTTCGACCTGCTTCGCGTGCTCGTCCGTGACGCCGGCAAGGTCGTCACGCGCGAGCAGATCATGCGGGAGGTCTGGGACACCAACTGGTGGGGTTCCACGAAGACTCTCGACATGCACATCTCGTGGCTGCGGCGCAAGCTGGGGGACGACGCCGCCAAGCCGCGCTACATCACCACGGTCCGTGGGGTCGGCTTCCGATTCGAACGCGAATAGCCCATAGCTAGATGCGCCGGAGGTTACTGTCCTCGACCCTGGTGGTCGCGGCCATAGCGGTCCTGCTCCTGGGGGTCCCGCTCGGTCTGGTGGTCACCCGTCTCATCAACGACGAGGCGGTCCAGCAGCTCCGGGCGCAGGCCACGTTGCTGCTCAGCCAGGTGGAATACGCCCGCATCGAAGATCGGCCGATCGATCCCGACGAGTTGCAGCGGCAGTATCCCAGCAGGTACGTCCAGATCTTCATCCGCAACAGCCCGACCGTCATCGTCGGGGCCGAGCCCCCGCCCGGCCGCCAGATGACCGAGGAGACCCACTCGGAGAGTGGGGTCTATGTTCGGATAACGCGCGACCGCGCCCAGGTCGAGCGCAATGTCCGGGGATGGCTCATGCTCATCGTGGCCCTCGCCGGGCTGGCGCTGGCGGTCGCCGTGTCGCTCGCCGTCGTGCAGTCACGCCGGCTCACCCTGCCGCTCCTGGACCTGGCGAGGATCGCGGAGCGGCTGGGCTCAGGCGAGGCCCGGCCGAGCAGGCACCGCTACGGCATACCTGAACTCGACCGGGTGGCCGAGGTGCTCGACCGCAGCGCGACCCGCATCGCCGACCTGCTGAGCCGCGAGCGGGAGTTCGCCACCGACGCCTCCCACCAGCTCCGCACGCCGCTCACCGGGCTGACCATGCGGCTGGAGGAGATCGTGGACGCCGCCGACCAGCCCGCCATCGTCCGTGAGGAGGGCGAGGCGGCGATCGTCCAGGCCGAGCGGCTCACCGCGGTCATCGATGAGCTGCTCGCCGCAGCCCGGCGCCAGCGGCACGCCCAGGCCGAGGCGATCCCGGTGGACGAGGTGCTGCGCCAGCAGCTCACCGAATGGGAGCCCGCCTTCCGCCGGGCCAGAAGGACGCTCCGCCTGGCCGGCGACCGCGACCTGCGCGCCCTGGTCAGCAAGGGAGGGCTGAGCCAGGTGGTCTCGACGCTGCTGGAGAACTCGCTGGAGCACGGCGACGGCGCGGTGACGATCACGACGGGCAGCTCGGACAAGTCCATCGTGATCGAGGTCGCCGACCAGGGACCGGGCATCCCCGAGCACCTGCGCGCCCGCGTGTTCGACCGCAACGTCAGCGGCGGCGGTGGCACCGGGCTCGGCCTGACGCTGGCCCGCGCCCTCACCGCCTCCGACGGCGGCCGCCTGGAGCTGGTGCGCATGCGCCCGGCGGTGTTCGCGCTGTTCCTGCGGCCGGCCGGCGAGACCGCCCGCCACCGCGTGGTCAGCGGACCGGCGTGATGCCCGGGCTGTTGCCGTTGGCGCTGGTCTCGGCGCCGGTGACCGGCGGGAGCTGCGGACCCGCGAGCGGGTGGGCGCCGCGCTGAGGGGGCTGCTCGTCGGCCGGGCCGGCCTCGGGCAGCCCGGTGTGCGGGTCGACCGGGGGAAGCTCCGGCGGCAGGAACACCCACTTCTTGTACGACCAGTAGCGGAACACCGTGCCGAGCGCGGTTCCGATGAAAAAGGAGATGTTGTAGCTCAGCGGGTCGGTCATCTTCAGCGTGTACTCGACGAAGCCGATGATGAGCAGCGAGATGAGCAGGCCGATGCCGTTGAGCACGAAGAACAGGAAGTACTCCCTGGCCAGGCCGCTCTTCTCGCGGTGCCGCCAGGTCCAGTAGCGGTTGGCCAGGTAGGCCAGCGTGGCGGCGAGCACCGTGGCGAAGGTCTTGGAGGTCAGCGGGCCCAGCTCGACCACGTATCTCAGCAGGTTGGTGGAACCCCAGTCGACGATGAAGGCGACCGCGCCGACGATGCCGAACTTGGCGAGCTCTCGGAGGAGCGAGGAGAACTGGTCATACAGACGACGGATGAACTGCACAACGGTCCTTCCTAGGTGTCCGGGAGCCTCCTCAGGTTACCGGTGTGCCGGCCGCTCTGGGTCTTGTCCTCCAAGCGCGTCCTTTCCGCTATTTACTGAAATATCGGTACTTTCACGGCGAGTAACCGAGGTGGTGCGCTAGGCTGCGCCGCAGATCGCCAAGGTGTGCCATGGAGAGGTGGCTCCCGCCGTGCTGCGCCGACTGGTCGCTGTGCTCATCAGCGTCGCCCTGCTGACCGGATGCGGCGCGCGGAGCGGGGGCGAGGCGACTCCTGCGCCGGAGCCCGCCTCCGAGGGCGCCACGGCCCGCACGGTCGTGGAAGACGAGGCCGCGACGGCGTTCGGGCTGCTCGAAGAGCTCGACGAAGCGCGCGGGAAGCGCGACTGCGACAAAGTCCTGTTCCTGACCACCTCCGCCGCGAGCGAACTGGGCGGTCGTGCCTGCGAGGCCACCCGGAACGGCCGCCCGGTTCCCGCGCCCGTCTCCTACGGCGACGTCGAGTACTTCCTGCCCGACAGCCCCGAGGAACGGCCCTGGTTCGCCGCGCTGGCGCGCAAGCCGCAACCGTCCTACTTCGTGTTCGCCTACGAGGAGGACCGCTGGCGGCTGGCGTACGGCCCGGTGCGGCTGGTCGGGAACGCGCCCCGCCTGGACGCCGACGCGATCACCCGGGTCGTCCCCACCGACGACCCCGAGGACGGACTGCGCGCCAGGCTGGTGCCGCAGAAGCACCTGGCGTTCCTGTCCGACCGCGTCGGTCTCAGCGGCGTGCGCTTCGCCTCGGGCGACCCGATCAGGAGCCTGCTGACCGAGCTGGTCAGGAAGCCGGCCACCGTGCGTCCCGACCGGCTCAGCTACGACGTTCAGCTTCTGCCGGGCGACACCAGGGCGCTCGGGGTGGACGGCGGCGGCGCGCTGGTCTTCCACGCCATCAAGATCATCTACACGCAGAAGGCGCACGGGCGCAAGCTCGCCCACCCGCTGTTCGGCGGCGCCGCCGTGCGCGCCTTCACCGGCGGCGGCGACCGCGCCGTCGTCCACGTCACCGAGATCGTCTCGCTGGCCACCAAGGTCGCCCAAGACGGGAAGCTGACGACGGTCGCCATGTCCCGGGGGCTCGCCGACATCACCCGCTGACCGGCCCCTGACCGGCCTCTGACCGTCCCGGGCCGCGAGGGCCCGGGCGACAGCACGGCCACCGGAACGTCATGGGTAGGGTTTGGGCTTGTGACCAGTGTTGTGACCAGGAGGGAAACCCCTCACATCGGGCCTGTCGTCGGCATGGTGGGCGCGGGCCAGCTCGCCCGGATGACCCAGCAGGCCGCCATCGCGCTCGGCGTCGAACTGCGCGTCCTGGCGAACTCCTTCGACGAGAGCGCGGCGCGGGTGATCGCCGACACCCGGCTCGGCGACTATCGCGACCTCGCCGCGCTGCGCGCGTTCGCCGAGGGCTGCGACGCGATCACCTTCGACCACGAGCACGTGCCCACCGGCCACATCGAGGCCCTCGCGGCGGCCGGGTTCGCCGTCCGCCCCGGCGCCGAGGCGCTGGTGCACGCCCAGGACAAGGCCGTGATGCGCGAGCGCCTCACCGCGATCGGCGTCCCCTGCCCGGCCTGGGCCCGGGTCTCCTGCGCCGACGACCTGGACGCCTTCGGCAAGGAGCACGGCTGGCCGGTCGTGCTCAAGGCCGTGCGCGGCGGCTACGACGGCAGGGGCGTGTGGGTCTGCTCCTCGGCCGAGGAGGTCGCGGCGGTCCTGGCCAGCGGCACCGAGGTGATGGCCGAGGCGTTCGTGCCGTTCGAGCGCGAGTTGGCCGTGCTGGTGGCCCGTTCCCCGCACGGGCAGGGCGTCAGCTACCCGGTCGTCGAGACCGTCCAGCGGGACGGCATCTGCGTCGAGGTCATCGCCCCGGCGCCCGGCCTGGACCCCGAGCACGCCGCCCAGGCCCAGCACATCGCCCTGAAGATCGCCAACGAGCTCGGCGTGACCGGGCTGCTCGCCGTCGAGATGTTCCAGCTCCCCGGCGGCCGGGTCATCGTGAACGAGCTGGCCATGCGCCCGCACAACAGCGGCCACTGGACCATCGAGGGCGCCCGCACCTCGCAGTTCGAGCAGCACCTGCGGGCGGTGCTCGACCTGCCGCTCGGCTCCCCGGCCCCGGTGGCGCCCGTCGTGGTCATGGCCAATGTGCTCGGCGGCGACGATCCGGACGTCTTCGGCCGGTACGAGCACGTGATGGCGCACGATCCGGGGGTGAAGGTCCACTTCTACGGCAAGGAGGTGCGGCCCGGCCGCAAGATCGGGCACGTCACCGCGTTTGGCACCGACGTGGACGAGGTACGGGCCCGCGCCCGGCACGCCGCCGTCCACCTGGCCACGGGGGAGTACGTCTGATGGCCCGCGACCCCCAGGTCGGCATCGTGATGGGCAGCGACTCCGACTGGCCGGTCATGCGGCTCGCCGCCGAGGCGCTCGGCGAGTTCGGCGTCCCGTTCGAGGCCGACGTGGTCTCCGCGCACCGCATGCCGCAGGAGATGATCTCCTACGGCGAGCGGGCGGCCGAGCGCGGCCTGCGCGTCATCATCGCCGGGGCGGGCGGAGCCGCCCACCTGCCCGGCATGCTCGCCGCGGTTACGCCACTCCCGGTGATCGGCGTGCCGGTGCCGCTGAAGTACCTCGACGGCATGGACTCCCTGCTGTCGATCGTCCAGATGCCCGCCGGCGTGCCGGTGGCCACGGTGGCGATCGGCGGCGCCCGCAACGCCGGGCTGCTGGCCGTGCGCGTCCTGGCCGCCGCCGACGAGGACCTGCGGGCCAAGATGCTGGCCTTCCAGTCGTCCCTCAGGGACCAGGCCCACGCCAAGGGCGAACGCCTGCGCGCCGAGGCCGCCACCCTGGCCTCCGGAGAGCCCGCGAACTGACCGGCTCCGCGATCGGAGCTACGGGCGGCCCAGGGCGCGGTAGTGCCAGCCGGCGGCCCGCCAGGTCTCGGCGTCCAGCGCGTTGCGTCCGTCCACGATCTTGCGGGCGGACACGACCTCGCCGAGCTTGTCGGGGTCGAGGTCGATGAACTCCTGCCACTCGGTCAGCAGCAGCACCACGTGCGCGTCCTTGGCGGCCTCCAGCGCCGAGGCGCCGAACCCGAGGGCCGGGTGGGCGCGGCGGGCGTTCTCCAGCGCCACCGGGTCGTACACCGTGACCTGGCCGCCCTGCTCGCGGATCTTCACGGCGACGTCCAGCGCGGGCGAGTCGCGGATGTCGTCGGAGTTCGGCTTGAAGGCCGCGCCCAGCACGGCCACCGTGCAGCCGCGGAAGGATCCGCCCGCCAGCTCGCGGGCCAGGTCCACCATGCGGGCGCGGCGCCGCATGTTGATGGCGTCCACCTCGCGCAGGAACGTGAGCGCCTGGTCGGCGCCCAGCTCGCCGGCGCGGGCCATGAACGCCCGGATGTCCTTGGGCAGGCAGCCGCCGCCGAATCCGAGACCGGGGTTGAGGAACCGGCCCCCGATGCGCTCGTCGAACGACAGCGCCAGCGACAGGTCCTTGACGTCGGCGTGCGCGGCCTCGCAGACCTCGGCCATCGCGTTGATGAAGGAGATCTTGGTGGCGAGGAAGGCGTTGGCCGCGACCTTGACCAGCTCGGCGGTCGGGTAGTCGGTGATGATCAGAGGCGTGCCCTCCGACAGCATCGACTCGTAGACCTCCCGCATCATCTTTTCGGCCTTTTCGGACACGACGCCGAGCACGATGCGGTCAGGGTGCATGGTGTCGCGGACGGCGAAGCCCTCGCGCAGAAACTCGGGGTTCCAGGTGAGCTCGACGGCCTCCCCGGCCGGCGACAGCCGGACGAGCTTGTCGGCCAGACGCTGGGCGGTGCCCACCGGCACGGTGGACTTGCCGACCACCAGGCAGTCGCGGGTCAGGTGAGGCGCGAGGGACTCGACCACCGCGTCCAGGTAGGAGACGTCGGCGGCGTACTCGCCCTTCTTCTGGGGCGTGCCCACGCAGATGAAGTGGACGTCACCGAACTCGGCGGCCTCCTGGTAGGAGGTGGTGAAGCGCAGCTTTCCGGACGCGAGCCCCTGCCGCAGCAGCTCCTGCAGGCCGGGCTCGTGGATGGGGAGCTCCCCCGCCTGAAGGCGGGCGACCTTGTCCGGGTCCACGTCCAAGCCGAGCACGTCGAAGCCGAGCGCGGCCATGCACGCCGCGTGTGTGGCACCCAGATATCCGGTCCCGAGGACCGTCAGGCGATAGGACACGTGCGTGCTCCCTCCATGTACCGCTGTCGACCCAATCTTTACCGTAACGTTGCCGAGGCATGTTACCGGGCTCCCGCCTTGGAGCAACAGTACAAACCGGACATTTCGCCGTGTAGGTGTGTCTCATATACCCCTGAGTCAGCCACCGTATAGTCGGACGTCCTAGTATTTGAACATGAGCTTCCCTCTCTACGCGCCCGGCGAAGAGCACGCGATGCTGCGCGAGACCGTCCGGGCCCTCGCCGATGACAAGATCGCTCCGCACGCCGCCACGGTCGACGAGACGGGCGAGTTCCCGTGGGACGCCTACAAGGCCCTCGTCGCCGCCGACCTGCACGCGGTGCACATCCCCGAGCAGTATGGCGGGGCCGGAGCCGACGCGCTCGCCGCGGTGATCGTCATCGAGGAGGTGGCGCGCGCCTGCGCCTCCTCGTCGCTGATCCCGGCCGTCAACAAGCTCGGCACCGTGCCCCTGCTGCTGTCGGCCTCCGAGGAGCTCAAGCAGCGCTACCTCGGTCCGGTCGCGCGCGGGGAGGGCATGTTCTCCTACGCCCTGTCCGAGCCCGAGGCCGGCTCCGACGCCGCGGCGATGAAGACCCGCGCCGTGCGGGACGGCGACCACTACATGCTCAACGGCACCAAGATGTGGATCACCAACGCGGGCGTGTCGGAGTTCTACACGGTCATGGCGGTGACCGACCCGGACGCCGGAGCGCGGGGCATCTCGGCCTTCGTCGTGGAGAAGGCCGACGAGGGGGTCTCCTTCGGCGCCAAGGAGAAGAAGCTCGGCATCAAGGGCTCGCCGACCCGCCAGGTCATCTTCGACAACGCGCGCATCCCCGCCGACCGCATGATCGGCGAGGAGGGCACCGGCTTCAAGACCGCCCTGGCCACGCTCGACCACACCCGCGTCACCATCGCCGCGCAGGCCCTCGGCATCGCTCAGGGAGCCCTCGACTACGCCATCGGGTACGTCAAGGAGCGCAAGCAGTTCGGCAAGCCCATCGCCGAGTTCCAGGGACTCCAGTTCATGATCGCCGACATGGCCATGAAGCTGGAGGCCGCCCGGCAGCTCACCTACGCCGCCGCCGCCAAGTCCGAGGCCGCCATGCACGGCGAGAAGATCGCCGACCTGACCTTCTTCTCCAGCGCCGCCAAGTGCGCCGCCTCCGACGCCGCCATGGACATCACCACCGACGCCGTCCAACTCCTCGGCGGCTACGGCTACACCCGCGACTACCCCGTCGAACGCATGATGCGCGACGCCAAGATCACCCAAATCTACGAGGGCACCAACCAGATCCAGCGCATGGTCATGGCCCGCCAGCTCCTCAAGTAGCCCCTGACGTGCGCGAACCCCGTCTCCCTCCTCTGGGCGGCGGGGTTCGCTGTGCCCTCACAGGGCTCCCGAACGATCACTGTTCCGGCCCAAGCGATCAGCTCTGATCGTTCTCGGTCACAGCGCCGAGTGGTGACGTTGTCCACTGATCGCGGTCGTTGACCGGCGAGGTCGACCCGCCCCACGAAGTCGATCTTCAGGTCGCCGTGCAGCCGAAAGGCCGAAGTCGTGGAGCTGCGTGCAACTTTCAGGCTGTCCTCCTGAACCGTGGCCGGGTCGGTACGGGGCGGGCAGGGCTTGACCAGGAGACGCACCTAGTCAGGGGCCGAGATTTCCCGGTACCGCCTGGCCGCCGCCCTCCGCGCGACCGCAGCGCCTTGACTCGGGTGAAGCATCCGGTCAGGCTCCTCGATTGTCGACCGATGGATCTATTGGCGGGAGCGTCGATGATGGGTGCTCAACGGCGGCGGAAGCTGCGACCGGCCACGACGCTCGGCGTAGCGGTTTCCTTGGTGGCGGGGACATTGACCGTCCAGGCGGCCCTGGACCCGGCCGCGGCGGCGGCGGGTCCCACGTTGTCGGTGGACCTGTCCGCCGCCCGGCATTCCATCAGTCCGGACATCTACGGCATGAACGGCGCCGACCCGGCGTTCGCCGCCGAGATCGGCCTGCCGGTGGCGCGCTGGGGCGGCAACGCGAGCACGCGTTACAACTTCAAGAACCACACCTACAACACCGGTAGCGACTGGTACTTCGAGAACATCGTCGCCGGGCCCGACAACACGGTCGAGGCGTTCGTCAAGACCAACAAGGACCGCGGCACCAAACAGGTCGTCACCGTGCCGATGAGCGGATGGGTGGCCAAGGACTCGCCCGCCCAGCACCCGTTCGCCTGCGGATTCCCCGCCGGCCGGTTCCCCGCTCAGGACGGATTCGACCAGTGGGACGCCGGCTGCGGCAACGGCAGGCTCAACAACGCCAACCTCACCGGGGCGGTGCCCGAGGACACCTCGATCCCGGCGGACGCCTCGTTCGACGGCGAGATGGTGTCGCACCTCGTGGGCCAGTTCGGTAAGGCGGCGCGCGGCGGCGTGTCGATCTACGAACTCGACAACGAGCCGGTGTTGTGGAACTCCACGCACCGAGACGTGCACCCCGAGGCGGTCTCGTACGACGAGCTGGGCAGCAAGGGCACCGCGACCGCCGCGGCCATCAAGGCCGCCGACCCGAGCGCGGCGGTGCTCGGCCCGTCCGGCTGGGGATACTGCGAGTGGGTCGCGTCCGGAGTCGACGGATGTGGGCCGGGCGCCGACGCGGCCGCGCACGGCGGGCTCAACCTGTCGCAGTGGTGGCTGAAGAACATGAAGGACTACAGCGCCGCGCACGGCGGCAAGCGCATGCTCGACTACTTCGACCAGCACTACTACCCGCAGATCAACGGCGGGAAGGATCCCGAGTCCAACGCGTGGCGGCTGCGGTCCACGCGTTCGCTGTGGGACCCGACGTACGTCGAGGAGTCCTGGATCGGCCCCACGGGCGTGAACGCGCCGCCGCTGCAGTTCATCCGCAAGATGAAGGAGTGGGTCGCGCAGTACTACCCCGGCACGAAGACCGCGATCACCGAGTACAACTGGGGCGCGCTGGACGACATCAACGGCGCCCTGACGCAGGCCGACGTCCTCGGCATCTTCGGGCGTGAGGGTCTCGACCTCGCCACCATCTGGGGCGAACCCCAGCCGACGCAGCCCGGCGCCTACGCGTTCCGGATGTACCGCAACTATGACGGCGCGGGGAGCCGGTTCGGCGACGTCAGCGTGTCGGCGGCCAGCAGCGATCAAGGGCAGCTCGCGGTGTACGGGGCGCAGCGCTCGCGCGACAAGGCGGTGACCCTGATGGTCATCAACAAGACCGGCGGCGAGCTGACCTCGCCGTTGTCGATCGCCGGACTGCACGGCAACGCCAAGGCGCAGCGGTTCACCTACAGCACGGCCGATCTCAACTCGATCGTGCGCGGTGACGATCTCATGGTGCACCAGGGCCGGGTCAATGCGGTGTACCCGGCGAACTCGATCACCCTGCTGGTTGTGCCGGGGCAGCGGCGTTGATGGTTCCCGGGAGGGAGCGGCCAGGCTCCTGAACAGCAAGAACCCGGTCCCGGGGAAGCCCTGGGACCGGGTTCGCCGTATGACGGATGATCTTAGGAGAGGCGCGCGCCGACCACCCCCTGCCGATCGATACGGCCTGTAGCGCCCCGCGACATGGGCCTACCGTTCGCCTCCAGGCATGCACCGCCCCGCGCGCCCGAGGGGCCGACAGATCACTCCACCATGTCGAGGAGGGCGGTCCACTGGGAGGCGGTGACTCGGAGATACCCGCGTGCCGGGTCCTTGGAGTCGCGGATGGCCTTGGCGCCGCCGGGGAGGCCGGCCACCTCTACGCAGTTGTTCTCTGGGCCGCTGTAGGTGGACTTGCGCCAGGCGAGGGAGTCGGCCGGGGAGTGACTCATGTCTTGGTCCCTTCTGCGAGGTGGACGATGCGAGCGAGGGAGTCCTCCACAGATAGCGCAGAGGCGCGGATGCGATCAATGCCCCTGGCGAATGGAATCGCGTCCTCGCCCTCGATGTAGGTGGCTCCGCTCAGGTTCTCCAAGAGCACGATGTCAGGAAGGGCCCCAGGGAAGACGACGAGGCTGAAGCCTCCCATGATGCCGGGATGCGGGGTGGCATCCAGCGGCATGATCTGGATGGTGACGTTCGGCAGTTCCGCGGCATCGAGCAGGCGGCGAAGTTGTTCGCGCATGGTGGCGGGACGAACGGCGAATCGCTGGTGCAACGCCGCCTCATGAATGATCGCCCATAGTTCCAGTGGGTTGCCGGGGCGGCTGAGCACGGCCTGACGCGCCTGACGTACCTCTGCGAGTGCCGCGATCTCATCTGGCGTCCGGGTCATGCTGCTGCCGGCGATGGTCTCGCGGGCGAAGGCGGCGGTTTGCAGCAGGCCGGGCACGAGCAGCGGGCACCACTCGCTGATGCGGTCCGCGTCCGTCTCCAGTGAGATGTAGTCGGCGTAGGCGGGAGCGAGGACGCCGCTGTAGGTCTGCCACCAGCCCTTCTTGCCGGCGTCTCTGGCCAGGTTTTCGAGAGCCTTGCTCACGTCGGCGTCGGTCACGCCGTAGCCCTTGACCAATGCGGCGACGTCTACGGGACGGATGGTGGCGCAGGCGTTCTCGACCTTCGACATCTTCGGGGCCTTCCACCCCATCAGAGCGGCGGCCTCGTCCAAGGTCAGGCCTGCGTCGTTGCGCAGGCGTCTGAGCGTGGCACCGAGACGTCGCCGCCGGACGGTCGGCACGACAGGTGCATTTGGCATGAGCGCAGTCTGACATCGGCGACAGCATGGAGTCACAACATTCTCGCTCTAAGTTAGGTAGAAAGCTTGCGCCCTTCTCCGGAAAGCCTCCATCATCTGTCGCAAGCCGTTGTGACGCTGCGTGTCCGATAAAACCCTTTACGTGGCGAAATCATGGCGCTCCCAGTTACAGCGACGTCGTAGGAGGGTGCACGTGCGAGCAGTGCGGACGGAGGCGGAGTTGGGGTTCTACCTGGCTCGGGGGCCGCGGGGGTTCGTCGTGCACATGAACGTGTGCGAGGAGAACCTCCGGGCGGTGCGGAAGGTCACCCTGGAGGTCTTGGCGGCAGCCGGTGTCGACCTCGAAACAGCCGAGTCGGCGCGGTTGGTCGCGTCGGAGCTGATCGGCAACGCCGTACGGGCCTGCGGGCACTGGACGCCGGTCGTCGTCGAGGTCGAGCAGGACGCCACGGGAATCTGGGTCAAGGTGCACGACCCGAATCCCGCTCGCCTGCCTGTACGGTCGGCCACGGCTCCAGACCACCCGAACGCCGAGTCCGGGCGCGGGCTGTGGTTGCTGGACGCGCTCGCCCCGGGCTGGGATGTCGCACTCACTCCCATCGGCAAGCAGGTCCGTTGTCTGCTCCCTTCCCCTGAGACCGTGCGAGTTGGGATCCTTTGAGACGAGGGCGTGGTGTCGCCGGACAACGGGTCGGTGGACGACTCCGTGGTCCTGATCATTCGCATGGAGGAAGAGAAGACGACGTGGCCGATCCCGAGCTCGACCTCTACGCCCACCTGAACTGGCGCAAGTCCTCTCACAGCGCCGCCGAGAACGACTGTGTCGAGGTCGCCGACCTGGCCGCCGGTGCCAAGGCCATACGAGACTCCCAGGCCCCTTCGCGCGAGCCGTTGCGGTGCGTCGCCTCCGAGTGGACGGCATTCCGCATGGGTGTGCTGTCCGGACGGTTCTCGGCACGCTGAACCATGGTCTCGGCTTCGGGACCGCCAGGCATGATCGCTCGCTTGGCATAGGGAAATGATCGTCCGGCATGGTCCCTCGCTCCGGGCCGTGTTTCCCAGGGGGGCTTCGCCCCCTTCGCCCGCCGGGCGCAAGGCGTTGCCACTTGCGCTCCCGGTTCCCCCTGACGGCCCACGGCGATTCGCGCCGGATGGGCAACGGTGTGGCAGCGGGCAGATCAGGGGCTGTGGGGGAACGAGTGACCTCCGATGGGACCCCGACAGCCGGGCAGGCCAGTCCGATGACCTTTGCTCTTGCCGGAAAGACGGCAGTGGGGGAAGCTGCCTCGCGTGAGTTATGACCTGGTGGTCTGGGAGGGCGAGCGACCGGCGGACGACAAGGCTGCCGAGGTAGCACTGGCTGCGTGATCGCCAGGTGGATGCCTGCTTGGGCATCATGCGGGAGTCCAATCGAGTGCAGTTCGGCTTCCTGTCCGCGTGGAGAGACGGGACCAGAACGGACTGGGTCGCGTGGAACGAAGCGCTGACCGTCCTCACGCTGGTCAGCCGCCCGGATCTGGTTTCTGTAGCGCATCAGATCGATCGGGTCTTCTGGGAGACGAACCGGAAGATCAACATGTGCGAGATCACTTCAGAGGAGGAGTGGGCTGCGGCCCGCAGCACCATCGAAGACGCCCGTCTGATCTTCATCAACCTCGCGCGTCGCCAGTTGGCTGACCGCCCTGAGCCGGTAGCGCGCTTGGCCGCGCGGCCGCCCTTCCCTGAAGGAGGTCAGCAGGTCGCGGAGGTGGAGAGGCCGACTCAGTCGTAGAGGGCGGCGAGTAGCGACTCGTTGGCGCCGTTGCTTCCGTGGCCGGCTTCGCGACGCCGCAGGGCTAACCTCGATGACTCGGCAGCAGCGGTCGGGTGGAAGCTCATTTGGAGACAGGGGCGCGCCGGGCGTTGGCGAGGTGTTCGAGGTGGGTGACGGTTTCGTCGAGGGGGATGCGGGTGTCGATCTCGGTGGTGGCCGTGGCTCGTAGGAGGGGTTCCACGACGGCGAGGTGGTGCAGGATCAGGTTCCGCTCCTCGCTCTGCTTGCCGTAGGGGTTGTCGGTGCGTGCGGCGATCCTGGCCATCAGGACGTCGGCGGGCGCGCTGAGCAGGACGATGTGGTCGAACAGCGGATAGAACCGGCCCTGGTTGGACTTGCAGCCGGCGACGAAGAGCCCGCCGTCGTCCGGCTCGGCCAGCAGCGCGCCGATGGCGTCCTCCCGCCACACCCAGTCGGGCGATCCGTCCGGCAGTGTCACCCAGTGGCTCCACTGGTCGGTGTCGGTGTCCACGACGCGATAGCCCCGCAGCCCGAGCCGCCGCAGCACGGTGGACTTGCCCGTGCCCGACATGCCGGTGACCAAGACCTTCGCCATTCGGCCACGCTATCGAGCCGGGGGCCGGTGGTCGGTGGAGACGCCGGTTCCGCTGCACGCGTCGGTGGGTTGACGGGATGTGAGAAGTGCTCGCAGGATGTCGGGATGGTGTTACGGGCGGCCATCGCCGCGCTCATGGCAGCGATCGTGGCCGGTGGTCCGGCCGAGGCCGTGGCGGCCACGCCTGTGGCCGGTGCTGTGGCCCAAGCTGTGGCGGCCACGCCTGTGGTGCGTTATGTCGGCCTTGGTGCGTGCCTGCAGGATGATGGCGGGCGGCATCCGTGCGGGCCGTGGAAGGTGTGGCTGAGCAACGGCCGGGTCGTCGCGCTGCCTGAGGCGCGCAGGACCGTGGCGCCCGGCGAGTACGTGACGCAGGCGGTCGTCGACGTGACCCAGGACGGCGCGCAGGTCGCGTACTTCCGTGAGCGCGACGGCGTGCTGATGATCTGGAAGGCCGCCACGGGCAAGGCGCGTCCGGTCCCCAAGGTGACCTGGCCGGACGATCTGCAGATGAGCTGGCTGACCCTTGCGCCGGGCGGCCGGTTCGTCGGCCTGCGTGGCCTCCTGCCGTCCGGGCGGGAGGTGGAGCGGCTGGTGGACACCAGCAAGGGCAAGGCCTTCACGCTGCCCAAGGGGTACCAGTCGTGGGGGTTCAGCCCGGACGGAGGGCGCATGCTCGCCGGGAACAACCGCACGGCGGTGCTCTATGCGACCGGCACGTGGAAGGTGAAGCTGCGGCGATCGGTCTATACCCGGGGTGCCCTCGGCCCCGGCGGCGTCACCGTGGCGGGCATCCAGGCCAGTGACAGCGCTTCGCGCAAGAACGCGGTGCTCCTTCGCAACCTGGCCACCGGAAAGAAGACCACCATTCCCTTCCTGCTCGGCAAGGGCGAGAGGCTTCTGGCGACACGCTGGGACAAGGCCGGCCACGTCGATGTCCTGACCCGCGTCGACCGCGGGTCGGGCAGCGCGTACCGCAGGACGCACACCTGGTACCGGTTGGACCGCACGACACACCGGCTGCGGCGGCTGGACTCCTTCGTCATCCCCGCCTCCGTGGGAGGCTACGTCCTGACCGCTCCCTGAGACGGTCAGTCCCGCCAGGACGCACTGGTGGTCGACTACGCGGCCACCCCCGAGGACCCGGCCGTCACTCAGGCCATCGAGAAAGACCTCGCCTGAGCCCCTGCGACCCCCGACGCCGGGCCGTACGGGACGAGACCGGTCGATGTCATGGATGCGGGCGGGGAGTCGCGCGCCACGGTGTGAAGGCGCCGGCCGTTCTTGGCAGGGCAGCCGCCAGTTCGGGGCAGTGGCGGAGGATGACGCTGGTCATGCCGTTGCGTTCGACCCAGTCCATCCCCAGCGGTGTATAGATTCCCGGTCTGAAGTCGACCGTGAGAAAGCGATCACTCTGGAGTCGCCGGCTGGCCATGAGGATGAACAGGCGGAAGGCGGTGTCGCTGAAGCCGAAGCCCTTGGGCGGATTCTCGGCGAAGAGTCCGACCATCGTGTCGATCTCATCGACCGTGCGGTAGACGTCCTTGAGCCGCGCCAGCGTCTCCGGCTGGGACGTGAGATCCTCGAACCGCCGGAGGAGCGGCTTGTGCAGGCCCGCCCGGAAGTCGTTGTAGCGCGGGATGCCGCGGCGCCGGTCGCGTACGAGATCGACGACGGACAGGTCGATCAGCTCACCACCCCGCTCGAACGCCTGGAGCGCGCGCGGGAAGTTGTGCAGGGTGACCGCGCCCGGGTGAGCGATGCCGAACGAGTAGAGCGAGTTGGCCAGGCCGGTCCTGCGGATGACCGCCTCGGTCGCGGCGCCCTGGATCTCGTTCAGCGTCAAATTCTCCAGCCGCCGGCCGGAGGGGTGGTCGGCGATCTCGAAATCGTCCGGGATCAGTGGGTGCATCCGATAGATGGTGACGAACTCCTCGGTGAGGGAGTAGGGCACGTTGTGGTGGTCAGGAAGGGTCTTGGGGATGCCGGTCAGGGCGTGCGTGTCGTACAGCCACAGGCCCAACTGGGTGAGCCAGTTCTTCGGAGGGCCGTACCAGTTGGCGTGCAGCGCGGTGTCGATCAGGTCGGTGGCCAGGATCGAGGGAGTCCACTCCACCGTATGGATCTTGGCGATGAGGGCGGAGATGACGAGCCGTGCGGTGTGGTAGACGCTGTCGTCGCTCATATTGGGGTACTCGCCGCGCAAGGCCTGACACACGGCGTTGTGCTCGCGGGCGAACAGGGTGTGCATGATGCTGAGACCAAGCCACCAGTTCTCCCGGAAGCCGGTGATGGGGGTGCCGTTCGGGCCGGACGGCAGGTGGCCCTGGTCCAGACGCAGTTCCGCGCCGCCGCCCGGTTCGCGCAGTGACATGGCGACGGTCTCGTCCCCGCCGTAGACCTCCGAACCGTCCCACCAGTGCGACGCGCTGTTGGCGAACAGGATCGGCGGCCGCGTGCCCTCGATGGAGGCGATCCCCTCGTTCTCGGCGAAGCGCATCATTTCTTCGAGCGGTCCTTCGGGGGTGTTGCGCCATCTCATGCCCGGCGGGAGCGGCACCTCCACGGTCTTGGTCCCGAACGGATAGCGCTTGTGGTCGACCCAGTCGTGCACCTGGAACTGGATCCACGCGGCGGCGAGGATGTTCAGCGACCGTGCCGGTACGAAGGTGTCACGGTGGAGCAGCTCACGGCTGACCACGACCGGGTTGGGCGTGTCGAAGAGATCGGGGCGATGGACAGGTGCGAGGTTGCGGCCGAAGGCGGAGCCGACGCTGCCCATCGCCGGCGCCGACAGATCGTTGTGGCTGCCGTCATAGCTGCGCCGGATCCGCAGCCGCTCGTCGATGGGCGGGGGCACTGGACGCGCCTTCGGCGGGGCCTGCTTGATGTCGGTGTCGATGAGATTGTCCTGGCGCAATGCCTGTCGCAGGGCATCGAGGTTGACGAGGCCGAGCCGCGAAGGGAGCCGGTGCCAGGGTACGACCCGGTTGAGGAGACGGAATCCGGCCCGTACGGGCACGCCGACCACGGTGTTGCGCCGTGGCACCGGCGTGACGAAGCGGTCGCCCAGGCGATGGGCGCTGCCGGCCTCATAGGCGGCCTTACGTGCGCGGTTGAGGTTGCCGAGGGGCCGGAACTCCTCTGTGGTGTTCCATGGATTGAAAGCGAGATCGTCGACCCGCCGTTCTGCGGCACGCGCCTCGGCGGTTGCGGTGTCCTGACGGGGGATCGTCAGCGTGGCCACCGGGATGACGGGCGTGTCCTCCTCCCGCCAGTCGGCCGCGCCGTCCTCGATGGGCGTGCGCCTTGCGTCCACGTAGCGCTGTACGCACAGATGGAAGACGACGTCGGTGGTGGCCAGCCGCCTGGACAGTTCGTGGCGCAGGTAGTCGGGGTCGGTGCGCGACGCCGCGGGAGCCGGCGGCGCGTGCGTGGCGGGGCGGAGCTGGTAGCGCACCGGCCCCGACTCTCCCCACAGGATCGCGGTGCGACTCCAGAACCTCTCAAGCGCGAGGCTGCGGACCGGGCGCCGGGTCCCCGCCTTGAGGTTCCGCCGCATGCGTGCGGCGGAGGACCAGCCGAGCGCCATGGGGAGCTTGACGAACCAGGCGAACGCCTTGCGAGGCGTCGAGTTCGCGCCGGCCATGGCCCGCGCGAACATGACGAGCTCCCGTGCGTTCCTGGCATGGGAGACCGGGAAATTGGTCATGAGGAGGTCGTGAGCCTCGTCCGGCCCTACTTGGATCCGTAGCGCCGCACTCCGCAGGTCGGGCGCGAAGTCCGGCCGGCGGGCACCGCTGGCATTGGACAGCCGGACGATGACCGGATATTCGGCGCCCGGCTGAGCGAAGCCGGCTCGCAGGTCGCCGGGAAGGTCGGCGTGGAAGGTCAGCCGGGCATTGTCCAGGCCGAGGATCGTCTTCGCCTGGAAGGCCCTCGCGATATCGGCGGCGCCGGTGGCCTTCTTGGTTCTCAGCTGCACCAGCATGAGGTCCTGGGCGAGCTTCTCGAATATCGGCAGCTCCGCCTCGGGAGTGCCGCCGACATAGCGCTCTCGCCACATGGCCTTCGGGGCCATGCCGGCACGGCGTTCTCGTTTCTCGACCTTGCTCATCCGGCTCCCCTTCCCGGGAGCTTCCTCGCCGGGCCCGTCGGCCACAAAACGTGTGATCGACGGTATTTGGGGTTCTACTTGCGGAAATACCTGCTGTTCCTGAGAAGTCGGATTCCACCCCGGCCGGACGGCTGGAGCCGGCCGATTACTGGCGGTCCGCGACTGCTGCTGAGATCACACCCCGCCAAGGTGGCCCGCACGGCGAGCGTCGCCCGAGCCGGCCGGTGAGGGGATCGCCGGTCCGGACGGGTCCCAGGGGAGCGGCTCGGTGACGTCGGGCCGGGCCGACCAGTCCAAGATCTGCGCCTCCATCTCCGCGTCCGAATCGAAGCGCAGGGGCTCATAACAACCGAGCGGGAACAGCGTCGTGCGGATCGCGCATCGATTACAGAAGGTGCACGGCCGGGCGGGAGCCTCCCCTCCCTGACGGAACACCTCGACGAGGTCGGGGTTCGCCAGCAGTGGCCGTGCCATCGATATGAGGTCGCACGCACCGGATTCGAGTGCCTCCTCGACCAGTGACCGTCTCTGAAAGCCGCCGTTGGCGATCACCGGCAGCCCGACCTCCTGGCGGAACCGCTGCGCGTCACGAAGGTTGGCCGCTTCGCCGGTCGTCCACCCGATGCCCAAGACCCGGTCCAGCAGCATCTTGGGCACCACGTTGAGAATCGTCGCCCGTACCGCCGCCTTGGCCGACAGATGCCGGGTGGAGTTGGCGAACTGCCGCACCTCGTCGACCGGGAACCGGCCAGGGGTCTCGCCCGGGTTGATGAAGCCGTAGCCGTTGCTCACATGCAGGTAGTCGACGCCCAGGTCCCGCAGCCACCGGCCATAGCGGAGGTAGGTGTCGATGTCGTTGCCCCGGAGGAACGCGCGCAGTGGCCTTGTCACCGGCCACCGGATGTCGATCGGCAGGTAGTTGCGGTCCCAGGCCGATATCCGCACGCCGACCATGAAGTCGTCGCCGACTTGCCGGCGCACCGCGCCGATGACCTCGCGCAGGAGCTGGAAGCGTCTCTCGACGGAGCCGCCGTATCGGTCCCGGCGGCGGTTGATGGCCGGGTTCAGGAATTGATGGATCAGATAGCCTTTCGACGCGGTGATCTCGACGCCGTCGGCGCCGGTCTCACGCACCCGCCGCGCCGCCTGCCCGAATTCGTGCACCGTCTGCTCGATGTCGGCGAGCGTCATCTCGGTCCGCCGGGTGCGGTAACCGAACAGGAGGTCGAAGCCCGACGACGGACCGTAGCCGTCCTGGGGCTGGCTGAACAGGCTCGTCTGGACGTGCGAGCCGCCGTCGCCGATCTGGATCACGTACTTGCAGCCCTCGGCGTGGATGGCGTGGATCGCCTCTCGCAGATGTGTGATGAACTTGTCGTGGCTGATCTGGGGATACTCCAGCGGTGACCACCGCATGGGGTTGACGTTGAGCGTGGCCGAGACGATCGCGGCCACGCCGTTCCGCGCGAAGCGCAGCTCGAAGTTCTTCCACGCGTTGCTGACCGTTCCGTCGTAGTACGCCGTCCTCCCCCCGATCGACGAGCGGATCACGCGGTTGTTGAAGGTGACGTCGCCGATCGTGAACGGTTCGAAGATCATGATTTCTCCCTCCGTCGTGCGGCTTCCCTGCCGCGACGACGTTCAGCGTCACGGTGCGTGCGGCTGACCGTCACTCCGGAGATAACGGAGAACCGCACGATCGCGGCGCCGACGCGTCAAGATCTGCTGCCAGAGGTAGGGGCCTTCGAATTCACCGGTCCCGAAGCCGGCGACCTGCGTCACTCCACGTGGCGAAAAAGGGCTGTGCCCGCCTGCCGAACAGTGGCGATGTCGGCAGACATGCCCGACGTTCAGTGCAGGAAACCTCCGTGTGTCACGGTTGTGGATGTGCGCAGTGATATGTGCCGATGCGGCCTTGCGCGGGCCAATGCCGGTGACGGCGTGAATCCCGATGATGAGCGTCCGTCCTTTTGCGGGCTCTTGCAGGTATATGTCTTATTTGTGGTGTTCTAGTGGCGCATTTCCGGGCATTCTGTGAGCGCATATAGGCGCGGGAGGTCGAGCCTCATGGGGCACCGTGCGGACTTCGTGAAAGCCGGGTCGCTGGACGCGGACCGTCGGGAACCGACCGAAGTAGAGCGCGTGGTGCCGTTGCGGGACGCCACGAAGCGGGTGAAAGCGGCGCTCGCGAAGCTGGGCCTCACACCGGAGGTCAGTGACATGGGCTGGGACGGCGATCCCGCCGTCTGGTCCTGCCGGCTGCTCGACGGCGAGGGCGCCGGCCCGCCGATGGCCCAAGGGATGGGCAAGGGGCGGCCCGAGGCGGCGCGCACCGGCGCGCTGTTCGAGGCGCTGGAACACTATCTGACCGGCCCGGCCCTCTTCGATCCCGCGTCCCTGGAGCCGGTCGAGTCCGCTCACATCGTCGCCGGGCCGCTGCGGCGTGAGGCCTGCGGCCTACTGCTGGCGCGCACACCCGGCAGCCGCCTGGCCTGCCACCGCTACAGTCCGCTGGGAGCAGGACCGGACATCGCGGTGCCGCTGTTCCTGCGGGCGCCCTGGTTCGTCGAGACCCACGCCGGCCCGCTGCGTGAGCGGGCCGGGGACACCTGCGACTACGGCCACCTGATGCGTTACAGCTGCAACAGCGGTTCGGCCGTCGGCGTCACCGCCGCCGAGGCGCTGCTGCACGCCCTCAACGAGACCATCGAGCGTGACGCCCTCTCGCTGCTCCTGATACGGGCCTTTCTCGGCGAAGCCGGTCATCGCCCGACCGTGATCGACCCGGCCACTCTGCCGTGCGACCTGGCGCGCGCGTACGCGGTGGCCGAACGGCTCACCGGCTCACCGGTGCACCTGCTGGACATCACCAGTGATCTCGGCGTCCCCACCATGCTGGCCTACACCGCCCCGACTTCTCGCCACCCGCATCGGCGCGGCTGCGGCACCTCCCTCAGCGTCTCCTACGCCGCCTGGCGGGCCCTGAGCGAGCTGGTCCAGACGACCTTGGGTGAGACGCTCTCGCGGTCCGGCGCGCCACTGCGAGTCGGGTCGGCGTGGCACGCGGACTATCCGGAGCTGCGCGCCTGCGGGCGCTTCGACCTCACCGACCACCTGCGCGGCGCCCGGACGATCGCCTACTGCCATGCCGGTGGCGTGCCCGGTCACCCCCGTGACCAGCTTCGCGAGCTGATCTCCACCCTGCTCGCGCACGGCCATGTCCCGTACCGGCGCGTCGTGGCGGTCCTGCAGGGGCAGATCGTCGCAGTGCACGTCATCGTGCCGGGCCTGGAACGCTTCATGCTGATCATCGATGGCAACCTGGTCCTGCCCGGTCCGCGTGGGCAGGCCTTCGTGCGGCGGGGCCACGCGGGTTGAAGCCGCCTCGATACCAGGGGTTTGCCGTGCGCATGGTGTGACACGCGAGTCTTTCCGCTTGATCAACCTTCTGGGGCGAAGTTCCTGGTTACTCCCGGCACGGGACACTTCGCATCATGGCTTTAAGGGCACACGACCGCCTGGCCGTCACAGCCGAACGACCCGCGGGACGAGGGAGGAATCGTCATGACCGAACCCGGTATCCCACGGCTTCCGGCCCGCGATCTGTGCGGGACCATGCTCGTGCACCGCAGACTGCTCAACGAGAGCATGACGTACCGAGCCCGGCGCGCGTTGATCGAGAACCGTGCGCTGCAATACGAGCGGGGAAGGCTCGCCCCTGCGCGGACCGAGGTGGTCACCATCCCGGTCGTCGTCCATGTGGTGCACGACCGGAGCGTCCCGGAGCAGGACATCGGGGACGAGCAGATTCACAGCCAGGTCACCGTCCTCAACCAGGACTTCCGGGCGGCCAACCCTGATGTGGGCAAGGTGCCGGACCCCTGGAGGCCGCTGGTCGCCGATGCCAGAATCGAGTTTCGCCTCGCCACCCGGGATCCCAATGGCAATCCCACGAACGGCATCATCCGCATCGCCACCGACGTGAGCGACTTCAGCTGGGATGACGCGGTGAAAGCGAACGCCACCGGCGGTTCGGACCCCTGGCCGAGTGACCAGTACCTCAACGTGTGGGTCTGCCTGCTTCGAGGAGGTCTGCTCGGCTACGCCCAGTTTCCTGGCGGCCCGCCGCAGACCGACGGCGTCGTCATTCTGCACTCCGCCTTCGGGACGGCCGGTACCGCGGCGCCACCCTTCGACGGTGGCCGTACCGCCACACACGAGATCGGCCACTGGCTGAACCTGTACCACATCTGGGGTGACGATGACGGCGCGTGCACCAGCGACGACAAGGTCGACGACACGCCGAACCAGGCCGACTCGAATCAGGGAACGCCGCGTTTCCCGCGCATCACATGCGACAACGGGCCTCACGGGGACATGTTCATGAACTACATGGACTACACCGACGACGCGGCCATGTTCATGTTCACCCGCGGCCAGGCCACCCGCATGAACGCCTGCCTGGACGGTGAGCGGGCGTCGTTCCTTGTCGCGCCGGTGAGGCGCGTGCCCGCCGTGCCCGCCAGTACGGCGGTGCCCGAGATGCGGCGGCCGAGTCACAACGGTGAGGTGGAGCGACTGCTGCACGACAGCGAGCGGCTGACCTCGGAGGTCCTCGACGACATTCGCGTCGCCCTCGGCATGGTCAGCGGCCGGCCGGGCGAGTGAGGGGGCATCGCGAGCATTCAAGGGGCGGCGGCGAGCGGGACGCCGCCGGACATCGTCGGTGCCTGGCTCCATTCTTACGAGGAGGACACCGCGACCACGGCGGTCTACCGCACGCAGGGCTACCCGCTCCGTCCTTCCCGACGGCCGCGACGAGGCCTGGAGTTCCGGGCGGACGGGACGTTCGTTGTACTTCTTCCCGGCTCGGCCGACCGCCCGCGGGAAGTGACAGGCCACTGGCAGCGCGAGGAGGGCGGCCGAGTGCGCATCTCATTCCCCGAAAGCGACCGCACGCCGTTCGAGGTCACCGTGCTCTCCTGCGCGGAAGGCGTGCTCACGATCGAGAAATGAAGCGGGACGACCGGTCGGCCGCGAGCGTGACGGATCCGGAGCGGAGCAGTGCATTGACATGGACATACCTAATGAAGTGCGGGAAAAGGGCTTAGAGCACGCCCATGCCGCCGCTGAACGGTATCGCCAGAGCAGTGCCGTACGAGACGAAGTCCACCGCCGGCAGGAGCAGGGTGACGCCTTTCCCGACTCGCCGGAGTCGCTCGCGGCCCGCGCCGCCCGCCTCATCCAGCGTCAAGGGGTGCCGGTGGAGGCGGTCATGGAGGCCACGCGGGCCGCGTCCCTGGACCGGCCCTCCATGCACGAACGGATCCTGGGAGTCGCCAAGGACCTGCAGGCATGGAGCTTCCTGCCGCGCGGAGCCCGTGCGGCGCGGACCGTCGGCAGGATCTCGGTCAGCGAGAACGGCCGCGAGCTGCCGATCGGCACCGGGTTCCTGGTCTCGCCGCGACTGCTGCTGACCAACCACCACGTGTTCCCTCGGATCGAGGCCGCACGGCAGGCCTTCGTGGAGTTCGACGCCCAGGTCAGCGTCGACAACACCCCTGAACCGGCCAAGCGGTTCGCTCTGGACCCCGACACCCTCTTCGTCGCCGACCAGGACCTCGACTACGCCCTGGTCATGGTGAACCCCGACGTCTCCGGCCGGCCGGTGGGGGAGACGTTCGGCTGGAACAGACTGAGCGTTCAGCTCGGCAAGCTGGTGCTCGGCGAACCGGTCAACATCGTGGGTCACCCCGGCGGCCGGCTGAAGGAGATCTCCATCCGCGAGAACAGCTTGGAGGTCCGGCTCGACGCCTTCCTGCAATACCAGACCGACACCGAGCCCGGTAGCTCCGGCTCGCCCGTCTACAACGACCAGTGGGAGGTCGCGGCGTTGCACCATGGCGGCGTGCCCAGGACCGACGACCAGGGCCGCATATTGCGGCGGGACGGCGAGGTCTGGCAATCCGGTGACGGTGACGACGCCGTCGACTGGATCTCCAACGAGGGCGTCCGCATCAGCGCCATCCTCAAGCATCTGGCCTCCTTGCCGCTCGACGACACCCGCGGACGGTTGCTGGCGGAGATGGGCCCGGAGTCGGGCTTCGGTGACGGCGCCGCCCCTCGGCCCGCCGTCACGGGGCCGGCGCCACAGCGGGAGCCGGAGCGGCGGCCGGAGCCGGAGCCGGAGCCGGGGCCGGGGCCGGGGCCGGCGGACGCGCACCGGGTCGACGGCCCGGCGGGCACACCGGCCGGCGAGGCCGCTCATCGTCCCGGGCAGCCCCCGGCGCTTGGGTCCGGCACGGGACTGCCGGCTGGCCCCACCGCGTTCGGAGGCGATCTCCACCTGGTCTTCGTGCACGGCCGCGCTCAGCAGGGACGTGATCCCGAGCGCCTGCGCCGCTATTGGACCGCCGGCCTGAACTGCGGGCTCACCCGCGCCGGTCTGCCCACGATCGAACCGGCCGACGTGTGCTTCCCCTTCTACGGAGACCGGCTCGCCGAGGCCCTGCGGCCGTCCAGAACCGCCCCGCGCTCACTGGAGGAGCTCGTCGCCGACCCGATCACGGCGACCGCTCCGGTCCCCGCGACCGCGAGGACGCTGTACGAACAGCTGATCGTCGAAGCCGCGATCCGCGCCGGCATGCCCGCTGCGCGACCGGCTCCCGAGGAGGCGGTGGCCGACGTCGTCCATCAGGGGCTGAGCTGGCTGGCCGCCGTCACCGACCTGGACCGGCTGGCCATCGCGGCGATCTTCGCGGACGTGGCCGCCTACCTCGACGACCGCCAGGTCCGGGACATGGTCCTGGACTGCGTCCTGCGGACGATGCCGCGCAGCGGCCGGGTGGTCCTGGTCGGCCACAGCCTGGGCACGGTCGTCGCGGTGGACCTGCTCACCCGTCTCGACCCGATGGCGGACGTCGAACTGCTGGTCACCGTCGGAAGCCCGCTCGGTATGGACGGCGTCAACCACCGCCTGCTGGTCGGCGGTTCCCGGCGCCTCGATCGGGTGGCCCGATGGTTCAACGCCTGGTGCCCGACCGATCCCGTCACAATCGGTTGCCCGCTCGGTGACGACTGGCACGGAGAGCCGGTCGAGACCTCCGTCGCCAATCCCGCCGAGCGGGCGCACGACATCGAGGAGTACCTCACTCATCCCGAGGTCGCCCGCGAGATCGGTGGCGTGCTCACCGGCCGCGTCCAGCTCGCGGTCGGCTGAGCACGCCTGCGCCGGTCAGGGACGGCTCCCGCGTGCGCTCACGGGGTCATTCAGCAGACGATGAAGATGCTCTGCCAGCCGACGGGGGTGCGCTGTTCGGCGTAGCGGTTGGAGGCGAGTTCGAAGTGCATCACCCCCTGGGTGTCGGGCTGGTTGTACATCCGGCCGCTCTGGCCGTCGCCGTACCACTTGTAGGACCCGTGGAAGGGGATGTTGGACGGGCCGCACCGGTCGATGACCACCGACCGGCCGGTGAAGGCGGGTCCCTCGTAGGCCACGTACTGCGAGGCGTAGGCGGCGCCGCCCATGACCGCGACCATGGCGGCGGAGATGAGGGGAACGAGGGCGATTCGCTTCACGGTGATCCTCCCGGAGTGCTCGGTCGTTTACCAGGAGTATGCATACCGTCACTATGAGTAGCCGAAACCTGTCGTGCGGTGGGCAGGAGCATGGGGTTCCGAGGTGAGGGGCGGTCCGGAAGGCGATACGGTCACGGCTTTCTCGGGACGGCTCCATGGGCGCGACGGATCCGGCTCAACGCGGCCAGGACGCCACTTCCGTCATGCTCCGGCGGAGCGGCCGCGCCGCTCGGCTCGCCGGATGGCACCATATCGGGCGCGATGATGGTGCGCAGGAGTTCACCGCTGATCGCGGCACGCTGGTCGGGTTCGAGGTCTTTCATCTCGTTGATGAGCCGTTCGACCGCGAGGTAGCGGGAGAACCTCACCGGCTGGTCGAAGTAGGTGTGCAGATGGCCGGCCGCGGTCTCCTGCGAGCGGAGGAAGGTGCGTGCGATATAGGCCCCGAGCGCCGCCGAGATCGCCCCGAGCGCGGCCGCGACGCCTGCCGCTTTGTGGTTGGTCACTGCGATCGTGACAGCGATCAACAGCACTGCGAATCCGGCCAGAATGGCGATTTGAGCGGCTCGGAAGCTTTGCCGCGCATGGTTGATGGCGAGATTGTGGTAAAAGTTCATTCGCGACTGGGTTGCCGTCCACAGCGGCGAGAGTTCCAGATGCCCTTCCCGCAGGGGCTCGTCCGCGATCCGGATCTCCTGCAGATCATGTGCTGTCTGCTCGATCCTTTCCTGCCTCCACCGCGACGTGACCTTCGCCACTATGATCGCGAAAAGGAGCAGAGACACCCATAGACAGATCTTCACGCCCAGCGGCGTTTTCGGCGGCAGTACCAGATCTCCGAGGGTCATTGTCAACACGAAGATCGATAAGCTTACGAGAAACGGCGTCGCGCGACCAAGCTGCTCGGGGAAAAAGCCGAGAGGCCCATAGGTCGCGTGTTGGCCGGCGCGGCAAGCCTCGTGCGTTCTTGTACCGTCCATGCCGCCAACGTAACAAAAGTGATCGGGGTGCCGTACAGCGGAAGGCTCTGAACGATCCGGTAGAGTTTTGTTTCATGCGGCTTTGCCCGATGAGCCCGCCGCCGGCCTTCGGGCATACTCCGAGCGCCGGGGCTTCCGTGCCGGATCAGGTTTTCCGGACGCTCTGCCGGGCATCACGACCGCGAATGGAGGTGAGCTCCTTTGGGTAAGAATCTCGACTTTTTTACGGCGGAATCGCTGGACAAAGACAGTCAGGAGTTGACCGACGCCGAACGTGAGCGGCTGGAAGAACTGCTCGGCGGCGCGACGACCCGCGCACCTAGGGCAGCCGACCGCACAGGTTGACGGCCGAGGCCGGCGGATGCCGTTCGGACGGTGTCCCCGCCTCAGGCGTCGAGGCGCACGGTGACGGTGACGCGGCCCTTCTCGTCGCATCGGGCCACCGCGTGCCCTGGGCGGTCGGTCCCGTCCAGGTGGAGGGAGAGGGGGCCGCCCTCGTCCAGGAAGTTGCGCCACCACGTCTTGCGCTCGGGGAACTGGACGCCGATCGTGACGATGCCGGCCGCGCGCCGGTAGCCCACGGGGGTGCTGAAGGTGCGTCCCGAGCGTCGCCCCGTGTAGGTGACGACCGTGAGGTGCCTGCTCACGATCCCGCCCCATCGAGGCGATGAGCGCAGTGCGGTGACGCAGGCGTTGGCGCGGCCGACCATGCGTTTCGGGAGCGGTCCTTTGTACTTCACGAAACCCTCCGTGGTGGCGGCGCCCATCCGTCGACGGCCGACGGTAAGTGGACGGGTGCCTCCGGTTGCCGGTGACGCTAGCACGATAAGTGGAGCACCCCATCCGGTTGGCCTAAAGTGAGAGTCATGAGCACCGAGGCATCTCGCATGCCAGGCATGTCCGAGAGGCCCGGCGACGGCTCCGGCGAGGTGGCGGCGGGTCTGCGCGCCGACGCGCTGCAGAACCGCAACCGCATCGTCGAGGTCGCCCGTGAGCTGTTCGCCGCACGCGGGCTCGACGTGCCGATGGCCGCGATCGCCCGGCGCGCCGGCGTCGGGGTCGCCACGCTCTACCGCCGGTTCCCGACGAAGGAGTCACTGGTCACCGAGGTCTTCACCGACCAGTTCGCGGCATGCGTCGCCGTCGTGGACCAAGCCCTGGCCGATGAGGACGCCTGGCGCGGGTTCTGCGCCTGCGTCGAGAAGGTGTGCGCCATGCAGGCCGTCGACCGGGGCTTCAGCGCGGCGTTCATCACGGCGTTCCCCAACGCCCTGGACGTCGACCACGAACACGGCCGCGCTCTGCGCGGTTTCGCCGAGCTGACGCGGCGCGCCCAGCGGGACGGACGGTTGCGCGCCGACTTCGTGCCGGAGGACCTCACACTGCTGCTGATGGCCAACGGCGGCATCGTCGCCGAGTCCAGGCAGGCGGCGCTGGCGGCGTCCCGCCGGCTGGTGGCGTACCTGCTGGACGCTTTGCGCGCCGACGGCGCCGGCCGGGCCGGGCCGCTGCCGCCCCCCGCCCCGCTCAGGCTGCACGACGTCCTGCGCTCAGGCTCCGGCGGGTGAACGCCCGCTCAGCCGCACACCCCGGGAAGGCCGCACACCTTCACGGCCATCTCCCTCGCCTGGCCGGTGAGCTGGTTCTGTAATGAGGCCGGGTCTTCGGGGACCTCGTCGGAGGTGTAGAGGAACAGGGCGGCGCCCCGGCGGGCGACGATCCACAGGCGGCCGGGCCCGCGCCGGCGCGTGCCGTCCCGCATGAAGTACCGTCCGACCATCATGGCCTCGTCTCCGAGGCGTAACAGCCGGCCCCCGTAGTCCACCTTGGAGCTCGACGGGGAGCCCTTCCGGGGGCACGTTCTCACCTCGCTCCGCAGCTCGCGGAACGCGTCGTGCGCGGACACGGCGGTCCGGTACAGCACGAGCTGCTCGCTCTCGTAGCCAGGGCCGCTGTTCAGGTGGGTGATGGTGCGCATGGCGACGCGGCCGTCGTAGGAGGTCCGCCTGGCCTCGCAGGGGTTGAGCTCCAGCCGCCAGGAGGTGCTGTCGCCGACCTTCCACCAGTCCTCCTGCGTCGTCCCGGACGGGCGCGGCGCGGTCGCCCGGGACTCGGTCAGCAGGAACCCCTTGGGGATCGCCGTCGCCTCGGCCCCGGCCAGGCCGCACCCCGCCAGCAACGACAACACCAACGGCACCGTCATCATCACCCGTCTGGTCACATGCCATGAGACGCCCGCGACCGGCTGGGAGTTCACCGGGAGCGGGCTCCCGGGCCCTGATCGCCGGTTCCGGCCCCGTACCGCGGTTCGTGTTCGTCACTTGGGGTGAACGGTCGCGTACGGTGAGCGGTCACCGGCTGCCGGCGGTCGCGTCCCGTGAGCACAGGCGCGGGACGGCGGTCATGGGGACGTCCTCGGTGAGGCTGCGCAGCAGCAGGGCCTCGATGCCGAGCAGCATCGTCCTCGCGGTCTCCCGTGGCAGGTAGGCGGTGTCGATGATGAGGCTGAGCTGGCCGGTGTCGGCCGCCGTCCCCACGGTGAAGAAGACCTTGAACCGGACGCCCGGCCAGGCGTTGGTGACGTACGTGCGGGTCTTGTCGGCCAGGGGGGACAGATCCTCCTCCAGGGCGGCTTTCGGCAGCGAGGGCCAGGTGCCGATGCCCCGGCGGTCGTTGAAGAACGCGTCCAGGTCGGGCTCCCTGCCCCGGCGCCGGCCGATCTCCTCGCGCATGGCCTGCATCGCGAACGGGTCGTACCGCGCGTTCCGGTAGGCGCCCTGCGCGGTGGCGTGCGCGGCCCGGCAGGCGGCGGTGAAGTCGGTCGCGGGCAGGTCGAGGACGAACAGCGCGTCCTGGCCGACGGTGCCGACCATGGTGCGGGTGCGGGCGTCGCGGCGGTTGCTGTGGACGAGCTGCATGACCGCCCTCGGGCGCCCGCTGACCACCGCCAGGACGGTCGCGCAGGCCGCGAGCAGGACGCTGGTCGTGCTGACCGTCCAGCGGGCGGCCAGCCTCGTGGCCGCGGCGGCGAGCGCGACCGACTCCATGCCGACCTCGATGAACCTCGGGTCCTCCGGCTCGCGGGGGTCGTGGTCGAACACCTCCAGGGGCACCTCTTCGAGGATCGAGCGCCAGTACTCGATCGACCTGCGGGAGTGGGCCTGCCAGGACTCCTCGCTCTCCAGACCGGCCTGGTCCATCGGCTGCCAGCCCGCCGGCGGCAGGTCCTCGCCCTTGAGCAGCGCCTTCCACTCCTCGGTCAGCAGGCTCAGAGCCTGGTAGTCGACCGCCAGGTGCGAGAAGCTGAACGCCAGCGCGAACGGCCGGCCGTCCTTGAGCACGGCCGCGCAGCGCAGCGGCGGTTCCTCGCCGTGCGCGAACGCGCTGGCGCTCATCTCCGCGCCGAGGCGCTCGGCCACCCGCAGCCCGCGCTCCGCGCCCGCCTCGACCAGGTCGACGGTCAGCTCGCCGTCGCGCGCCACCCGCTGCACCGGGCCGTCCGGCGTGGCGGCGAAGGTGGTGCGCAGGCTCTCGTGGCGTCCGAGCAGCACGCGCAACGCGGCCAGTACGGCGTCCAGGTCGCGTCTGCCGTAGACCGGGAGCACCCAGGGACAGTTGAGGTAGGACTGGCTGTCGCCCATCAGGTGGACGGCCCGCCACATCAGCCGCTGTCCCCAGGTCAGCGCCGCCTCGCCGCCGCGCTCGCCGTGGAACGGCACCGTCACCGACCCGGTCACCGCCCCGCTCTCGCCCCCGGTCACCGTGGCCGTCCCGCCGGACGGTTTCGGCGGGCGAGGGGGCCGGCCGCCGCGGCCGTCACGCCGCGCCGTCCTCGCGGAGTCGCGCGCTGCGCGGGCGCATGTCGGTCCAGATCTCTTCGATGTGGCTCAGGCACTCCTCCTTCGCGCCGGTGAACCCCTCGGCCCGCCACCCGGCGGGGAGCTCCTGGTCGAGGGGCCACAGCGAGTACTGGTCCTCGTCGTTGACGACCACCTGGTGCATGTCACGCCTCCGTCGTTTCGGTACGGGTAGGGGTGGAGCCTCGCAGCGCCTGGACGCCGACCAGGTCGTCGGCCACGGCGTCGGGGACCTCCTGGTCGAAGCGGGCCAGTGCGGGGACGCGGGTCGCGACCAGCACGATCAGCACGATGACGGCGCCGAACAGGACGTACATGAGCCCGATGCCGCGGCCGGGGCCGGTGCCGAGGAGCGCCCCGACGGTGGGGGCCAGCGCGCCGCCGCGGGCGAGCAGCGGGTCGAGCACCGCCGCGGCGTACGGGGCGACCAGCCCGAAGCCGATGGGCAGGGTGGACCACGCGATGAGGGTGTTCATGGCGAACACCCGGCCGTGGAACCGCTGCGGCACCTTGACCTGCACGATGGTCGTGTAGATGCCGTTGAGCAGAGTGATCCAGAGCGTCATGCCGCACACCCCGACCGCGATCACGGTCAGATCCGCGCGCAGGCCGGTGACCAGGCAGAAGCAGCCGAGGACCAGCGTGCACAGCAGCACCCCGCGCAGCCGCATGCGGCGCGGGCCGCCCCAGACGATCATGATGAGCGCCCCGGCGAACGTCCCCACCCCGGCCAGGAACGCGATGCGCCCGACGTCGGCGAGGCCGGCGAAGGACAGCACGAGCGGCGAGAACATCAGCAGGAGCGGAGAGAGGAACACGTTCAGCACCACGAAGAACAGCAGCATCGCCACGAACCCGCGGTGCCCGAGGGAGTAGCGCAGCCCGCCCAGGATCTCCGCCTTGATCGACTCGCGGCGCCGCCAGGGCATCGTGGCGGGGAAGCGGACGGCCAGCAGCGTGACGATCGCGACCGCGTAACTGGCGACGTCCAGGACCAGGATGCCGCCGAGCCCGATCCCGGCGAGCAGGCCCACCGCGAAGATCGGCACCAGGAGCTGCGCCGTGCCGTTGCCCAGTTGCATGATCCCGACGGCGTGCCCGAGGTAGTGCTTGGGCACGAGCTGCGGCACCGCCGACATGTAGGCGATGCGCTGGAAGGTGAGGGCGACCGACAGACAGCCCAGCAGCGGATAGATCAACCCCACCGACAGGTGGCCGGTCCACAGCAGGACGCCGAACGCGAGCTGGATGGAGAAGGCGGCCACGTCGCCGGCCAGCATCACCCGGCGCCGGCTGGCCCGGTCGACGATCGCCCCCGCGACGGGCGCGGTGAGCAGCCCCGGCACCAGGCCGACGACGGCCATCAGGGCGAACATCGCCACCGACCCGGTCGTCGTGTAGACCCACAGGGGGACCGCGAACTCGGTCAGCGCCGACCCGACGACGGAGGTCAGCTGGCTGAGCGCGACGGCCAGGAAACGCGGGATGCTGGGCCGCACGCCGCCGGAGGTCACCGGCGTGTCCGAGCGGGACGTGTCGTGCAGCCACCAGGTGGCCTCCGGCTCCCGCGCGCGCCCGTCCCCAGGTTGGGGTTCGGCCGAAGCCTGGTGGGACGTGGTGTCGTCTCCCGGTCCCGGTTCGGCGGGGGCGCGGTGGGGTGCGGTGACGCCGGGCTCGGCCAGACCCGGGGCGGTGACGTCCGGTCCGGGGGTGGTGAGGGTCTGGTGGGTGATGGTGAGGGTCTGGTGGGTGGTGGTGACGATCTCGGCCAGTTCCTCGGCGCGGTACTTGAGGAAGAAGTGACCGGCCTCGGCGAGGACGACGACGGCCGTCGCCGGGGTCAGGAAGTGCCACTCGCGGAAGCGTTCCTGGTAGTAGTCCGTCGCCGGGTCCTCGGTCCCCACGACGCTGATCACCGGGGCGCGCAGCCGGTCGGCGCCGCCCTCCAGCAGGCGGGAGTAGTAGTCCTCGGCCTCGCGCGAGTCCCGGCGCATGTTGCGGACGATCCGCCGGGCCTGCGCCGGGTCGATGTCGCCCATCTCCAGGCCCATCGAGATCAGCCAGTTGACGTACCGCTGGTCGCCGCGCAGCCGCTCCGCCTCGGCCAGCCGCGAGATGCGCGACAGCAGCGCCCCGCGCGGCCGGGCGAAGGGGAAGATGCCGCCGATGTAGACCGCGACGAGGTCGCGTCCCGCCGCCTCCAGCCGCCGGGAGAGCTCGACGGTGAGGGCCGAGCCGACACCGCAGTGCCCGTACAGGATGACCGGGCCCTCGACCTTGTCCAAGATCTCGCGGACGCACGCCTCGGCGAGGTCGTCGAACGGCAGCGTGCCCTCATCCACCCCCACGTCGTGGCCGGGGATCGCCACCGACCACAGTGCGTGCCCGTCGGGCAGGGCGTCGGCGAGGGGCTGGTAGACCACCGCGCTGCCGCCCCCGTACGGCACGCACACGTAGCTGACCACCGGCGTGGTGCTGCCGGCGGCGGTCAGCCGGTGCAGCAGCTCGCGGGGCCCGCGCCGTTCGGCGGGGACGTCGGCGAGCGCCGCCAGCTCGCGGACGGTGGGGTGCTTGAAGACGTCCATCACGCCGACCTGGCCGTCGACGCGGCCGCGCAGCCGCGCCACGACCTGGATGGCGAGCAGGGAGTGCCCGCCGAGGTCGAAGAAGTCGTCGTCGAGCCCGACCGTCTCCACGCCGAGCAGCTCGGACCAGATCTCGGCGATCGCCAGCTCGGTGGGCGTGACGGGCGGGGCGAACTCGACCGCGGCGTCGCGCCCGGCGACCGGCGCGGGCAGGGCCCGTCGGTCCAGCTTGCCGTTGGGGCTGAGCGGAAGGGCCGCGAGGCCGACGTAGCCGCTGGGCACCATGTAGTCGGGCAGCGTCTTCTTCAGCTCCGCCCGGACGGCGGAGACGTCGGCGCCGTCCGGCACCAGGTAGGCCACCAGGCGGTCCTCGCGGACGATCACGGCGGCGTCCCGCACGTCGGGCAGCGCCCGCAACGCGGCCTCGATCTCGCCGAGCTCGATGCGCAGGCCGCGCAGCTTGACCTGGGTGTCCAGGCGGCCGAGGAACTCCAGCGCCCCGTCGGGCCGGCGCCGGACCAGGTCGCCGGTGCGGTAGAGCCGCGACCCCGCCGGCCCGAACGGGTCGGGGACGAAGCGGTCGGCGGTGAGCGCGGGCCGGTTCAGGTAGCCCCGGGCCAGGCCGGCGCCGCCGATGTGGAGCTCGCCGGGCACCCCGATCGGCGCCGGGTCCATGGACTCGCCGAGGACGTACAGGGCGGTGTTGGCGATGGGAGCGCCGATCGGCACTCTGGCCAGCCCGGCCAGGGCCGCGGGCCGGCAGTGCCAGGCGGACACGTCGACGGCCGCCTCGGTCGGCCCGTACAGATTGTGCAGCTCGGCCGAGGGCAGCGCGGCGACGCAGCGGCGAGCCAGGTCGGCCGGGAGCTCCTCGCCCGAGCAGATCACCCGGCGCAGCGACCCGCAGCCCCCCGCGCCGGTCATGCCCGTCATGCCCGTCATGCTCTTCGCGCCGGCCATGCTCGCCGCGCGCGCCATGTCGCCCGCGCCGGCCGCGCCCGCGCCGCCCGCCTCGCCGAGGAACACCGCCAGCATCGAGGGCACGAAGTGGGCGGTGGTCACCCCCTCGGTGACGATCAGCTTGCGCAGGTACGCCGGGTCCTTGTGGCCGCCGGGGGTGGCGAGCACCATGCGCGCGCCCTGGCGCAGCGGCCAGAACAGCTCCCACACCGACACGTCGAAGCTCAGCGGGGTCTTCTGGGCGACGACGTCGCCGGCGTCGAGACCGAAGCGGTCCTGCATCCAGTCGAGGCGGTTGGCGATGCCGCCGTGGGTGTTGGGCACGCCCTTGGGCCGTCCCGTGGAGCCGGAGGTGTAGATGACGTAGGCGACGTCGCCGGGACGCACCTCCGGCAGCGGTCCGGAGGCGCCGGTCCAGGCGTCCGGGTCCAGGACGTCGTCCAGGTCGAGGACGCGCGCCGTCGTGTCCGGGAGCGTGGGCCGGATCCGCCGCTGGGTGAGCAGCACGGCGGGAGCGGCGTCCGCCAGCATGAACGACACCCGGTCCGCCGGGTAGTCGGGGTCGACCGGCAGGTAGGCCGCGCCCGCCTTGAGCACGCCGAGCAGGCCGGGAAGCAGTTCCAGCGACCGCTCGGCGCAGACGGCGACCACCGAGCCCACGCCCACCCCGAGGCCGCGCAGCGTGTGCGCGACGCGGGTGGCGGCCGCGTCCAGTTCCCGGTACGACAGCGAGCGCCCCTCGAAGCGGACCGCGACCGCGTCCGGCGTGCTCGCCGCCCGTGCCGCGATCGGCCCGTGCAGGGTCGCCTCGCCGGGGTACTCCGTGGCGGTGTCGTTCCAGCCGTCGACGACCAGGCGCCGCTCGTCCTCGGTGAGCAGGTCGACGCGCGACAGGGGGAGCTCGGGCCGGGCGGCCACCCGCTCCAGCAGGGTCCGCAGGTGTTCGGCCAGCCGCTCGACCGTGGCCGCCTCGAACAGGTCGGTGTTGTAGACCAGCAGCCCCGACAGGCCCCCCTCGGAGTCGTCGGCGAGGTAGAGCTCAAGGTCGTAGCGGGTCGCCCAGGCGTCCACCGGGAAGTCGGCCACGCTCAGCCCGCCGGGCGGCCGCACCGCCCCGGTGCGGTAGTTCTGCATGGCGAAGATGACCCCGAACAGCGGCGAACGGGACACGTCGCGGGGCAGGTCGAGTTCGGCGACGAGCTGCTCGAACGGCAGGTCCTGGTGGGCGAAGGCGTCCACGGACATGTCCCGGACCCGGTCGAGCAGCTCGCCGAAGCTCGGGTCGCCCGACAGGTCCACCCGCATCGTCAGCATGTTGACGAAGCAGCCGATCACCCCGTCCAGCTCCGGCAGCCGGCGTCCGGCGACCGGCGAGCCGACGGCCACGTCGGTGGCGCCCGCGTACCGGCCGAGCAGCGCGCCGAGCGCGGCGAGCACGGTCATGTACGGCGTGGCCCGGTGCTCGCGCCCCAGCCGGGCCAGCGTCCCGGTCAGCTCGGCGCCGAGCGGGAAGGCGTGCGCGGCGCCGGCGTAGGTGCGCTCGGGCGGACGGGGAAGGTCGGTCGGCAGGTCGAGCGGTTCCAGCCCGGCCAGCCGCTCCCGCCAGAACGCGAGCTCGCGCCGCGGCGGTTCCAGGCTCCGCTGCCAGGCCGCGTAGTCGCCGTACCCCACCTCGGGCGCCGCGGGGACCGTGCCTTCGTACCGGGCGAAGACCTCGCCCACCAGCAGTTCGGCCGACCAGCCGTCGGCGGCGATGTGGTGCACGCCGATCACCAGCACGTGGTCGTCCTCGGCCAGCCTGACCAGCAGCGCCCGCGCCACCGGGCCGCTGGCCAGGTCGAACGGCACCGAAAGGAACTCCTCGGCCAGGGCCTTCGCGGCGGCCTCGCCGGGAGCGTCGCGCACGGTCAGCGGCAGGGGCGCGGCGTCGTCGGTCACCGCCTCCGGGCGGCCGTCCCAGGTCGCCGGGTAGCGCGTGCGCAGCACGTCGTGCCCGGCCGCGACGCCCGCGAGCGCGGCGGCCAGCCGATCCGGGTCCAGCGGGCCGCGCAGCCGGAGCCTGAGCGGGATGGTGAGCTGGGTGGTGCCGGGCGCGAACTGCTCCAGGAACCACAGCCGCTCCTGGGCGTGCGACAGCACGGGCGGCTCCCCGGCGGGACGCGCCAGGATGGTCCGCCGCGGCGGCGCCGCCGCCCCTTTGCGCAACCGCCGCGCCAGCAACTCCCGCTTGGTCGCCGACAGCCCGTCCCGGCCACCGGTCGGCACGTCTTGGCCGGCGGGCGGTCCGTCCGGGGTCGTGGGCGGCTGGTTCTGGCTTGCGGGCCGTCCGTTCCGGTCGCCGGGCGGTTCGCCGCCCGTCGGCAGGCCGTCGTGGACTGTGGGCTCGTCCTCGGTGGCCGGCCGTTCGCCGGCGCCGGTGCGCGTGCCGCTCAATGGAGGACCTCCGTGTCCAGCAGGCGGGCGGCTTCGGCTTCCGACAGGCCGGAGAGCTGCTCGACCAGCAGGTTCTCCACCGCCTCCGCCAGCCCGGCGACGGTCGGCCGGTCGAACACCGTGCGGATCGGCACCTCGAGGTCGACGGCGTCGCGCAGCAGGGCCGCCACCCTGATCACCAGCAGCGAGTGGCCGCCCAGGGCGAAGAAGTCGTCGAACGCGCCGACGACCTCCAGGCCGAGCACCTCCGCCCACACTCCGGCGACCAGGACCTCCGCGTCGGTGCGGGGAGCCACGAACGCGACGGCGTGTGCCGGCGCGGGCGCCGGCAGCGCCGCCAGGTCCACCTTGCCGGTGACCGTGAGCGGCAGCGCGTCCATCGCCACCCACGCCGTCGGCACCAGGTGCGGCGGCAGGGTGCCCGACAGCAGCCGTCGCAGATCGTCCGGGTCGGCGGTCCCGGTCACGTACGCCACCAGCCGGTCGCCGTCGGCGACCACCGCCGCCTGGCGCACCAGCGGGTCGGCCAGCAGGGCCGCCTCGACCTCTCCCAGCTCCACCCGGAAGCCGCGCACCTTGGCCTGCCCGTCGAGACGGCCGAGGAACTCAAGGGTCCCGTCCGGCCGCCAGCGCGCCCGGTCGCCGGTCCGGTACAGCCGGGAACCCGGCGGGCCGTACGGATCGGGGACGAACCGGTCCGCGGTCAGCGCCGGACGGCCGAGGTAACCGCGCGCCAGCCCGGCCCCGCCCAGGTACAGCTCACCGGGGACGCCCGGCGGCACCGGCTCGCCGTGCGGGCCGAGGACGTGCGCGGTCGCGCCGGCGATGGGCCGCCCGATGGACGGACGCCGGCCGGCGTCGGCGGCGCCGAGCGCGGCGGCCGTGGCGATGACGGTCGCCTCCGTCGGCCCGTAGGTGTTGACCAGGCGGACCCGGTCGCCGAAGCGGTCCCGCCAGCGGGCGACGGCGGCGGCGTGCGCCTGCTCGCCACCGATGATCACCAGGCGCAGCCGCTCCGGCCAGGTCAGGTCGTCGAGCGCGTCGGTGAGCCGGTGCCAGTAGGCCGTCGGCAGGTCCAGCACGGTGACGTCCCGGCCGGCGGGGGTGCGCAGCACGTCCGGCAGGGTGGCGGCGCCGTCGGGCAGCAGCAGCACCGACGCCCCCGCCGTCAGCGCCGGGTACAGCTCCTCGGCGTGGGCGTCGAAGCTGAGCGAGGCGAACTGGACGACCCGGTCGCCGGGGCCGAGGTCGTAGGCCTCCGGCATCCAGCGCACGCGTCCGGCCAGGGCGCCGTGCTCGACCAGCACGCCCTTGGGACGGCCGGTCGATCCCGAGGTGTAGATCACGTACGCCGAGTCCCCCGGCTCGACGGCCCGCCACGCGTCGTCGCCAGATTCGGCGGCCGACCACGTGGGGTCACCGGGCTCGGCCGTCAGCCGCGTGTCGCCGCCGGGCTCGGTCGTCCACCACGTGTGGTCGCGCGGTTCGGCGGCCGGTCGTGTGTCGTCGCCGAGCCGGGTCGTCCGCCACGTGTCGCCGCCGGTGTCCGGCTCGGACGGGGCGGTGAGCAGGGGAGTGCCCGGTGGCAGACGGTGGGCGAGCGCTTCGGCGGTGACGACCAGGCGGGCGCCGCTGTCGCCGACCAGGAACGCCAGGCGCTCGTCCGGGTACTCCGGATCGAGCGGCAGGTAGGCGGCCCCGGCCCGCCACACGGCGAGCAGCGCGACCAGCGCCTCGACCGAGCGGCCGAGGCAGACGCCGACGACCGAGCCCGGGACCACCCCGCGCCGCCGCAGGTCCGTGGCCAGCCGCGCCGTCCGCGCGTCGAGTTCGCCGTAGCCCACCTGCTCGTCACCACAGAGCAGCGCCGTGGCGTCGGGCGTCGCGGCGGCCATCCGCGCGAACATCGCCGGGACCGTCTCCACGGCGGCCTCCGGGGAGTCCTGGGTCGTGGGGGCGTCGGATAGATCGTCTCCGCCCGTGCGGCTCGCGGCGAGGAAGGTCTCGTCGGTGGGGGTCAGCATCGGCAGGCGGGAGATCGGGGTGGCGGGGGCGTCGGCGATGCCGCGCAGGAGGGTGGCGAACCGCTCGGCGAGAGCTTCGACGGTCGCCGCCCGGAACAGGGTGGCGTCGTAGCCCAGCACGGCCAGCAGGCCCTCGCCCTGACGCCACGTCTCCAGGGCCAGGTCGAACTTGGCCTGCCGGTACCCGCCGTCGAACAGCTCCACCCGCAGGTCGCCGACGCGCTCGGGCGGGGCGCCGTCACCGGCCTGGCTGTGCAGGATGATCATGGTGGACAGGAGCGGGTTGTGGTGCACGTCCCGCGGCACGCCCAGCTCTCCGACCAGCCGCTCGAACGGCACCGTGCGGTGCGCGTGCGCCTCCAGCACCGTGCGGCGGGTGGCGTCGAGCAGATCGGCGAAGGCCGGGTCCCCGGCGAGATCGCCGCGCAGCACCAGGGTGTCGGTGAGGTAGCCGACGACCGGTTCGAACTCCACCCGGTCGCGGACCGCCCAGGGCGTGCCGACCAGGATGTCGTCCTGTCCACTGTGCCGGGCCAGCAGCACCTGGTAGGCGGCGGCCAGCACCATGAACAGGGACGCGCCGTGCTCCTGTGCCAGCCGTTCCAGCCGGGCGACGACCTGCTCGGGGACCGGGAACGGGTGGAAGGCCCCCTCGGGCCGCCGTCCCCGGGGCAGGTCGGTGGGCAGTTCGAGCGCCGGCGGCGCGGCGAGCTTGCGCCGCCAGTACTCCAGCGCCTCGTCGGCGGCCGGTCCGGCCTCCTGTTCCCGCTGCCACAGGGCGATGTCGCCGTACTGGACCGGCAGCGCGGCCAGCCTCGGCTCGCGCCCCTCCGCCCGGGCCTGGTAGAGCGCGAACAGGTCGTCGAGCATGATCCCGAGGGACCACCCGTCGGTGATGATGTGGTGCAGCACGAAGCAGAGCACGTGGTCGTCCGGGCCCAGGGCCAGCAGGCTGACCCGCAGCGGCGGCGACCCGGCCAGGTCGAAGGGCGCGTTGGTGCGCGCGGCGACCAGGCTCCGGGCGCGGTCCTCGGCGTCGGCGAACGAGGTGAGGTCGAGCCGTTCGACCGGGACCGGGCCGGGCGGGTGGACGACCGTCACCGGCTCGCCGTCGGCGCCGCCGTCGGAGAAGGAGGTCCGCAGGCTCTCGTGCCGTGCCACCACCGCGTCCAGGGCGGTGTCGAGCGCGCCGGCGTCGAGCGCGCCGCGCAGCCGCAGTACCAGGTACATGTTGTACGAGGCGTCCTCGGGATCGAAGCGCTGCAGGAACCACAGCCGCTGTTGCGCCGGCGACATCGGCGGCTGGACTCCCGCCGGGCGGGGCCGCACTCCTGCGGGCTCGGGCGCCTCCTCTTGCCGGCCCCCGGCTTCCTCGCGCAGGCTCGCGATCTCCTCGGCGACCCCGATGACGGTGGGGTCGTCGAAGAAGGCGTCGAGCGACATCTCCACCCCGAGGCGTTCCCTGATCCGCGCGGTGATCTGGGTGATGGTGATGGAGTGCCCGCCGAGGTCGAACAGGTCGTCCTCGTCGCCGATGTCGTCGAGCTCCAGGACCTCCCGCCAGATCCGCCGGACCTCCTCGACCAGCCCGGCGTCCCCGTCCTCGCCCAGCCCGGCGTCCCCGCCCTCGACCAGCACTGCGACCCCGGCCTCGGCAAGACCGGCGCCCCGGGCCTCGCCAAGACCGGCGCTTCCGGTCTCGCCCAGTACTGCGCGCTCGGTCTTGCTCAGACCGGGAGTCCCGGTCTCGCTCGGCACCGTGGCGCCGGTCTCGCCGGGCGCGGCGGCGCCGGTACCGCTGGGCACTGTGGCGCCGTGCTCGCCGTGCTCGCCGTGGACCACGGTGGCGGCCGTGCTGCGGCGGCCGCCGTGGGAGGCCGCCGGTTCGGGCAGGGCCGCGCGGTCGAGCTTGCCGACCGGGTTCAGCGGCAGGGCGTCCAGCATGACGTACGCGGCGGGCAGCATCGGCCGGGGCAGCGTCCGGCCCAGGTGGGCGTTCAGCGCCCCGGGTTCGGGGGACGTGCCCGCCGCCGGCACGACGTACGCGACCAGCCGTGCCTCGCCGGCGTGCGTGCCGGCACTTGAGCCCGCGCCCGTGCTCGCGTCCGTGCCCGTGCTCGTGCCCGCGTCTGTGCTCGTGCCCGCGTCTGTGCTCGTGCCCGCGTCTGTGGCTACGTCCGTGCGCGCGTCCGTGCCCGTGAGCAGTACGGCGGCCTCGGCGACCTGCGGGTGGTCGAGCAGGCGGGCCTCGATCTCGCCGAGCTCTATGCGGTGGCCGAGCAGCTTGACCTGGCCGTCCTGGCGGCCGAGGAACTCGATCTCGCCGTCCGGCCGGTGGCGGGCGAGGTCGCCGGTCCGGTACAGCCGCGACCCCGGCGGTCCGAAGGGGTCGGGGACGAACCGCTCCGCCGTGCGGCCCGGCCTGCCCCGGTAGCCGCGCGCCACTCCGGCGCCGCCGATGCACAGTTCACCGGCCACGCCCGTGGGCACCGGACGCAGCGTCTCGTCCAGCAGGTACACCTGGGTGTTGGCGATCGGCCGTCCGATCGTGACGACCTCGGCCTCGCGGGACCTCTCAGCCTTGCCGGACCTCTCGGCCTCGCGGGACCCCACGGCCGCGCGGGGCTCGCCGGTACCGGCAGCAGGGGGTCGACCGGCCCAGCCAGGTTCGCCGGGTTCGCCGAGGGTGCTCCAGATGGTGGTCTCGGTCGGGCCGTACACGTTGAAGACGCGACCGAAGCGGGCCCGCAGCTCTCCCGCGAGCCGGGGTGGCAGCGCCTCCCCGCCGGTGAGCGCGGTCGCCCCCGAGATGCCACCGGGCAGCAGCAGCCGCCACACCGACGGGGTGGCCTGCACGTACGTGACGCCCTGCTCGGCGACCAGGCGGGCCAGCGCCTCCGGGCGGCGTACGGCGCCGGGGGCGGCGACGACGACCGTGCCTCCGGTGACCAGCGGCAGGTAGAGCTCCAGGGCGCTGATGTCGAACGCGGGCGAGGTGAGCGCGAGCCAGCGGTCGCCGGGCCCCGAGCCGAGCCGGTCGCGCATCGAGAGCAGCAGGTTCGCCAGGTTGCCGTGCTCGACCTCGACGCCCTTCGGGCGGCCGGTCGACCCCGAGGTGTAGATGACGTAGGCGAGTTCTCCGGGTGAGGGCGGAGTCTGCTCGTCCCCTCCGGCCGGGTTCGCGTCCTGTTCCTCTCCGGCGGGGTCCGCGTCCTGTTCCTCGTCGTCGACGAGAAGGACCGGCCCCGGCAGGGCGCAGGGCACGGCGGTGTCCGACAGCACCAGTCGCGGCCGGGCGTCCTCCACGATCATGGCGAGCCGTTCCGCCGGATGGTCGGGGTCCAGCGGCAGGTACGCGGCGCCCGCCTTGTGCACGGCGAGCAGCGCGGCCGGCAGCGTGTCCGAGCGCGGCAGGCACACCGCGACGAGGTCGCCGCGGCGCACCCCGGCCCGCCGTAGGCGCCTCGCGATCCGGCCGGCCGCCGCCTCCAGCCCGGCGAAGGTCAGCGAGCGGTCGCCGAAGGTCACCGCCACCGCGCCGGGGCGAGCCCGTACCTGCTCGGCGAACAGGTCGTGCAGCGTCGCCGCGCCGTAGTCCGCGGCAGTGGTGTTCCACTCGGTGACCAGCCGCGACCGCTCGGCCGGGGAGACGACCTCGAGATCGGCGAGACGGACCTCGGGGTCGGCGGCGGCGTGGCCGAGCAGCGCGCGCAGGCCGTCGCGGAACCGCTCGGCGGCGCCGCGGTCCAGGGCCGCGGGGTCGAACCTCAGGCAGGTGGCCAGACCGTCGGGGCCGTCCACGAACTGCAGGTGCAGGGCGTTGCGCACGCCCCCGCCGAACATCGTCCAGTCGGCCGACACCGCGAGACCGGGGAACTCCGGCTCGGCGTCCCGCCTGCGGTAGCTGATCGACACCGGTGCCACGGCGGCGCGCGACGCCTGGCCGAGCGCCCGGGTGAGCGGCACCTCCCGGTGCGCGTACAGCTCGCGCAGCACGGCACGGACCTCCCGGACGAACGCGTCGAAGCTCTGCCCGGGCTCCGGGCGTGCGGTGACGGGCAGTTCGTTGACGAACGGCCCGATGTGGTCGCGGGCCGCGGGCCCGCGCGTCGTGACGTCGATCATGACGGCCGGGTTGTCGGCGCCGTACCTGAACAGCAGCGCCTGCACGGCGGCGACGAGCGTCTCGAAGACCGTCGCGCCGGCCGTCCGCGCCACCTCGGCGGCGCGGCGGCGTAACTCGTCGTCGGCGCCGCCGCCGATCTGCTCACCGGGCCCGTAGCGGCTCGCCGTGCGCCGCTGCCCGGGCAGCGCGAGGTCGGCGGGCTCGCTCCAGCGTTCCGACCAGAACGCGCGGGCCGCGGGCAGCGCGGCCGAGACCCGGTCCTGCTCGTCGCGGGCCGCGTCGGCGAAGGACAACGGGTGCCGGGGCGCGGTCGCCTCGGCGTAGTACCGGGCCAGGTCGCGGACCAGGATGTCCTTGGACATGCCATCGAAGACCAGGTGGTGGGCGACGAACAGCAGCAGGTGCCGCCGTGGGCCCGCGGGGGCCAGGACGAACCTGGCCGGCGGGCCCTTCTCCAGGTCGAAGGCGCGGGCGGTCTCCTCGGCGATGAGCCGGTCGAGGGCCGCGGGGGAGGGATCGGGCAGTTCGACCACGGTGACCGGCGGCTCCGCGGCCTCGGCCAGGTGGAGCCCGTCACCGTCCTGCACGACGGTGGTGGCGAGCACAGGATGCCGGGCCACCACGCCGGCGCACGCCGACAGCAGCGCGGACACGTCGAGGTCGCCGTCGAACCACAGGGCGAGCGGCATGTGGTACGCCGGACCGGCGCCCCGCCGCGCGCCGATCCAGATGCCCTGCTGGGCGGGCGAAGCCGGACTTGTCTGCTCTCGGTGGGTCATGTGCGTTCTCTCCGGTCCATACGCGTGAGTCGCCGGGGTGCCCGCAGGCCACCACCCGCCGCGTCGCTCCGAAACATTTTTCCCCCAGCACCGCTATTTCGGCCCACCGCACCCCGCAGATGGGCATAGAAGTACCAGTTCATCCGGTTTTAGGGATCGCCAGAACTCCTGGTATCGGCAGAATAGGCACACAGGCCGGGAAGAAACAGAGAAAAATCGAAAGTTGTGAACCGAAACTTTTCGGACTACTTCACGCTGTCGGACGGCCACCTTCGGTGCGACCGCTGACCTCGTCCGCGGGATAGCCTCGCCACCGCGCACGGGCTGGAGCGGCGGGAGGCGCTCAGCGAGACTTCCGCTCGATGACGGCCCGACGACCGGCCGGCGGGAGGCTCAGTCGCGGCCCGGGCGCGCCGTCATTCTCCGCCGGGAGAGCCGGAGGACGGCGGCTCCGGCGACCACGGCGGCCACGCCGCCCGCCGCCGCGATGCCCAGGGCCCGGAGGTCGGCACCGGTGAAGGGGAGGTCGCCGCGCCGGGCGGGCGCGGGGGCGGGTGCCGGAGCAGGAGCGGGGGCAGGAACGCCGCCCCGAGCTCGCCCCTGTGTGGCCGCCGATTCTTCGGCGCGCCTCGGCCGATGCCCGGCGCCGCCGTTCTCGCCGATCTCGATCGAGGTCGGATCGGACCCGTCGATCGTCGCGACGTCCATGCCCGAGGTGTCCCAGGCCCGGTCGTGCCCGTACGCCTGGCGGTCGTCGGACTCGCCGGCCGTCGGTGTCGCGGCGCCGGTGTCCTCGGGTTCGCCGGTGGGCGCCCCGCCCCCGCCGGGCCCGGGCACGGTGGGCCGGGGAGTCGGCGCGCCGCTGGGCGGCAGCACGCGCACCACCACCTCGACCGAGCCTAGGTCGTACTCCGCCTTGCCGGGGCTCTCCCGGTGCGGCCCGCTCCGGCCGTCACCGTCCGACGCGGCCGGAGGTGCGGCCAGATGTGCGGCCGGAGGTGCGGCCGGAGGTGCGGCCAGAGGCGGGGCCGGAGGTGCGGCCGGAGACGGGGATGGAGACGGGGATGGAGACGGGGATGGAGACGGGGATGGAGCCGTCGCGGACGCCGCCATGGGCACGGACAGGACGAGCATGACCGCCATCTCGAACCCGATCGCGGTTGACGCGAGCCGACCACCCATGATTTCCCCCGATTATCACCATAAATTCGTTCATTGGCTACAGATGCACCATGTACGCCCTATCTTGCTTTTCCCGATTTTCCCGGGATGTCACGTGACTACGTCGATGGCGCCGCATTCGGTAAACGGCATATATCCGATTTGAGCCGTAATGGATGACAGTCTTCGTCATCGGAGGTAGCGGTCGCCGTCATGAACGGCGCGTCCGCCTCGGCGGGCGACGCCATCACCACCAGTCACCGCATCATCGTGCCGTTCGTCCGGCCCGACACCTCCAGCGGAATCCTGGATCACGTCGCGACGACTTTGTGATGCCCGCGGGGCGTCACAAAGCGCGACGGCGACCTGGGCCGCACTTCGTTAAAGACTGCCCGCCGCCCGCGCGGCGCGGACGCCGAATTCCCGCCGTGCGCCGTTATCGTGCGAGTCGCAGCCCGCATCCGGAAAACCGGCGCCGAAGCGGATCTCGCGATCGAAGGGTAGTGGCCGATGGAACCTCCGGCCGTCCACGGACGGGAAACCGCCGCCTCCGCCGTCCGGGGGCGGACGGCCGGCGCCCGCATCGGCGTGGCCGTCGCCCTCGCCCTGCTGCCGCCGGGGACCGCGGCGGCCTACGCCGCGACCCCGCACCCCGCCAAGCCGAAGAAGGACTACGCGCTGCGCATCGGCATCGACAACGGGCTCGCCGGCGTGGGGCCGGGCGACCGCGTGACGTACACGATCAAGGTGACCAACACCGGGAACGCCGACACCCCGCCTCTGCTGCTCACCCAGACTCTGATCCCCGGCGTCCGGCTCGTCTCCTCGGCTCCCAAGGGCAAGGTGACCGGCGGCCGCGTCACCTGGAGCGGGAAGGTGCCGGCCGGCGGGACCGGCCGGTACAGCGCCACCGTCCAGGTCGGCGCGCTGCCCGCGGGCACCCAGCGGCTCGCCGCGGTCGCCTGCGCCACCACCAAGGGGAGCAGGCGGCCGATCGTCTGCGCCGCCGACTCCGACCGGCTGCCCGCACCGGCGGCCGGCGGCCGTCCGGGGTCCTCCACGGCCCTGTGGTACGGCGCCGGGGGTGCCGTGGCCGCACTGACGGCACTGATGGGCGTCCTGCTGCGGCGGGTGGCCCTGCGGCGCAGGGAGTGGACGGCCCGGCGGTAGCCTTGAGCCGTCCGCAGGTGAGACCGCAGCAGGGGGCAGGGTGAAGCTTCTCCACTCAGGGAAGGTCCGCGACGTCTACGAGGACCGCGGGGACATCATCCTCGTCGCCTCCGACCGCGTCTCGGTGTACGACGCGATCCTGCCGACCCCCATCCCCGACAAGGGCAAGATCCTCACGCGGCTCTCGCTGTGGTGGTTCGAGCAGCTCGCCGACATCGTGCCCAACCACGTCATCTCGGCGACCGACGTGCCCGAGGAGTTCGCCGGCCGCGCGGTGCGCTGCCGCAGGCTCGACATGGTGCAGGTCGAGTGCATCGCGCGCGGCTACCTGGCCGGGCTCGGCCTGCAGGAGTACCGCGCGCGGGGCTCGGTGTCCGGCGTGGCGCTGCCGCCGGGGCTCCTTGAGGGCTCCAAGCTGCCCGAGCCGGTCTTCACCCCCACCACCAAGGCGCAGCTCGGCGCGCACGACGAGTTCATCACCTTCGACGACGTGGTCGTCCAGGAAGGCGCCGAGGCCGCGGAGGAACTGCGCCGCCTCACCCTTGAGATCTACCGGCGCGGCGCCGAGCTCGCCGCCGCGCGGGGCGTCGTCATCGCCGACACCAAGCTGGAGTTCGGCCGGGCCGCCGACGGCACGCTCGTGCTGGCCGACGAGGTGCTCACCTCCGACTCCTCGCGCTTCTGGCCGGCCGACCGGTGGGAGCCCGGCCGCCCGCAGTACGCCTTCGACAAGCAGCTCGTCCGCGACTGGGCCACCGGCACCGGGTGGGACAAGAAGGAACCCGCCCCCGAGCTGCCCGGCGAGATCGTCGAGCTCACCCGCGCCCGCTACATCGAGGCCTACGAGCGCATCACCGGCACGTCCTGGTGACCCGGCCCGGCTCCTCCGGGGGAGAAGCCTCGGGGGGCAGGGCGAGCCGCTGCTGTTCCTCCTCCACGATCCGGCGCGCCAGCGTCTGCTCCGAGATGTCGACCGCGTCGGGCGTGGACTCGGCCAGGTCGCTGCGCCGGGCGTAGGCGTCGAAGATCTTCGTCTTGTCGCGGAGGATGTCCAGCATCCGCTGGTCGACGCTGTCGGCGGTCAGCAGGCGGTGCGCCTGCACCTTGCGGGTCTGGCCCATGCGGTGCGCCCGGCCGACCGCCTGGCTCTCCATCGTGGGCTTGACCTGCGGCTCGCAGATGATGACGACGGAGGCCGCCTGCAGGTTCAGCCCGAGGCCGCCGGCCTGGATCTGACCGAGCAGCACGGCGTGCCCGCGCGCGGCGGTGAACGCGTCGACGGCCCGCTGCCGGGCGGCGGCCGGCAGGTCACCGGTGATCGGCCCGTGCGCGCGGCCGTCCAGCGCCCGGTGCACGGCGGCCACGACGTCGCGGAAGTAGGAGAACACCACCACCTTCAGCCCGTTGCCCGCGGCCTCCTCCACCAGCTCCAGCAGCCGCTGGAGCTTGGCCGAGGACTCCGGAACGGCGTAGGCCGCGCGGCGCATCGCCATGAAGTTCCCCTCGGCCACGGCGGCCCGGTAGGCGGCCAGGTCGGCGGGGCTGAACTCCTCCCACTCGTCCACCATGACCAGGTCGGGCAGCTCGGTGAGGACGTCTTCCTGGTTGCGGCGCAGGTAGATGGGCGCCACCGCCCTGCGGAAGGACTGCGGGCCCGCCGCCGCGTCGCCGCCCCGCACGGCGGGCACCATGTCGGGCCGCAGGTGGCCGACCAGACTGCGGAACTCCTCCAGGCGGTTCTCCATCGGCGTCCCGGTCAAGAACAGCACGCGGTCGGTGCGGGCGCACCACTCGGCCACCGCCTGCGAGCGGCGTGCCGCCGGGTTCTTGACGTAGTGCGCCTCGTCCACCACCAGCATGCCCACGCCGACCTCCGCGGGGACCGGCAACCGGTGCAGTGAGTCGATGGTGGTCACCGCGACGCCGCCGGTGCGGGTCCACTCGGCGACGGCCGCGCCCCGGTCGGGGCCGTGCAGGCGGTAGGCCTTCAGCGTGCTGCGCGACTCGACCTCGCGCGTCCAGTTGATCAGGACGCTGGCCGGGCAGGCGACCAGGAAGTGCCGGTCCCCGCGCGCACTGAGGTGGGCGATGGCCGCGATGGCCTGGACCGTCTTGCCCAGCCCCATCTCGTCCCCCAGGATCACCCTGCGCTGGGCGAGGGCGAAGCGCGCGCCGAACGCCTGGTAGCCGCGCAGGGACACCCTGCGGTGGGCGTCGTCCAGCTCCTGGGCCCGCACGCGCGCCGAGACGGCGTCGGGCAGAAAGCCCTCGGCGGCCACGCGGTCCGGCTCCAGGGCGGCGATCTCGGCCAGCAGGTTGTAGTACTCCGGCGGGCGCAGCTCGAAGTCGGCCCACGCCTCGATGCCGGACGCCTGGGGGCGCAGCAGGTCCACCGAGGCCTGGGCGAGCAGCAGCCGCGCCCCGGACGCGTCGGCCTCGGTGAGCAGGCGGGCCACTTCGGCGACCGCCTCGCGCGCCTGCCTGCGGCCGTCCCGGCCCGCGACCAGCATCCGCAGCCGGCCGCGCGCGGGCCGCGCCGCCGGCAGCGGCGCGGCCAGCCCGTCCTGGACCGTCCTGGCCGCGCGGACCGCCCGCGGCAGGTCGGGACCGGCGGCGACCAGCCGGTGCAGAGCGACCAGCAGCGCCGTGGTCTCGGCGTCGTCGTGCCGGTCCACGTCGACGCGCACGGCCACCGTCTCCTCGGCCGCCCTGGCGATCTGCGCGGCGGCGGCGCGCACCTGCGCCGCGGTGCGCGCGCCGATGCCGGGGAGCAGCTGCAACGCGTACGGGGTGGCGTCCAGGACGTCCAGCACTGTCGTGTACCCGGCCTGTTCGAGCGTTCCGAGCCGCAGCCGGCCCTCGGTGACGTCCTTCAGCCGCGCCACCGGGATCGCGGCCAGGTCGGCCCGCGCCGAGCGGGCGCGCAGCGACGACAGCGCCCGCTGGACCTCGGCCCGCGCCGCTGCCTCGTCGGCGCTCAGCGCCCGCGCGGCGGCGAGCAGGCGCTCGGCGTCGGCGAGGAGCTCCCGCACCTCCTGGGGTGTGTCCGGCGCAGGCGTGGACGGCCTGGTCTCCGTTGCCCTGTGCCCGACGCTGTCCAAGCCTCGTCCTCCCGTGGTGGCCGCACGACGGCCATCACCGTGGCGTGCCGCTCAGGCCGGTGTCAACGCGGGTTCACCCTTCCTTGCCCAGGGCGTCCAGCATGTCCCGGACGCCGCCCGCGGTCACGGTGCGCGGCAGCGCGGTGATGCGCGCGTCCATGTAGTGGCTCCGGTCGCTGCGGGCATGGTAGGTGATGCGGCACGACACCTGCCCGGTGCTGTTCGGCCGCATGACCAGCCGGCGCGTGCACGAGCCGACCGGCGAACCGTCGAGGCGGAAGCCGATGGTGACGTCCACGGCCACCTTCGCGTCCTCGCCGTGGCCGGGGTCCTGGCCGGCCAGGCGGTTGGTCAGCCGCGCGTGCGCGGTGCAGGCCGAGGAGTCGCAGGGCGACAGACCGCCGGTGCCCTTCACCGCGACGCTGACCCGGGAGTCGATCGACGAGCGCAGCCCGCGCACCCGGGTTTTCAGCGCCGCGAGCGAGGTGCCCACGTCCTCGGCGGTCATCTCCGTCAGGTCCAGGTGCCCCTGGGCGCGCCGCGCCCGGGCCGGCGCCGCCGTGACGCGGGCGGAGGGCCGGGAGAAGACGGCGTGCGTCAGGTCGGGGCCGGCGGTCTCGGCGCCGGTGCCCTGGTCACCGTCCACCCCTCCGTCGGTGCCGCTGTCCCCGTCACCGTCCGCGCCCCCGTCGGTGCCTGTGCCGCCGTCGGTGTCCGGCTCGCGCTCGGGCGTTCCGGGCATCTCGATGCGGACGACGCGGTACGGCGGCGCCGTGGTCAGGTAGACGTGGCCGAACGGCAGGCGCAGCTTCTCCACCGCGACGCCGTTCACCCGGTCCTCGGCGCCGGGCTCCGGCTCCGGCCTGCTCCCCGGGGGGACGATCATCCGCGCCAGCCGGGCGGGCGTCAGGCCGTCGAAGACGGTGACCGGCCCCTTGCCGGGGGCGACCTTGACCCACTTGCCGACGTAGCTCCCGGCCACCGACGCGGCGACGCCGCGCGCGGCGCTCCAGTAGTCCCGCCCGCCCTTGACGAAGGTGTCGCCGGAGGAGGAGCCGGCCACCGACAGCACGCTCACCTTGGCGTCCTCCAGGTCGAGCGTGCCGTACGCGGTGCCGTGCCGCAGCACCATGACGTTCAGGCCCACGGTGGCGGAGGCCCCGGCCAGCGTGCCCTTGTAGCGGATGCCCGGGAGCCGCTCCAGCGCCGCGACCGCCTGCGTGAGGCGGCCGGCGGTGTCCGGAGCGGACGGCGTGGCCGAGCCGGACGGTCCGGCCTTCGGTTCCCGGCCGGGGGCGGCGGCGGACAGCGCGACCAGTCCCGCCCCGGCGGCCCCGGCCAGGACGGCCAGCGCGATCGCGCCGCCGATGAGCACCTTGCGCCCCCGACCCCCGGACGGCGGCGACGGAGGCTGGTCGGAGGTGAACGGGGGCTGCCCGTGCTGGGCCCCGTGCGGGGGCTGTCCGGGCGTGAACGGGGGCCGCCCGTGCTGGAACCCGTGCGGGGGCTGACCAGGCGGAAACGGAGGCATGCCCTGTGGGGGCCGTCCCTGCGGCGGCAGGCCGGGCGCGGAGCCGAAGGGAGGCCGGCCGGGCGGGCCGCCGTACGGGGGCCGGCCTTGCGGGGGCTGCCCGGGCGGGGCGTCGTACGGGGGCCGGGCAGGTGGAGGGCCGTGCGGGGGCCGGGCCGGCGGGGAGCCGTAGGGCGGCGGCCCGGGTGGGGGCGTGTTCGGAGGCCGGCCGGGTCCCGCACCCGTCGGGTCATTCATGGATCGTTGCTCCCCCCGTCAACCCAAAATGCGGTTATGGCGGGAAATCTTAGTGAAGAAACGTAAATAGCGAGATGTGAGGTGATTTACCGGTCCGAGGGGTGACATCGCCGTAGGTGGCCGGGCGTCACTTCTTGCAGATGTTCTCGGTCGCGGTCTTCGCCACCGGCGTCGCCGTGGCCGTGGCGGACGGAGTCACCGTCGCCACGGGCTCCTTGACGGTGACCTTCTTGGTCCCGGAGTACTCGGTGCCCACGACCACCTCGATGCCCGGGACGTCCGCCTGGCGCAGCTCGGCGCCGGGGATCGCGGCGGCGACGGTGCGGGCGGAGTCCTCCCGCCCGGCCGGGTAGCGGACCAGGGTGCCGGTGTGGTTGCGCGGCGTGGTGTCCCCGGGAGGAGCGGGCACCTGGAACCCCTGCTTCAGCAGGTCGTTCTTGGTGCGCGCGCCCAAACCCGTGACGGCGGTGCCGTTGACGACCCGGACCGCGATGCGCGAGGGCGGGACGGTGAGCGCGGCGGCAGAGGGCGAGGCGGAGGCCGAGGCAGAGGGCGACGGGCTCGCGCTCGTGGAGGCGGTGGGCGCGACCAGGGGTTCGTCCGCCTTGATGCGGGCGAACAGGTCGCGGGCCGCCGTCTTGTCCCACAGCACCGCCGACTCGCCCGTGGGGGCCTTGTAGTCGACATCCGCCAGCGGCACCGTCGTGAAGGACACGTCGTCGGTCGAGACGTCCTTGAGCTGGTCGGCCAGCCCGAGAAGGTCCTTGGCCAGGGGCTGGTCGACGGTGAGGAGCTTCAGCGTCGAGGAGACCAGCGAGGTGAGCCTCGCCGGGTTGGCCAGCGTGCCGCCGCTCAGCGCCCGCTGGAGCAGGGCCGAGATGACCTGCTGCTGGCGGTCGATGCGGTCGAGGTCGGAGCGGGCGGTGGCGCGGGTGCGCGCGTAGAACAGCGCCTTGACCCCGTCCAGCCGGTAGGTGCCGGGCTGCAGCTTGAACCCCGTGTGCGTGTCGTCGATGGCGACCGGGGTGCACACCGAGACGCCGCCCAGGGCGTCCACGACGTTGATGAACCCCAGCACGTTGACCTCGACGTAGTGGTTGATGGTCAGCCCCGTGGCCTGGCGGACGGTCTTGACGGCGAGCGGCGCGCCGCCGAGCGAGTACGCCGAGTTGATCTTATGGGAGCCCTTGCCCGGGATGTCGACCCAGCTGTCGCGGGGGAGGCTCACCACGGTGACCTTCGAGTGGTCCTCCGAGAGGTGGATCACCATCATGGTGTCGGTGCGCTGGCCGACCTCCCTGCCGAGGTGCAGCTGGTTCTGCTGGCGGCGGGTGAGGTCGTCGCGCTTGTCGACCCCGACGAGCAGGATGTTCATCGCGCCCCGCGCGTCCGAGCCCGCCGTGCCCGCGTTCACCGATTTGATCTGGCTGGTGGCGTAGGTCGACAGGAACCACAGCACCCCCGAGCCGAGGAGCACCATGCTCGACAGGGCGCCGGTGACGATCAGGCCGCGCACGCCGGCCCGTGCCCGCTTCGTGCGGCGCTGCGACAGCCGGACGCCGCCGTAGGCGTCGCCGCCGACGTGGACGCCGGAGTCGTCGTCGGTCACCTGGTGGCCCCCTCCGCGTCGAACGCTCACCGGTGAGGACGCTCGCGCCGCCCGATGGGTTGCCGTCCCCACCCGCTCGTACAGTAGCGTGAGCGCCGCCATGAAGGAGTTCCCCGACTCGCCCCGAACCGGCCAGACCACTCGAGTCTGGCCGCCGATCTCGGTCGTCATGCCGGTGCTCAACGAAGAGCGGCACCTGCGCGAGGCCGTGCGGCAGGTTCTCGCCCAACGTTACGACGGTCCCATCGAGGTCGTCCTCGCCATCGGCCCGTCCCATGACCGCACGCAGGAGGTCGCCGACGCCCTCGCGGCCGAGGACCCCCGCGTGACGGTCGTGCCCAACCCGACCGGGCGCACCCCGAACGCGCTCAACGCCGCCATCGGCGCGTCCCGCAACGGGATCATCGCCCGCGTCGACGGGCACGCCATGCTCCCCGACGACTACCTCCAGGTGGCCGTCGAGACGCTCGAGAGCACCGGCGCCGACAACGTCGGCGGCATCATGGCCGCCGAGGGCGTCACGCCGTTCGAGCAGGCCGTGGCCCGCGCCATGACCTCCAAGATCGGTGTGGGCAACGCGCGCTTCCACACCGGTGGGCAGGCGGGCCCGGCAGACACCGTCTACCTCGGCGTCTTCCGCCGCGAGGCGCTCGCGCGGGTCGGCGGCTACGACGAGCACTTCCAGCGCGCCCAAGACTGGGAGATGAACCACCGCATCCGCGAGACCGGCGGCCTGGTGTGGTTCCAGCCGCGCATGCGCGTCTCCTACCGGCCGAGGCCCAGCGTGAAGGCCCTGGCCAAGCAGTACTTCCACTACGGGCGCTGGCGGCGGGTCGTGGCCCGCACCCACGAGGGCACGATCAACCTGCGCTACCTCGCCCCGCCGTTCGCGGTGGCGGCGATGCTGCTCGCGGTGCTCGTCTCGCCCTTCTACTGGCCCACTTTGCTGGTGCCGGGCGCGTACGTCGCGGCCATCGTGGCCGGCTCGGTGGCCACCGGCCGGGGGCTCTCCTCCGCGGCGCTGGCCCGGCTGCCGCTGGTCTACGCCACCATGCACCTGTCATGGGGCTGGGGCTTCCTCACCAGCCCGCCCAGCCTCGGCAAGCCGCCACAGCAGGCCCGCGCGCGGTAGGCCGGGGGCGCCCCGCCGCTCTGGCGGCGGGGCCGGGACGTTATCGGCCGTCTCGCGGCCCGCTCAGGGGGTGCCGGGGACGTCGACGACCCGGCCGGTCAGGCCCGAGACGAGCAGGTCGAGGGTCACCTCGGCGACCGCGGCCGGCGACGGATCGTCGCCCATCCCCGCCGGCTCGGGGCTCACGCAGTTGACCCGCACGCCGGAGTCCGACCACTCCTGCGCCAGCGCCCGGGTCAGCTCGGCCGCGGCCGCCATCGCCGTGGAGCGCAGGCCGCCGGCGGCCCCGCCCCGGACGCCGGACGGGAAGACCGCCGGCACCACCTGCCCCCCGGTCTCGCGCAGGTGCGGGAAGGCGGCCCTGGCGACGGTGACCGGGCCCAGCAGGCCGATCTGGACGGCCTCCGCCACCGCCGGCTCGGCGAGGTCCCGCAGTCGCCCGGCGCGCGGCACCCCCGAGACGTTGACCACGTGGTCGATGCGCCCGCTCTCCTTGGCGACCCGGCCGAGGACGTCGGACACCGAGGCGGGGTCCTCCACCCGGACGCCGTCCCGGTCGCGCGAGAAGCGGTGCACGGCCGCGCCGTACCCGGCCGCCAGCTCCGCGACCCGCGCCCCGACCCCGTCGTCACCGTCGTCGCCGTCGAAGACCACGACCGTGCCGCCCTCCAGGGCGCGGCGGCGGATGCGCGGCGCGGCGACGGCGGGAGCCGCACGCCCGGCGAGCTCGAACAGCCTCTCGGCGATGTGCACGTCCACCCGGTGGGTGACCTTCATGTTGTGCTCGCTGCCCGGCACGATGCGGATGGGGACCTCCGGGAGGTACCTGAGCACCACGCCGCAGTCGTCGGTGGCCGGCCGGTTCGCGAACTCGGGGTCGGCGAGGGCGCGCTCGTACGCCCTCCTGATCACCGAGAGCCGGAAGCCCTGCGGGGTCTGGACGCGCCGGAGCCGCGAACGGTCCGGGACGTCCTGGATGACCTCCCCGTGCGGGCCGGGCGCCGCGACCACCATCGTGTCCGAGGACGGGATCGCGGCGGTGACCGCGCGGTGGGTCCTGAGCGCCTCGACGCAGCCGGTGATGATGCGCGGCTCCACCAGCGGGCGCACCGCGTCGTGCAGGAGCACGTCGCACTCCTGCGGTCCGAGCGCCCGCAGGGCCCGCCAGGTGGACTCGGTGCGGCTCGCCCCACCCTCCACGACCTTGCTCACCTTGCCGAAGCCGCCGCGCCGGACGATCTCCTCGACCTCGGCGACATGGCCGGGCGCCATCAGGACGACGATCTCGTCGATCTCGGGCGCGGCCTCGAAGACGGCGAGCGTGTGCTCGATGATCGTCCGCCCGGCCACCCGCAGGAGCTGCTTGGGCATGCCGAGCCCGACCCGCTGCCCGACACCGCCGGCGAGGACCACCCCGACGGTCCGCGGACGAGCTTCCTGTGCCGCCAAAGTCGAACTTCCCTTCCGATCCCTGTTCCGCCGACCCTACTGACCCCTACCCGCCGTCCACACCCCGCCACGGTCCTCGGCGCCCCCTCGGAGAAGGGCCGCCCCGTGGTGCGTGCGGCCGGTTGCCGGGGTGTTCACTGATGGTCGGGGTTGGTCACCTTCCGTGGCGGGCGTCCGGGTCCATGGGGATATGGCGGCCGCCGGTGACCTGCGGATCGCCAGGGAACCCGCCGATGGGATTGCAAGCCCCGTGACGGCTCGGTTACGTTGCGGGGTGGACGATCCCCGGTCGCGGAAGGAGACCCCGGTTGCCTGAATCCGCGTACCCGCCCCCGGTACGGCCACCGAGCGCGCGTCCGTCCGCGAACCGTCCGGGGGAGCCGCCCGCCGTCAAGGCGCCGCCGGCCGTCGCCGTGGTCCTGGCCACCACTCCCGGAGCCCGCCTGGCGTGCGCCGAGGGCACGCTGGTCGACCGCCTGGCCGACCAGCTCCTCACTCTTGACGTCACCAAGGTCGTGTCGGTGTTCCGGCCCGAACCGGCCACCGCGCGCGAGTCGGCACACGACCCTGGCGCCGGGGCGGCGCCGGAGCCGGCCGGGCCGTTCGGGCCGTCCGAGCGGTTCGAGCGCTTCGAGACCTCCGGCACCGCCGGCGCCTCCGAGACATCCCTGGCCTCGCGGACGACCGGGACGACCGGGACCACCGGGAACGTCGGCATCTCCGAAGCGGTCGACGGGGGGAAGGGCGCCGAGGCGTCCGAGGCCGACACGGCGGTGGTCGAGGCCGTGGGCACCGGGGGCGACCCGGTGGTCGAGGACGCGGGACGCGTGATCCGCAGCACCGGCCTGGCGGGTGATCTGCGCGCGGTGGCCGCCATCGCGCGGGCCGGCGGCGGGCCGGTCGCGGTTTTCCCCGGCGACCTGGTCGCGCACACCGAGGCGCTGGCCCTGCTGCTCGCCGACCCGGCGCGCGGCACCGGCGCGCTGGTCGCTGCCGAGCGCGATCTCCCGTCCCCGGCAAGCCCGGCGGCCCCGTCCTCGCGCGCGCCGGTCCGGGCGGAGCGGGGGCGGGTGGTCGCCGCGGGCAACTCCTTCCACACCGTGGCCGAGCCCAACGCCCGGTTCCGGGCGGTGCTGCACGTGGGCGAGGCCGACCTGGCGAGCCTCGCCGAGGTGGCCGAGGAGCTCGCCAACCTGGCCCGCGACCGCCGTCTGGGCGGCGCCGACGACTTCGAGGTCGCCGACCTGCTGCTGGCGGGGCTCGTCCGGGTCGGCGTGGCCGTGCGGGCGGTGCCCCTCGGGCGGCTGCACTGCGCCAGAGTGAGCGGGCAGAGGGACGCCGACGCCGCCATCGTCCGGCTGGCCGAGGTGGACGAGGACCGCGCCCGCCTGGCAGCCGCCGTCAAGTCCGACGACGGCTTCGTCGCCACCTTCCTGGTGAGCTCCTGGTCGGGCCACCTCGTCCGGGCGGCGGCGCGGCTGGGGCTCACGCCGAACGCGGTGACCGGCCTGTCGGTCGGCCTGGCGGGCCTGTCGGCCGTGGCGTTCTCGGCCGGGCAGCGGCGCGCCCAGCTCGCCGGCGCCGTGCTGCTGTTCCTGTCGTTCGTCCTCGACTGCGTGGACGGGCAGCTCGCCCGCTACACCCGCGCCTTCTCGCCGCTCGGCGCCTGGCTGGACGCCACGTTCGACCGGGTCAAGGAGTACGTCGTGTACGTCGGCCTCGCGGTCGGGTACGCCGGCGGGGCCGACGGCGGCGTCACCGGGCCGCAGGGGGTCTGGGCCCTGGCGGTGGCGGCCATGCTGGTCCAGGCCATCCGTCACATGATCGACTTCTCGTACGCGGGGGCGCGGGCGGACGCCGCGGGCGTCGACCCCATCTGGGAGCGTCCCGGGCTCGGGGGCTCGCCCGACCTGCCGGTCCACGGCGGAGGCGACCTCTCGGGGGCGCGGTCCACCCCGGCGGCGGGCCGCAGGGGGCCGGTGGCGGGCGCGGCGGTCATGGCCGGCGGCACGGGGCCGGTGGCGGTGCGCCGTGGCGGGGGAGGGCTCGTGGTGCGGCTGTCGGCGCGGCTCGACCGCAACACCGCGTCACGCTGGCTCAAGAAGATCATCGTGCTGCCGATCGGCGAGCGCATGGTGCTCATCGCGGTGACCGCGGGCCTGTTCAACGCGCGCGTCACCTTCCTGGCGCTGCTCGCGTGGGGCGGGGTGGCGGCGCTGTACACGCTGACCGGCCGGATCGCGAGGTCTCTTTGAGCACGACCACGATGCACATGACCAGGGTCCCGCGCAGCTCCGTGGTGACCTACCGGGACGACGGCGTCCTCGCGCGCGGCATGGGCCTGCTCGTCGCGGGCCAGCTCCCGCCGCTGCCGCCGGCGCTGGCCGGCGCGTTCGTGACCGGGGTGATGCTGCTCCTCGGCGTCGCGGGCGCCGACGGCCCGGCGGTCTTCGCGCCCGCCGTGGCGCTGATGCTCGCCGGGCCGGGCAGTTCCCACCCGCACGACGGGCGGCTCGACTGGCTGGTCCCGCCCATCCTGCGCCTGACCGAGTACGGGTTCGTGGCCTGCGTGGGCTTCGCGTGGGGCGTGCCGCGGGTGCTGGTGTTCGGCCTGCTCGGCGCGATGCTGTTCCACCACTACGACGTCGTGTACCGCTGCCGTCAGCACGTCTACCCGCCGCCCTGGCTGGCGTCCGCGGGCCTGGGCTGGGAGGGCCGCATGCTGCTGGTGGCGCTCGGGGCCCTGCTCGGCGTCGTCACGCCGGTGTTCGCGCTGCTGGCGCTCTACCTGTCGGCGCTGTTCTGCTGGGAGAGCGTCACCTGCTGGCTGGCCGCGCCACGGTCGGGCGTCGAGGCGGCCGACCTCGGGGGCCAGGACTGACCGGTCGCGCGACGGCCGGCGGCGAGCTTGGGGCGGAGAGCAGCGGTGAGCCTGGGGCGGCGGCATCGCACCCGCATTGCCAACGTTTGGTCGGGTAACGGAATAGGTGAACTCCGGATTACACGATCACCACCCCCAGGCAACTAACCTTTGGCCTACACATGCTGGCCTGATAGAGGAGTGCACGTTGCTGGGAATGGTACTGGCCGCCGGGGCCGGGCGGCGCCTGCGGCCGTACACCGACACGCTGCCCAAGGCGCTCGTGCCGGTCGACGGAGAGACCACGATCCTCGACATCGCCCTGCGGAATCTCGCGGCGGTCGACCTGCGCGATGTCGTGGTGATCGTCGGCTACGCGGCCCAGGCGGTCCACGACCGCAAGGCCGAGCTCGAGCGGCGGCATGACGTGAAGCTCACCCTCGTGCACAACGACAAGGCCGAGGAGTGGAACAACGCCTACTCCCTCTGGTGCGCGCGCGACCACTTCGCCGACGGCGCGCTGCTGGTGAACGGCGACACCGTCCACCCCGTCTCGGTCGAGCGCACGCTGCTGTCCGCGCCCGCGACCAGCGACATCCTCCTCGCCGTCGACGACGTCAAGCGGCTGGCCGACGAGGAGATGAAGGTCACCCTCGACGAGGGCGGCCACCTGGCGCGCATCACCAAGCTGATGGACCCCGCCGAGGCGTTCGGCGAGTACATCGGCGCCACGCTCATCCGGCCCGCGGCGGCCGAGCGCCTCGCCGACGCGCTGAAGGCCACCTTCGAGCGCGACCCGCAGCTGTACTACGAGGACGGGTACGGCGAGATGGTCGCCAGGGGCGAGAAGATCGCCGTCGCGCCCATCGGCAAGGTCGACTGGGTGGAAGTGGACAACCACGACGACCTCGCCCGGGCCAGGGAGATCGCGTGCACCTACTAGCCGAGCCGCCGGCGGTCACCCGGCCGCCGGCCCGCGGCACGACGACGGCCGGCGCCTGGTCGCCGGACGCTCGGTCGACGGGACCTCGGTCGACGGGTGCCCGGCCGGCCGGGGCGAGGTCGGCGGGGGCAGCGAGAGGGCGGGAGCCGCGATGCCGCTTCTAGCACGCATGCTCATGGCCCCGCTGACCATGGAGGTCCGCCGCGGCGCGGTCGCCGAGCTCGGCGCGCTGCTCGCCGACAGCCGGGTGGCCACCTCCGGACGGGTCGCCGTGGCCGTCGGAGCCGGGCAGGGCGCCCACATCTCCGGGTTGATCGCGCCGACGCTGTGCGACGCCGAGGTGTTCCGCGTCCCCGACGGGTCGGTGGACTCCGCCGTGTCGCTGGGCGCCGACCTGCGCAAGGGCGCCTACGAGGCCGTGGTCGGCATCGGCGGCGGCAAGACGATCGACGTGACCAAGTACGCCGCGTCGCTGGCCGGCATCCCGATGGTCGCCGTCGCCACGAACCTCTCCCATGACGGCATCTGCTCCCCGGTCTCCTCGCTGGAGCACGAGAGCGGCAAGGGGTCGTTCGGCGTGCCGATGCCGCTGGCGATCCTCGTCGACCTCGACTTCGTCCACGGCGCCCCTCCGGCGCTCGTGCGGTCGGGCGTCGGCGACGTGATCAGCAACCTGTCGGCCATCGACGACTGGCAGCTCGGCAGCGTCGAGCGCGGCGAGCCCATCGACGGCCTGGCGGTCTCGATGGCGCGCACCAGCGCCGAGGCCGTGCTGGGACGGGTGGACTCGGTCGAGTCCGACGCGTTCCTGACGGTCCTGGCCGAGTCGCTGATCCTGTCCGGCATGTCGATGGTCGTCGCCGGGTCCTCGCGTCCCAGCAGCGGTGGGGATCATGAGATCCTTCATGCCGTGGACCAGCTCTATCCAGGCACCTCCAACCACGGCGAGCTCGCCGGGGTCGGAGCGGCCTTCTGCTTCTTCCTGCGGGAGGACGAGCACCGGCTGTCGCAGGTCACCGGCTGCCTGCGCCGTCACGGCCTGCCGGTGACCCCCTCCGACGTCGGTCTGACGGCCGAGCAGTTCACCGCCGCGGTGATGCTGGCTCCGTCGACCCGTCCCGGGCGGTACACGATTCTTGAGCACCTGCGCCTGTCCGAGGCCGAGGTGCGCGACCGGGTGGAGGAATATGTCCGGGCCGTCGGTCATTGAGCTGCGCGCGGTCGCGCAGCCGCAGACCACCATGGACCGCAACTCGGGCGAGCACTGGGCCGGCGCGCTCTACATGCGGAAGCTGTCGATCTACGTGACCTGGGCGCTGGCCCGCACGCCCATCTCGCCGAACCAGGTCACCGGTCTCATGATCGTCTCTGGCCTGCTCGCCGGGGTCGTCCTGGCGCTGCCGGGCCTGTGGGCGGCGATCGCGGCCGCGGTGCTCATCCAGGTCTACCTGCTGCTCGACTGCTCCGACGGCGAGCTGGCCCGGTGGACGCACCGCACGTCCATCACCGGCGTCTACCTCGACCGGGTGGGCCACTACTTCGCCGAGGCGGCCCTGCTGATCGGGCTCGGCTTCCGCGCCTCCGAGACGCTTCCCGACTGGTACACCGTGCTCGGGTTCGCCGCCGCCCTCGGCGCCATCCTGATCAAGTCCGAGACCGACCTGGTGGACGTCGCCCGGGCGCGCTCGGGGCTTTCGGCCACTACCGAGGCCGCGGCCGAGCACTTCCAGTCGCGCCGGCTCGGCGCGGCACGCAAGGTCGCCGCGGCGCTGCGCTTCCACCGGGTGATCCAGGCGGTCGAGCTGTCGATCCTCGTCGTGATCGCCGCGGTGGTGGACGCGGTGTGGGGAACGGTCGCGGGCGGCCTCACGGCCACCCAGGTGCTCACCGTGGCCTGCGTCGTGTTCGCCGTGCTGCAGACCGTCCTGCACCTCGTCAGCATCCTGGCGTCGAGGCGGCTGGCCTGAGATGAGCCGGGGCCGCTCGCGCGAGATGCGAAAGCATCGGAACCGGCGGCGGCCCATCGGCGTCGTATCTCTGTCAAGAGCCGTCACCGGACTCACCGCCACTGTTTGGCGGGGGTTCGCCGACAGTTCCGATACGCTTATTTCGCAGTACCCGTCGACACCCAAGATGGCCCGCTCACACAGACTCGGTGAACATGACCCAATGCGTTCTCCATGCGTCGAGGCGATGACGCGTTGAAGATCTCGTGTGTCGTTCTCACCATGGGCAACCGCGTCGCCGAGCTCGACCGCGCGGTCGAGTCCGCGCTCACGCAGACCGACGGCGACGTCGAGGTCATCGTCGTGGGCAACGGGGCCGACGTGCCCGAGCTGGCCGTGATCCCGAACGGCTCGGCCACGGTCCGCACCGTGCGCATCCCGCACAACGTCGGCATCCCCGAGGGACGCAACTACGGCGTGCGCGAGTGCACCGGCGACGTCGTGCTGTTCCTCGACGACGACGGCTGGTACGCCGACGACAAGGTGGCGGCGCACGTCCGCGAGCGCTTCGCCGCCGAGCCCGACCTCGCGGTCATCTCCTTCCGGGTGATGGACCCCGAGGGCGGCGTCGGCCAGCGGCGCCACGTCCCGCGGCTGCGGGCCGGCGACCCGCAGCGCTCCTCGCCGGTGACCACGTTCCTCGGCGGGGCCTGTGCGATCAGGCGTTCGGCCTTCCTGCAGGTCGGCGGCCTGCCAGGGCGTTTCTTCTACGCCCACGAAGAGACCGACCTGGCCTGGCGCCTGCTCGGCGAGGGTTACCGCATCGAGTACGACGCCGACGCCGTCATGTATCACCCGCAGGTGCCGCCGACCCGCCACGCCGACTTCTACCGGCTGAACGCCCGCAACCGGGTCTGGCTGGCCCGCCGCAACCTCCCGTGGGCGCTCGCGGCCCTCTACCTGCTCGACTGGATGCTGCTGACGCTCGTGCGCGAGCGGTCCTCGGTGGCGATCAAGTCCTGGTTCCGCGGTTTCAAGGAGGGCCTGCGCGAGCCGGCCGGTGAGCGCCGCCCCATGGCGTGGCGCACCGCCTGGCGCATGCTCCGCCTCGGCCGCCCCCCCATCGTCTGACCCTTCCCGGCTCTCGGCACCGTCTGGTAGCTGAGTCCTTGGCCGGTATTCCGGCTATCGAGATACCATGGACTGCATGGAGCTCATACCGATCAGCGAGGCCAAGGACCGGTTGACCGAGTTGGCGGACCGGGCTGCGCGGGAACACGACCACTTCACCCTCACGCGGAACGGTCGTCCGCATGCGGTGATCCTGTCCGTCGCCGAGTGGGAATCCCTCCAGGAGACGTTGGAGATTCTCGCGGACCCCGAGATGCGATCCGAAGTCGTCGAGGCGTCGGCCGCCGAGGCCCGTGGTGATCTGACCACTGAAGACGAGATGGCCGCGATCATGGCGGCTCGCCTGGGCAAGGCGAGTGCGTGAGTGGAGCAGGACCGGTATGCCATTCTCCTGACCCCACCGGCGCGACGCGCGCTCACATCGGGTCTTCCTGAGGTCGTCGCGGCCGCTGCATGGGAACTGATCAACGGTGCGATGGCACGCGAGCCGTGGCGCGTGGGGAAGCCCCTTCAGGAGCCGTATGAAGGTCTGCATGTCGCTCGACGCGGTACTTATCGCGTTGTGTACCGCATTGACGAGGACAAGCGCGCGGTCACCATCTACACCGTCAAGCATCGCCGGGACGCGTACCGTCCTTGATCGTCCGCTCAGGTGTCCGCTCGGTGCGGTCGTACCGCGCGCACGTGGTACATCATCGCCGGCAGGTCCCCCTGGGACTCGACCCGGAAACCGGCGTCGGGGATGAGCGTCCCGAGCAGTTCGGCCGGGCTGTGCCGCATGGCCGAGGCGGTGAGCAGGCCGATCAGGTGGCCCGCCAGGCGGCCGGTCGGCGGCCGGAACTCGGCGATGAGCAACCGCCCGCCCGGCCGCAACACACGGAACATCTGCCGTAACGCCTCCGGGCGGTCGCCGATCGGGATGTGGTGGACGGCGAGGCTGGAGACCACCAGGTCGAACGAGCCGTCCGGGAACGGCAGGTCCTGACCCCCGCCCACGACGTAGTCGCAGTTGCCCGGCGCCCGGCGGCGCGCGTACTCGACCATGGCGGGGGAGGGGTCGAGGCCCGTGACGTGCCCGCCGGGTCCGACGACCGGCGCCAGCAGCCGGCTCAGGTACCCGGTGCCGCAGCCGACGTCCAGAACACGGTCACCCGCCCTCGGCCTGCCCGCCGCCGCGACGCGGGTGAAGGCGGCACGCCGGCCGCCGAGGTAGCCGATCGTGACGAAGAACTCGTACGCGCGCGGACGGTCGATGGTGCCGCCCTCGTCCGTGTGCTCGGTGTGATCGTGGAGCAGTCTTCCGAGACCCATGGTGGTTCTCCCTCATTACTGAACGAGTTGTTCAGTAATGAATAGTGCGTTCGCTATAGTGGAGGCGTCAACCAGCAGATCGCCCGGACTGTGCCGTACCGAACAGGGGGCGGAAAGTGTCCGAAGACCGGCGGGTCCGGCGCACCCGGCGCGCTGTCCAGGAGGCCGTGGTGGCGCTCATCCTGGAGAAGGGGTACGACGCCGTCACCGTCACCGACATCATCGACCGCGCGGACGTCGGCCGTTCCACCTTCTACGCGCACTTCACCGACAAGCAGGACGTGCTGTTCAGCAATTTCGAGGAACTCGATTTCCTGCGTCCCGAACCTGCCGACCGGCCGGGGCGACTGTTCGAATTCAGCCTGCCGATGTTCGAGCACGCGCTGGAGCATCGGCGTCTCCTCCGAGCCCTGCTGGGCAGGCGCGGCGGCGGCCCGATGGTGGCCCGCGCCGAGCACGTGCTCGCCTCCGTGGTCAAGGACGAGCTCGTCGCCGCCGGTCGCGCGCCCTCGGCCACGCTCGACATGCTGGCGATCTGCGTCGTGGGCGCGTTCATGGCACTCCTGCGCGCCTGGATCGACGGCGATATCACCGCCACCCCCGCCGATCTCGACGCCGCCTTCCACGCCGCCATCACCCTCGACGACCCCGTGCCCCCGGCCCGATGACACGCCCCGGCCGAACTCGTCCCTCTTCGCGGATCCAGGTCGCCCTCGGACTCGGCGACGATCCCACGACTCGCGGACGGCCGAGCCTGTCAGGGGAGGGAGGTGAACCAGCGGACCAGCGCCGCGGTGGCCGCCTGCTGCGAGCCCAGGTGCCGGGAGCCGCCGTACTCGGGCGTTCCGAGATCGACCAGCGGAGCGGTGGCTCCGTGTGCTCGCAGCATGGCCCGGCAGCGGGGGCTGTTGGCGCTCACCGCCTGTTCGTCGCCCTTCGCGACGTACAGCCTGATCGGGGCCTTGGGCTTCCACGCGCACACGCCGTCCACCACCCGCAGGGCGTCGGCCAGCCGGCCGGTCGGGTGCGCCAGTGCGGCCCGGCCTCGTGGCGTCAGCAGCGCGTCGATGGTGTTCGGCGTGCCCTTGACCACCTCAAGGCCGGTGTGCGAGCCGTCCAGCAGCTTTTCCATCCGGCGGTCGTACGGCGCCCGGAACACCTCGCTCGGCGAGTCGTACAGGTGGTGCAGCCGGTTGAACGCCACGAAGGTGAGCGCCGCGTAGATCACGCCCGCCTTCGTGTCCGTCCTGCCCTTCAGCAGTGCGGGCAGTTCGGTGTCCCTGAACGCGTAGGCGCCGCTGACCGGCGCGACCGCTCCCAGCCTGAACCATGGGTCGGTTCCGGTTTGCAACGCCCTGGCCAGTCCGAGCGCCGCGGAGGCTCCCTGCGAGAAACCCGTGACCAGCACCTCGCGTCGCAGTTGCCTGCCCGACTCCGACGCGAACCGGCGGGCCGCGCGCAGCATGTCCAGGGAGGCGGTCGTCTCGGAGGGCACGTCCATCCACGGGTGCGGCCCCGGCCCCTTGCCGAGGCCCAGGTAGTCGGGGGCCACGGCGGCCATCCCGGCGGAGGCGTACGTCAGCGCCGGAGCCCGCCCCCAGACCTCCTTCGTGGTCGAAGGGGCGTCGCCCTTGAACAACTCGGTGCCATGGGTGAACGACACCGCACGCAGGCGGCGCTCGCCGTTGCGCGGCAACGCCACCAGGCCGCTGGCGGTGGTCCGCCGCCCTGAGGCGTCCACCGTCCGGTACACCACCCGGTAGGTCTCCACTCCGTACCGGACCTTCCGGGTGTCCCACGCGCCGCCCTGGTCACCCTTCAACGCGGCGGCCACCTGCCGCGCGGACAACGTCCCCAACCGCGTGACCGACACCACCTGTCCGCGCTCGGTGTCCGGAGCGGCGAACACGGGCAACGCTCCCGTCAGCACCATCGCCGCCGCCAGGCCGACGGCCGTCGTCTTTCCGATCCATTTCATGCGTTCGACCCTAGGGACGGCCGTACGGCGCCCGCGATCACGCCGCCACCCCAGTGCGCGTAGGGTATTCCCTACCTTGCCGGAGATGCGGTGGGCGGCGAGAAGGGTGAGCCAGAGCCAGCCGGTGACGACGGCGATGCGCTGGAACAGGCCTCCGTACCGCACCAGGCCCTCGGTCTGGCCGAAAGCCGCGTTGGCGAGCATGAAGGCGGTCACGAAGACGACGAAGGTGATCACCGAGTAGGCGGCCCGGCCGAACGCCCGTTGCCGGGCGAACCGGACGGCGAACACCAGGAAGGCCGCTCCCAGGCAGAGGAAGCCGGGAATCGCCGCCAGGTCGTGGATCGCGCCGTGCGTGGTGGCGTACCCGGTGAGCCGGTCGGGAGTTCCCCGCGGGTAGCCGCTGACCGGATCGGTCACGAAGAACCCCACGGTGATCAGGTGGACCGCCCAGACCCCGATCAGGATCGGCCCCCAGGTGGCGCCCCGCCGCACCTGCCCGGCGGTGCCGGACCCGCCGCCGCGGAGTTCACGCCATAGCGCGACGGCGAATCCGAGGGTCAGCAGCCCGGCCACGATGAAGTTGAGATCCTGCGTCCAGCCGTACTCGCCGAGCGCCAGCGAGCTGACGGGATGGCGCAGGGCGTCGTAGCCGGCCCTGGTCGCTCCTTCGATGACGAACGCCGCGACGAACAGCGGCCCGGCGATCACGCCGCCCCATAACAGGGCCCGCAGGACGGGCGGCCTCATCGCGACCACCCCGCCTGGTGACGCGTCCCCATCGACGGCCCCGGCGCCGTTCGGTTCCGGTCGGACTGTCATGACCCACCTCCGATTCGCTCCATCGAGACGGACGCCCTGGTGCCGGTCCGCCCCATCTGGCTGTCAACGTACATTGACGCGCTCTTCGCCGTCAACCATCGTTGACGAGCCGCCTGTGAGGCATCCCAGCGGCGGGCTTCTGCGAGGTTCCACGACGGCCGTGAGCATCGACGGGCGGGGCCAAGCGCTTATTCGACCGGGTGGGCCTGGGCCGAGCGCTAGAAGCCGGCCCGGCTCATGCCATAGAGCACGGGGATGTCCACGAGCAGCACGCCCGGATCGTCATGGGCCTCGGCGCGGAGGGCTTCGTCGAAGCCGGCGCCGCTGTAGCAGGCGAGCACCGTGTTCTCGGTCTCATACCCCTTGGCAGCCAGCAGGTCGCGCGCCCGGCGCAGCCTGCCGAGGTGCCGCAGGTCCATGACCTTGTCCCACTTGGCCTCGCCAAGCGACTTGATCACTCGCGGCTCGCCCGGATAGGGAACGCCGAGCACGACGACGTCCACGTCGATCTGCGACCTGCCGCTCTGATCGGCCACCGTCCCGGAGGTGACCTCGCCGATGCCTCCCTCGCCGAAGTGGTGCCGCCCGTAACGAAGGGCGTACTCCCGGCAGAGGATCTCGAAGTGCGGGCCCATGACCTTGGACAGGAAGCGCTGGCGTGACCGGCCCCAGACCTCCTCGGCCAGACCGAGGCTCAGGTCGGTCCATTCGGGCCGCATGATCGCCTGGTAGAACGTGACCAGCGGCTCGGCGATGCGGTAGCGCGTCCGCCCGCTCCGGAAGGCGTCCTTCTCCTTCACGAGAAGACCGCAGTCTTCCAGGACGTTGAGTGGATGCGCGATGTCCGCCGACTTGTACCCGATGTGACCCGCTATGCCGCCCCAGGTGCTGTTACCGTCCGCGACCGCCGCCAGGACCGAGTGGTACAGGGCCGGGTCGCGGATGGCCGGCTCCTCGGCCAGCAGATAGCGCCCTTCGCGGAACAGGGACGTGCGCCGGTTCAGCACCGTGCGCGCCACCCAGGCGTCGAAGTCGTCCACCGAGGCCGGACGGTCGCCCGCCACGAACTCGTCCCGGTAGGCCGGGGTGCCGCCGACGATCGCGTGCAGCATCACGGCCAGCCGGGGATCGGACACCCCCCAGAACTCGGCGGCCTCGCGGTACGGCAACGACTGGACGAGGAGCTCCAGACGCGCACGCCCCCGCAGCGGCGCCTGCCCCGCCAGAACCTTGCCCATGACCGACAGCGCCGAGCCGCAGATGAGGACGCGCGCGTTACTGCTGCCCCCATGAGTGCGCCCACGCAGGTCGATCTCCTGCTTGAGGATGGACGGGATGGCCGGGTTGGCCTTCATCAGGTACGGGAACTCGTCGATCACCAGCGGCATCGGCCGATCTTTCGGCAACGAGAAGAAGAAAGTGAGCGCGTCCCGCCAGTCCGCGAAGGGGTATCCGACCGGGGATCCGGTGTGCCGGGCGAGCGCCATGCCGAACAGGCGCAGCAACTCGACGTCGGTCCCCTCGGTCGCCTCGAAGTAGAAGCCGCCCAGCGCCTCGGCCAGCGACCGCAGCAGGAACGTCTTCCCCTGCCGCCGCCGGCCGCTGACCACGCCGAACGCCACCTCGGCCTGAGTGCCGGTGGCGAACTCGCTCAGCGCCTCCCACTCCCAGTCCCGCCCGAAGACGCGCCCCGGCTTCTCCACCAACTGTCATCACCTCGACACTGAACCACAGCCCACTGAACTGTACTTCAGCAACTGAGGTCGTGCGGGCCGCTACGGCAGGGGATCGCGCTTTCGTGGCTACACGTCTCATTAGGGGGAGCGGGACGGGTGTGCCAGCGTGCCCATACCGTCTTGCCCGGGCCGTCGGCCAGGGGAGGACGCCGTAGTCGCCGGCCAGCGCGGCGACGATCGGCAGACCGCGCCCGTGGTCGGCGTCGAGCCCCAGATCGAGCTGTCGGGGGGCGCCAGGGCCGTGATCGGTGACGCGTACGCTCAGCTCGCCGGCCGTGGACCACAGGGACAGACGGATCGGCGGTGCCCCGTGGGAGATGGCGTTCCCCAGTAGTTCCCCGATCACGAGCACCACGTCGTCGGCGAGATGGGCGAGGGCCCACGCGGCGAGCATCTCGCTCGCCATGTGCCGCGCCCGGCCCACCGCCGCCAACTCGTGTGGCAGGTCCCAGCTGACGGTGCGCAGACCGTCGGGTGTCTCGATCATCGAGGCTCCTTGGGGAGAGAGCGCGGTGAGTTTCGGTGTCCGGCGCGGGTTCGTCGGCCGCCACCGGACCTTGGGCCGTGGATCGGTGTCATCTGAGGTCAGCGAGGTTACTTCGGCCTCACGCATGAGATCGCGCAGCTCGTCGGCCGATCGGGCCTCCACCATCAGCGGCCCGGGAGCCGCCCAGGTGGCAACCGCATAGAACCGCCGACTCCCCACCCCGTACCAAACGACCCATGCCGGTTCAAGCTGGTCGATTTGCGCGCCCATGGCTTGTTCGGTCAGATCCCAATTCACAAGTACAGGCTGCGTGGTGACCAGTCCGTGTCGATGTCGCCCTTTAGTCGCCATTTCGCCACCCCCGATGAATGGTCCGTAATGGATGCCGGTTTTGAACCAATGGAGCCTTCGGTCCAAGTTGTGAGTAACTGAGCACTTACTCGGCGTGAGATTGGGACCATGGTGGCGTTGATTGCTCGAAGTATCAAGCGAAATCTTCGATTGACTAAAGTTCCTTGGCCTCGCTTACTCAGGCGTATGATTCGGTCACCCCACGTGTGCGGAGGCGACGCATGATCCCCGGAAGTCCGACCGTCAGGCGCAGACGGCTCAGCGCCGAGTTGGTACGCATGCGCGAACAAGCGGGCATGACGGTCGAGGAGGTCACCAAGAGCTTGGAGTGGTCGCGTGGCCGGCTGAGTCACATGGAGCAGAACCGCTGGACCCGTCCCGACCTCGGCAACATCAGAGCACTGCTCAACCTCTACGGTGTGACCGACCCTGAGGTGTGCGAAGCCATCCTGAACCTCGCCCGGCAGTCACGCGAGAAGGGGTGGTGGGCTCAGTACAAAGACATCTTCGGCGGCAGCCTGCCCGGCTTCGAGGCGGAGGCGACCCAGATCCGCAGCTTCGAGTTGGCGCTTGTCCCGGGTCTTCTGCAGACGCCTGACTATGCGAAGGCGATCTTTCATGCAGGACAGGTGCTCGATGAGGCGGCGGTCCAGCGCCGTGTCGAAGCACGCTGTGCCCGTCAAGGCATTCTTGATCGCCAGGCGCCGCCTCAATTCTGGGCAGTGATCGATGAGGCGGCTCTGAGGAAGTCCGTCGGTGGAGAAGACGTCATGGCCCGGCAGCTTGAACATCTCGTCCTGATGGCGAAGAGACCGAACATAACCATCCAGATCCTTCCCGACTCCGTGGGTGCGCACGCCGCGTTGCAGGGAGCGTTCGTCATCCTCGACTTCTCGAGCGCACTTGATCCGAGCCTGGTTTACCTGGAGACTGCGACTGAAAGCCTGTGGTTAGAGAAGGTTGAGCAAGTACAGGCCTACACGCTCATCTATAACCGTATTGTCGCGGCAGCGATGACAGCGGAGGAGTCCCTTCGCCACATGACCACCCTCAGCGATCGACCACTGCTGCGCAGCTGAAGGAGGCGACGCCAGGTGGCTGAGACGAGAGCCGATCTCACGTGGCGCAAGAGCACGTTCAGCGGACAGGGCGAGAACTGCGTCGAGGTCGCCGCTCTGGATGGTGGTGGTATCGCCGTTCGCGATAGCAAGCAACCCGGTGGGGGCGTGCTCTGTCTTCCCCGGATCGGATGGCAGGCGTTCATCACCGGCGTCAAGTCTCGAACGATCAGTTGATCCGTGGCCGAGGCGTCAGGAGGCTTGAGCGGTAGGGTCCGGAGTGCCGCTCGGCCAGATGCAGGGCGAGCCGGCTCCCAGAGTCAGTACGTCATCTCCGGTCAGGCTCAGGGACAGCAAGAAGTCGTCAGGCTGGGAGCGCCCGGAAATGCTCGTTCCGGTCTTCGACACCGCCTGGATGAGGTGGCCCTGTCGCTTCCAGTACGCCTGGACCTGACCCGCAACCGCAGAAACCTTCGCCTTGGGGATATCGCGCAGGAAATACGTCCGATTAATGATGATGCGATCTTCCGAGCCTCCGTCAGTCGGCTCAAGGCAGTTCTGCACGTTGAGGCTGGGACGATAGAGGTCGAGGCGGGGTGTCGGAGTGAGCGTGGCGGCTGTGTCATGGATGAGTTGCTCGACCCGAGCCACGGCCTGATCCTGAGTCATGGCGGAACTTGGCATGCCCTCTCCTTGTGTGCAGCCCGCGACAAGAGCGGCAACGGCGACGACGACTGCCATGAGCCGTGCCATCTGATCTCCTAGTCTCCTGGCCGCAGGGGGGCTGTAAGCGGGCGTGGGCTGGGCGTCGTGGTGCGTGACGTGGCCGTTGGCTCTGGCGCTGGTGTTGGCGGCCCGGTCGGCGGTGGCGGCGTCACCGTTGTCACCGTAGAGGGTGGCGAGAGCAGGTCGTCGTACTGGCCGTTGACCAGATATCCCATATTCTGCAGAGACATCGATTGGAAGTCCCAATAGCTGGAATGCCCCTTGAAGGTGTAGGCGGGATCGGAGGTTTCTTCGACGTAGAACTTCTTGGCACCGAACTGCGGGCTGCTCGGATCGCTGCCGAAAGGCCCGAGTCCGGCCACAATGCCCGCCAGGCTTGGGTTGACATGGCCTATATCGCCGACCGGATCGTTCGGCGCTTCGCCGACCCAGACCTGCTTCACGTGCAGATCCTTGGCACGAAGCGCCTCCACTCCCGGACTACCGATGAAGATGAGTTGGTCGGCGAAGAGGCCGGGTCGGAGGCGAGCGGCCACACCGGTCAACAGCGAGCCGTAGCTGTGCCCGAGCATGGTCGATCTGACGTCGGAGTCGGGCTGGTGAGACGCGCGTAACCCGTCGGTGAAACTGGCAAGCTCCGGGGCTCCCCGCAACGCTGCTATCGGCAGCGCGACCGAGTGTTGAGGATCCAGCGTCGCGCCCCACTGTGGTGCCTCGTAACCGAGCCACACCATGGACGCGACCTGCTTTCCCTCCTGAGCGGTGGAATTCGCCCGGTCCCACAACACCGCCGCTCGTTTGGCGTCACCAGGGATACCGGCGAGGGTGCTGCCGGTTCCGGGGACGTAGGTGACGATGTTGTCGGCCTCGTCGGGGTTGCCGAAGGAGATGGCGGTCTTGCCGAGGCCGCCCAATTCCAGGCTGATCAGGAACGCGGCGGCGCGGCCGTTCTGGGCGCCGAGTTGGAGGCTCTGCTTCACGGCTTTGATCTGGTCCAGTTTCAGGCGAAGTAGTTCGATCTTGTCGCCGGCTGTGCCGAGGGCGGTGAGGCGGGCGAGCTCGGCTGTGATCGTTTTCTCCTGGGTGGTGAGGGTGGTGCGGTTCGCCTGGTCGCGGACGGTGGTCGGGAGGCCGTTCAGGTTGCCGACGAGGTCGGGGGACGCGGTGAGGAGCCGGTTCTGGGCGACCGTGCCGAGTTGCCGCCACCATACGTTGACCCGGGCGGCGAGCGAGGGGTCTTCGGCGGTGTGCTGGAGGGCCAGCAGCGCTCTCAGAGCGGCCGGGTCGCCGGTGGCCGCGGCGGCCAGGAGCTCGTCAGTCCCGGCGGGATCGGGCGCGTGGGCGCCGAACAGGCCGAAGGCCGCCATCGCGCGGGTGGCCATGCCCGACTCCTGTTCCTTCTGGAGCATGGCCAAGCGTGATCGCAGGTCGCGGGACTGCTCCTCGGCCCAGGCGCCGGCGCCGGTGACCTGGTGGGCGGCCTGGGCGGGCAGGCAGAGGGGGGCCAGTTCGGCGGCGAGCCGCCGACCGGCGAGGGGGAGGTTCTGACCCGCCTGCTGGAGGTCGGCGACCATACGGGTCATGGCGTCGACGTTCATGCCCGCGAAGTCACCGTGCCCGGCCGCGCTGAGGGCGCTGGCCGAGGTGGTGAACGAGGGATAGGACGCCTGGCCGCCCGCCTGGCGGATGCGGTCGACGACGCCGTGGGCCGCCGCCTCGAACGCGCGCTGCAAGGTGAGGCGCTGCCCGGACAGGGCCTTGGCGAAGGCGGGTGCGCCTCCGCCGACCCAGGCGCTGGCCGACATGCAGCGGGCGCACGAGTCCAGCGCGGAGGCGTTCTCCTCGGCCAGTCGCGCGACCCGCGACAGAACCCCTTGAAGTTCGGTAACCCCCGTCGCCACAGCGAGTCAGCATCACATGACCGCCGGACTTAAGACAAGATCCTCTGCTTAATTGGCAGAGAAGGCAAATGTCGGATTAGTGATTATGGGCGCGCCATTTCCGCGTCAGAGGGTCGCAGTGATGTCGGTGCCCAGCCCCGATGGCGGAGGAGGGTCACTACAGGGCGAGGGGGAGGAAGCAGGGCTCTGGCGTTGAACGGCCCAGGCGGGAGGCCCTTTCTCTGAAGGGCCTCCACGCGCAGGGGGCGCCCCGGCTCGGGCGGTGTTTCCGGAGGGGTCTCCGTCTCCTTCGGCCCTGGTGGGGGTGAGAAGGCGGAGGAAGGTGGTGAAGGCCGTGTCGGTGCGGATGATGTCGCCGGTGGCGTCGCGGTCGAGGAGGAGGCCGCGTATGACCGCCAGAGCGGTGGTCGCAAGCGCGGGGGCGTCGTCTCCGTGGCGTGCCCGAAGGCCCTGTTCCAGGACCGGCAGCCAGTCGGTGGTGGCGGCCTGACGGAACTCCGGCCAGAGGCCGGGATCGTCATGGACCGTGCCGAACAGGCGCAGGAACGGCGCCCCCTCAGGGCCGGTGAACCTCACCCAGGCGCGGGCGAGGGTCTGCTCGTACGGCTCATCCTGCGGGGAGAGGGCTCGGTGGAACAGCTGGAGTTGGCGCCGCCGCGCCTCCTCCAGCACTTCGCGGAGTAGCCGTTCCCGGGTCCCGAAATGGTAGACGAGCATGCGCGGAGAGGTGGCCGCGGTGGCCGCCATTGCCGGGAGCCCGGACGCCAGGCCATGGGCGAGCACGTGCTCGGTGCAGGCGGCCAGGAGGCGCTCCCTGATCTCCCGCTGGGGACGTCTGCCCATTCTCCACACCCATTTCGCGTAATAGTCGTTACATTTATTGTGCGACAGCGATGACCGGCGATGGGAGACAACCGTGCGAGTCGTGTTCGTCCATGGAGCGTGCGTACGGGACGGGGCGTGGTGGTGGCGTCGCGCGGCCGGCCACCTGGAGGACGGCGGGATCACCAGCACGGCCCCGCCGCTGCCGAGCTGTGGAGAGACCGGGCGCCCGCCGGGGCAGGGCGGGCCGTCCCTGCCCGACGACGTGGCCGAGGTCCGCGCGCACCTCGCCGCGTCCGATGAACCGGCCGTCGTGGTGGCCCACAGCTACGGCGGCGTCGTCGCCGGCGAAGCGGCGGCCGGGCTGCCGCAGGTGCGTCACCTGCTGTACGTCGCGAGCTTCCTTCCCGAGGCCGGCGAGAGCCTCGCCTCGTTCGGCGGCGACACCCCCGCGCCCTACCTCGACGTGACCAAGGACGGGACCTTCGGTGTACGGCGCGAGGTCGCGGCGCGAACGTTCATGCAGGACTGTGCCGAAGAGGACGTTATGGAGGGGCTTGCCCGGCTCGTACGCCAGACCGTGTCCGCGACCGCGGAGCCCGTTGGAGCGGCGGCCTGGCGGGAGATCCCCTCCACGTATCTGGTGTGCGCGCGGGACAACGGAACCCCTCCCGCCCTGCAGCGCGCACAGGCCGAGCGGGCCGGTCGGGCACTGGAGATCGACGCCGGGCACCACCCGTTCCTGTCCCGCTCCAGGCAGGTCGCCGAGCTCGTCCTCGGACTCCCGGTCTGATGCTTCGGCCCGGGTCCCCCTTCATGCCTCAGTCGGCGATGCACTTCCACGCAAGAAGAACCGGGGCGGACAGGAGAGGAGACGGGGCCGTCAGTTCTCCGGGTCAGGGAGCAGGACGGAGGGGAGGGAGGTGTCGGGGTGCAGGCGTAGTAGTTGGTAGAGCATGCCGCCCACTCCCGGCATCAGACCGGGGCTGAAGGCGTCACGTGAAAGGCCGCTCACCGGGCCGTGCTCGTCCATGCTGCCGATCATGTACGCGGCGAGGTACTCCGGAGTCAGCTCTTCGGGCCCGACACCCACATCGATCGCGTGGCGCACGACTTCCCAGGTGCCGAGGTCTCCGTGGCAGAGCGTGTGGTTCCAGCCGATGCCTCTCGACCAGGACGACGCGGCGGCCCGGCGCAGCACGTCCGTCCAGCGCGGGTCATCTTCGCGGGCCAGCCGGTCGGCCGCGACGAGGCCGATGCCGGCGGCTCCGTGGCACCATGCGCTGGAGGTCACGCGATGGTCGTCCATTTCGCGCAGGTCACGCCAGCCCTTCTCCGCCGGGTCGTACAGTGACTCCTCGTACAGAAAGGCCCTGTCTGCCAGGGCGCGGAAGTCCGCAGCGCCGGCCGTGGCGCTGTCGGCGAGCCGGGCCAGCGCCCAGGCGATCCCGGTGGCGCCGTGTGAGACCCCGCCCAACCCTTGTGGGAACGCGGTGCTGGGCCAGCGTGCTCCCCGGTCGTCGATGTGGGCCAGTGAGAGCAGGCGCTCCCCGATGCGGTCGGCGTGCGCGGACCACTGCCGGTCACCGGTCTGTTCCGACAGGCGGAGCAGCGGCACGATGGCGCCTGCCATGCCGGTGAGCAGGTCGTACACCCCGTCGGCGGCCACCGCCTCGGGCAGTCGCCCCGCCAGGGCGCCGGCCCGGGTGACCGCCTCCTGCGAGCCGACGGTGCCCAGCCTGCGCAGCAGCAGCCAGCTCCAGATCTGCGAGCCGATGCCGACATAGCCGCCTGGGGTGGCGGGGCGGCGCCGCGGCCCGGTGCGGCGTGCCTCCGCGTCGCGCTCCTCGGCCAGCCTGATCGTATGGAGGAGATCGGCGAGCAGCCCGTCCAGCCCCGGCACCTCGTCGGCCCTGCCCTGCCCGGTCTCGCTCACGTAGGCGGCCAGAGTGATGGCGACCCCGTACGCTCCGCCGTACACGTCGGGAGACAGCGACTGTACGAACCAGCCGTCGGAGGTGAGCACCGGCGCGGTCCAGGTGACGGTGTCGTCGTCGCCGCGGACCGCCGTGTCGAGCATGCTGCGGGCGATCCCGGCGGCGATACGGCGCCGGCGCCGCTCGAGGTCCTGGTGCCGGATGAGAGGTACGGTCATACGTTTGTTGGCGGGCATCCACCCTTCATTGAGGTAGGCGCTGACCAGGGCAGACCGAATCACCTCGCGGTCCAGGGCCGTGTCGCGGTCGCGCCAGCGCCGCAACGCGTCCGCGATGAGGTCCTGCTCGTCTCCGTACGAGGTTCCGCCAGGGCCGTCCAGACGACCGCGAGCAGGAGTCGTGGCGAAGAAGGGGATGTCGCCGACCAGCAACTCGGCCACCTCGGCGTCGATCACCTCGGGGTCCGATGGCGCGCCGGGCAGGTTCTCGGCATGCTGGGCCAGCAACCCCGCCGCCTTGCCCATCGCGGTCGGCTCGTCGTGCAGTGAGGCCGGGTGCCACAACATGCGGGCCAGCTCTGCGTACGCCTCGGTGGCGCGGAGCACGACGCGGATCGGACGGTCGGCGAAGTCCGTGAGCAGTCCGGCGAGCTCGTCCCGCCGATCCAGCATGTCGAGGTGCTCGACCAGCTCGGTGAATCCGGACAGCACCAGGTCCCAGTAGTGGACGAGGATCGGATCGGGGCTCGGGTGGTTGCTCACCGCTCCCAGCTCGACCCGTTCCATCCCCAATCTCGCCATGTCCGTGCCCGCGTCGACGACGACCGGCACCTGCGTGTACGGCTGCTGGCCAGGCAGGCCTCCGGCGGCGGACATGTCGACGCCGCGCCAGGCGAGCGAGACGCCGCGTCCGGGAAGGAGTCCGGTGCGCAGCACCGATCCGCTGAGCAGGTCGGTCGCCTGGTCGACGGCGTCGCCGTATCCGGACGGTTTGGCCGGGACGTGCGGGGTGAACAGCGTCTCGCAGTCGACGACGACGGGCGCGGGACCGGCCGCGATGAGGTTCTCCATGTGCAGGTCGCTGCCGCCGATCAGCCGCATCAGCGCCAGCCAGTGCCCGACGCCGCGGTAGAAGGACCGCAGCTCCGTCTCGTCGGCGCAGTAGCGGTGCTGGATGTGCTCCGCCCAGCCGTACCCCTCGCGAATCAGCACGTCGGGTACCCGGATGTGGCTGCCGGCGGGCAGCCGGGGTGCCAGGCGGTCGATCAGCCGCGCCAGCGCCTCGTCCACGGCGAGGGACCGGGGCTTGTAGACCACCTTGCCCTGCGAGCCGTGCAGGACGGCGACGCTGTGCCCTCCGCGATGGCTGTCTCCCGCCCCGAAGTCGACGCAGGCCAGCTCGCCTCGGAGACCGCCGGGCAGTGCGGTGAGCGCCGCGCGGTCGGCGGCGAACCTGCGGGCCAGTTCCACGGCCGCGGCGCACCTGTTGTCGATGATCGTGCCGAGCCTGGACAACATCGTGGGATAGTGCCCGGTCAGGGACAGCCAGAACTCGGGCGTCGCGGCCGTCGCCTTCCACTCCTGCCACCGCAGCCGCGGCGTCTCGGCGGTCAGCCTTCCGCTGATCCTGGCGGCGTTGAGTTCCAGCAGCAGGACCCTGTTGACCTTGAGGCGGACGGTCTCCTCCAGCGCTTCGGCGGTTCCCTGGCATATCAGCCGGGCCTCTGCCTCCGTGAGGCCGGGGATCGATCCCAGCGTGGCGGACAGCCCGGCCAGCGCCGGTGCGGTCAAAAAGTCCAGCGACGGGTCGAAGTCCCCGGCCATTCGGATCATCCTTCCTTGATCAGCAGCAGAAGCGGCTACAGGTGCACGAGCTCGCCAGCCGGGTGTCCAGGGCCGTCAGCGTGATCTCCGACTCGGCGTAGTCACCGATGAACAGCGGACCGGCCGGGTTGTCCCAGCCCTCGACGTCGGCTCCGCTGCGCCACGCGGAGACGATCTCCTCAGAGCGATCCAGTGTGAGAGGCATTGCTACTCCCTTCGTGACCGTGCGTCCCGATCGGCATTGACCGGGTGGGTGCGCTCAGCAGCAGGCGACGGTGTGGGCGCCCGTGCACGAGCTCGGCCTCCGCGTGTCCAGGGCCGTCAGCGTGATCTCCGACTCGGCGTACTCGCCGATGAACAGCGGACCGGCCGGGTTGTCCCAGCCCTCGACGTCGGCTCCGCTGCGCCACGCGGCGACGATCTCCTCAGAGCGTTCCAGGGTGACAGGCATTCTTACTCCCTCCATGACCGGGCATCCCGATCAGCGTTAGTCAGCCGATCGAAAAAATCAATACATAGCGGGCGAAATGTAGACTTGTCGGCATTCAGCAGAAATGGCGAAAGCCGCCGTTGACGGTGACGGAGCTCGCCAGACGCCGACGGGATGTCCGGAACGCGCGAGCCGGACCGGCCACCCTCCACACCACCGGCCCACGCCCACCAAGGGGACGACAGCGCACGTCAGGGGTTTCGTCCCCGCAACTTGACCACCACCTCGGCGACGGCGCCCATGTGCGGGACGACCAGCGAACCGCTTTCCTGCGGAAGGGGAGGCCGCGAGAAGGTTTCCGCTGTTCGGGAGCGCGGCAGACGGCGGCGAACAGCCTCGATCACGGGCCGTCCGGCGACATTTCCCACCAATGTACCGGAGATTCTCCATATGTTGCGGGCGACAATTATTGCCATTTGTCCCGGCTCGGGAGTTCGACGCATCGGGGGAGGTCCTTGATGCTCCCGCCTTCGGGGATCATGCCCCAGAGGAAGGGGATCAGGTACCGAGGTGGCTCGCCCAGGAGTGCGGTCAGTTCCTCCTCGGTGACGGCGAGGGTGAATGCCGAGCCCGGTTGCCCGGAGGGCCATCCCTGTTCGATGGCTTGCCGGATGCATCCGGCGACGAGGGCGGGGCGGACGGCGATCGTCCGTTGTCCGAGCCAGTTGTCCGGCCGGGCGCAGGGAAGTGACACCACGAGCACACGTCCCGGCTTCTCGGCCTGCTCAACGGTGACGGTGAGGGGACTCCAGTCGTTGCCCTGGTGGTAGGTGGGCTTGTGCCGGATCCGCCAGCGGAAGGCGGTGCCGTCGACGCTGATGAGCCGTGAGCCCTTCCTGGGCATCGCCACGGGCGCCTCCAAGCTTCTGCTCTGTTCCGTCGCCGTTCCGTGGGAGTGCCGAAAGCAGCGGGAAGTGACGCGAGACGCTCGCAAGCCTAACCGCCGCTCATCCCCATGATCGAGCTGCTTTCGCGACGAGGCAGGGGGTGCGTTATGGGCGGGGTGGTTGGTAGGGTGCGCGGGATCGTGATTTCGCGTGAGGAGGTGAGACCCGTGAAGGCTGTAGCTGTGTGGGTGCTCCCACTTTCCGTCACGGTCGGCGACTGACGTAGGTGTCGCCGGGAGCGCCGTAACGACAAGGCACTCCCGAAAGGCAACACCAATGCATTCTGTGCGTTTCACTGCGGAGACATCGTCGGACGGTGTCCTCGAACGCGACTTCACCCTGGGTGAGGTCACCGGCGCGCTCTGGTCGCCGGCCGCCGGCTCCGATCGCGCGCCTCTGGTTCTGCTGGGCCACGGTGGCGGCATGCACAAGAAGGCGCCGGGAATGGTGGGCCGCGCGCGCCTCCTGGTCGCCGACGGTGGTTTCACCGTCGTCGCCATCGACGCCCCAGGTCACGGCGACCGGCCGCGCACGGCGGCCGACGAGCGTGAGATCGCCGCGATGCGGCGGGCGACGGCGGCGGGCGAGCCGGCCGGTCCGATCGTCGCCCGCTACAACGCCCACCTGGCGGAGCGCGCCGTGCCCGAATGGCAGGCGACCCTGGACGCCCTGCAGGAACTGCCGGAGATCGGCGCCGAAGGGCCGGTCGGCTACTACGGCGTGAGCATGGGCACCGCGATCGGAGTGCCGTTGACGGCCGTCGAGCCCAGGATCGCCGCCGCGGTCTTCGGTCTCTTCTGGCACGATTCCCTGGCCGACACCGCGCGCCAGATCACCATTCCCGTGGAGTTCCTCCTCCAGTGGGACGACGAGCTCATCCCACGCCAGTCCGGTCTGGCGCTGTTCGACGCCTTCGCCTCGAAGGAGAAGACGCTGCACGCCAACCCCGGCAGGCATGCCGAGCTGCCCAGGTTCGAGGCCGACAGCGCGGTCCGGTTCTTCGCCCGCCATCTCGGGCGGATCGTCATGCCATCCGCCTGACCTGTACGGACGATCGGCGTCCGGGCCATCGGCCCGGGCGCCGGTTCTGCGCAGGTTCTGTGCCTGTTCGGGGAGGTGGTCGTGGCGGAGCCGGCCTGTCCCGTTCTACGGGGCGGGCCGGTGGCTCGGGGGAGCGGTCACCACTTCCACGGGCCGAAGTGGCGCTGGGTGCGGACGACGAGGCTGCCGAGGCGTTGTTTGCCGCGGACCACGAAGTGCAGGCCGTCGCCCGGGACCGGTGAGGGGGTCACCTTGCGCACCTTGGCGCTGCCCGCCATCATCTCGACGTCCTCGGTGTCGACCGTGGCGCCGCGCGGGAGCACCAGCGTGGTGGAGCCGGCGACCACGTCGAGGTCGATCTCCACGACCGGGTGGGAGATGACGGCGTCGGTGAAGTCCAGTTTCACCGAGCCCGCCTTGGCCGTGACGAGGAGCCGCCGAGCCACCACCCATCGGCCGTGCCGTTTCAGCGAGGCCGCCGTGGTACGCAGCTCGGCCCGCTCCCGAGTCGGCATCGTCAGCGGCGCCCCCGGCAGGTCGGCCAGGAGCGGCTCGACCTCGCCGAAGGTACGCGCGGCGAGCAGCCCGTTCAGGCGCTGCTCGAACTCCTCGCCCGTCAGCCGTCCTTCGCCCACCGCCGTCTGCAGTCTCTCGACGATCCGCTCGCGATCGGCGTCGGACATCCGCATTTCCGGCGACTGCGGTGCTAGCTCTCCGCTCACGCCTCAACTCTAGGGAACTTGCCGTGAAATACGGAGATCTCAGGCGAGTTCGGCGTCGATACGAGACATAACGGGGGGTCTCTCCTTCACCACGCCGACGACGCGGCGGCCGCGACCGTCGTGGCGGTCGACAAGGGGGGCGGCCTTGTGACAGGAGGCGGCAACGAGGTCGCCGGGAGAGCTCCGGGCTGGGCATCCGCGAGAAGGGGATCGCGGGAGGTGGCTTCGGCTGCGGACGAAGGTCCCGCCGGCCCGCCCCGCCGGTTTCCCCGGTGACCATGGGTGGGTCTACCGGGATTCGCGGCTCATGACTTTCTTGTGCTTGATGTCCAAGAGTGCGATCAGGGTCAGAGCGGTGAGCGTCGCGCCGACGGCTGCTGGTCTCGGGCGTCACCGGGCTCGGCGTGGAGGTTCTTCACGGCCGCTATGGCGTCGCGGAGGTGTGGCGGGTCATCGACTACCACCTCGACCGCATCTTCAACGGAGCGAATGGGGAGTTGACAGTCTCGGCTAATAGCGTTAGCTTTATGGCTAACAACATTAGCCAAGCGTGAAGTGAGGGGACCATGACGGAATTCCTGGAGACCGAGGGCGGGCGGCTGGCATACGAGGTGTCGGGGGAGGGGCCGCTGGTGGTTCTGGCGCACGGCATGGGGGACGGCCGGCGGGCGTACCGGCTGCTGGCGCCCCGCCTGGTCGCCGCCGGATACCGGGTCGCCGCGGTGGACCTGCGCGGTCATGGGGAGTCGAGCACAGGCTGGCCCTCCTACACCCGCACCGACGTCGCCGCCGACCTGGTCGCGCTGATCCGCCACCTGGGCGGGCCGGCGGTGCTCGTCGGGCACTCCTTCTCCGGCGGCGCGGCCACCATCGCCGCCGCCCAGCACCGCGAACTGGTCAGCGCGGTCGTCGAGCTCGGCCCGTTCACCCGGGCGCAGAAGATCGATTTCGGCGGCCTGCTGCGCGACCGGCGGCACCGCAAGGGCATCTCACTGCTGATGGCCACCGGAATCCTGCGCAGCGTGAAGTTCTGGCGCCGCTACCTCGATCACGCCTACCCCGGCACCCGGCCCGCCGACTACGATGCGTACATGTCCGACCTGGCGACCGCGCTGCGCCGGCCGGGACGGATGGCCGTGGTGAGCAAGATGGGCATGTCGGCGCCCACCGACGCCGGCGCCGAGTTGCCCAAGCTCGCCGTTCCCGCGCTGGTCGTCATGGGCACCCTCGACCCCGACTGGGTGAATCCCCAGGCCGAGGCGGAGGGCATCGTCGCCGAGATGCCGGCCGGGCGCGGCGTCGTCACGATGATCGACGGCGCCGGCCACTACCCGCACGCGCAGTTCCCCGCCGAGGTCGCCGAGGCCGTGCTGCGTTTCCTGAAGGACCACGCTCGTGGCTAGGGCAGGGCTCTCCCCGGACGCGGTCGTCGACATCGCACTGCGGATCATCGACGAGGAGGGCCCGGCCGCGGTCACTCTGGCGGCGGTGGCCGGGCGAGCGGGCGTCGCCACGCCGTCCCTGTACAAGCACGTGCGCAACCTGGCGGAGCTCAACGACCTGGTGTCCGCCCGCGTCATGAACGAGCTGGCGGACCGCCTGCGCGAGGCGCTGCTCGGCCGGTCCGGAGACCAGGCGTTGCGCGCCTTCATGCACATCTACCGGGACTACGCGGTCGCCAACCCCGGCCGGTACGCCGCGATGAGCCAGGCCGCGCCCCCTGAGGGTGGCGACCAGGCCAAGGCGGCCGGGGCGCTGGTCGGCATCGTGGTCGGCGCGCTCCGCGCGTACGGGCTGGAGGGGGCCGATGCCATCCACGCGACGCGGTGCCTGCGCGCGGCCGCCCACGGCTTCGCCGTCCTGGAGACCGCCGGCGGCTTCGGCCTCCCCGTCGACCTGGACGACACCTACGCCCTGCTCCTGGGCATGATCACCGCCGGCCTGCCCAAGCCGGCGCCGAACTAGGGCGTCGCACCGGTCTCGAGAGGTGAACATCGCCTCGATGATGCGACCGAAAGGCCTGCCGACTCCATCTTCTCAGGGCTTCAGGTGCCGCGGATTTCCTTGTCCGCATCATCGGGATCATCGGGTGAAGAGCCCCACCCGGCGAAAGCAGCCGTTGCCTCTTCGGGTGACGAGTCGCGCCTGGCGCCGGTCAGTGCTCGTGGGGTCAGGGGGCGGCGAGGTGGTGGGCGGGGTGGAAGGTCATTTTCACGTGGGTGGCGGTGGCGGTCAGGAGGGCGCGTTTGGGGAGGCCCAGTTCGCTGAGTTCCTTGGCGATGGGGTGGTTGCCGAGCCTGATCAGCGCTCCGCCGGGACGGGTGCGCAGGCCGCGGGGACGGGTCGTCCAAGGAATGCGCCGGGTCACGCCGTCCAGGCGGGTGTAGGCGTCCAGGTCGACCGAACCGCCGCCGGGCAGGGGCAAACCTGGGATGGGGACGCCTGGCGGGGGCGGGCCGGGGACGGGCATGCCCGGTTTGATCAGCAGGTCGAGCACCAGGCGGCCGTCCTTGCGCAGGACGCACCGTTTGTAGGGGGACGACAGCCGCAGGTCCACCTCGGCCAGCTCCTTGGGGAAACCCCAGATGGAGCGGCCGGCCTCCAGGGTGAAGCTCTGGTCGACCGGCAGCCAGTGGACGAAGGCCCCGCTGCCGTTCCGGCGCAGGTCCTTGATCCCGGACATCCTGCCTCGCGCGGGCGGGCGGACCGCGCCGGGGGGACGGACGAGGAAGCCCATGCCGAACTCGTTGTAGGACCCGAGGTCGCCGTCGGCGTAGCGGATGAAGCCGAGCGCGCACAGCGCCTTGCCGGGGAGCACCTCGATGACGTCCTGGTCGGCGTAGGCGAGCACCGCGCGGGCGGCGTCGGCTCGCACGAGGTACATGGCGGCGCAGACGGTGGCGTCCCGGACCTCGACCGGCATGGTGACCCGGCGTCCCTTGATGAGATGGCTAGTCACAGCGTCCAGTACACCAATCAGGCTCGCCGGACGCCAGCCGTACCAGAGGACAGGCGAGGGGCGACATCGTCGGCTCGGGCGCCGTAACGGGCGCCGGCATCGCCGTACCACGACCCGCCGACCCGGCGCCGATCACAGCAGCGCGTGGCCGGGGTGGAGTCAGAGGACGAGCTTCTGGCCCGGCGCAGGCGATCTGGCCGGTGGGGGAGCGTCAGGCCAGGGCGGCTTGGGGGAGGTTTCGGGTGGGGAGGGGGGTGGCGGCCCATTCCTCGAGGCGGGCGACGAACTCGCGGGCCTGGTCGGGCCAGTGGTAGTGGCCGCGGGCCTCGGCGTACCCGTGGGCGCCCATCACGATCCGCCGCTCGGGGTCGTCGCGCAGCCGCAGGACGGCCTGGGCGACCGCGTCCACGTCGCCGTAGGGGACGATCACCCCGCAGTCGGCGCGGCCGACGATCGAGGCGGCCAGCGGCAGCGGCGTGGTGATCACCGGCAGGCCGCGGGCCATGTACTCGATGACCTTGGTCGGCAGGGACTGCCGGTAGTTCGGCACGTCGTGCAGCAGCGACAGCCCGGCGAGGGCGCCCTGGGCCATGCGGAGCGCGTGGTTGTTCGGCACGTATCCGAACCAGTCGAGCAGTCCCTCGCGCTGCGCGTCGCGCAGGAACGGGCGCACCGCGGTGTCGGCGGCGCCGATCAGGTCGAGCCGGATGCCGTGCGGCCGGAGCCTGCGGGCCAGCTCGATCATCTCCAGCGCGCCCCTGGCCTCCGACAACTGGCCGATGTACACGACCCGGTTGGCGCCGGGCGGCGGCGGCGCGGTCTCGGGGACGTAGGTGGTGTTCGGGATCACCGGGTGGTCCCCGGCGAACCGGTCGCGGTAGGCGGCCTCGGCCAGGATGAGGTGCAGGCGGCGCTCGGCGCGGGTCTCGACGCGGCGCAACAGGCCGGGCAGCATCCGGCGCGCGGACGCGGGAAGGTAGGTCTTGGTGTCCAGCGCGCCCACGATGTCCTCGTGCACGTCCCAGACCGTGGTGGGGCGTCGCCGCGGCAGGGCGAACAGCAGTTCCAGGTCGTGCACGAGCAGCAGGTCGGCGTCCTTGACGCCCCGGCGGAGCGCGCCGCGGGCCATGTTCAGCGCGTGTCCGCGGTGCAGGCCGACGGCGCGCGGCACGTCGATCGCCCGGATCTCCTGCGGCGGGGTGACGTTGCAGTGGGTGAACGGCGCGACGTAGGTGACCTCGTGCCCGGCGTCGAGCAGCGCCCGGATCTGCCGATGCATGATCCGCGCGTCCTCCGGGTGGTGGACGATCGTGCCGACACATACCTTCATGTGTCGATGCTGAGTGCCGTTCCCTTCCTGTCCGGGTGCGCACCGTGAATCACAATGGAAATGCCGCTGAACATCCGCCTCTAGGTGGTGGCTTCCTTGGGCCGGTTGGACGGCCTGCGGTAGAGCCAGGTGAGGCGCGGTTCGAGCAGCCACTTGAACACCGTGCGCGTCTCGGGCAGGCACAGGACGATGGCCAGGGCGAACGCGCTGCTCAGAATCGCCATGACGCCGAGCGGGCCGTGCAGCCACGGGAAGCTCAGCCAGCCCATCTCCTTGGCGATCATGACGGGGATGCCGTGGAGCAGGTAGCAGTAGAGCGTGCGGGTGCCGAGGTCGGAGAACCAGGTGTTCTTGCGCGGCACCAGCGCCAGGATCGCGAACGAGACGGCCAGCGCCGCGACCAGCAGGCCCGCGCGCATGCCCATGCCCATCCACCACGACAGGTGCAGTTCGGCGTAGCTGTCCTTGAAGTACACCGGGTCGAGCGGCACGTGCGGTGCGATGACGATCGCCACGCCGACCGCGCCGGCGAGCACCCCGACCGACAGGATCTTCACCCAGAGGCGGTTGAGCATGTCGAAGTGGTGCGGCTGCAACCACAGGCCGAGCACGAAGAACGGCATCAGCCCGAAGAAGCGGTCCATGCTGAAGTCGCCCGGCAGGTCGGACAGGCCGGCGAGCAGGTAGACCGCGACCGCGATCGGCAGCGGGTAGCGCATGCGCTTCCACACCGGCGTGGACAGCCGCCACAGCAGCAGGGCCAGCAGGTACCAGTTGAGCCAGGCCGGGTCGATGATCGTCAGACTCCACTTGTGCCCGAGCGCGAAGCGGAGCACGGCGTAGCCGACCTCCACGATCACGTACGGCACGAGGAAGGTGTCGACGAGCTTGTTGGTCTTGGCGTTGGAGTTCCAGAAGTTCCGGCTCAGGTAGCCGCTGATGACCACGAACAGCGGCATGTGGAACACGTAGATGAACAGGTAGGCCGACCGCGAGGAGTGCGCCGACAGCGTCGGCACCAGCGCGTGCCCGGCCGGCACCAGCGCGATGAGCAGGAACTTGACGTTGTCCAGGTACGGCTCGCGGGGGCGCTTCGCGGGCCGGGGCGGCGGGGCCTCCTCGGCCTCGGGGTCGTCCCAGCCGTCGACCGCCTGGCCGGGGCCCTCGCCGGAGGGGCGCCGCTCCCAGGCGGGCATGGCCGAGCCCGGGCCGGGACGGCCCGGCGGCGTGGCGCCGCCGCCCGGCTGCGGGGCCGCGGGGCGCTGCCAGTAGGAGAACCCGTCCGGGGACGGTGCCGACTCCGGCGCCTCCACCGGCACGCCGAGCGCGTCTCGCGCACCTGGGACCGACCCGTGCGCGCCGGGACCCTCGTAGGAGCCGGGACCCCCGTGCGTGCCGGGAACTCCGTGCGTGCCGGGAACTCCGTGCGGGCCCGGAAGCGAGCCCTGGACGCCGGGGTCCGCGCCGTACGCGCCGGGAACCGAGCCGAGGGCGTGGCCGCCCGAGGAGGTGGCCTCGCTGTGCGCTCCTGGCCTGGGAGAGTCGGCCATGCCGATGCCGTGCGCCCCCGAAGAGGTGACCGCGTCGTGCGCCCCGGAGAACATCGAGCCGCCGTTCGCCCCCGGGGCCGCGGGGCTGCCGTGAGCGCCCGGGTTGTCCTCCCAGGAGGGGCGGTCGAAGGTGAAGGTCTCGGGATCGTCGTCGGCGGGCGTTCCGCCGGAGTGGGCGCCGCGGCGGCCACGGCCGGTGCCGTCGCCGGCGGTCATGGCGCTGTCAGGGACGGGCCAGCGGGGCTCGCGGCGTCGATCGCCCGTCGGGGGCCGGTGCCGGTCCCAGGCGCCCGTCGGCGGCTCGGCGTAGTCGGGGACGGGCCAGCGCGCGGTGGGCGCCTCTTCCTCGCCGGTGCCCGCATCGGTGCCCGCACCGATGCCCGCGCCGGTGCTCAGACCGGGATCTGCCAGCGCCTGCCCTCGTTCGGGGGACGGGGCGCCGTCGCCGGCGTCGGTGGAGACGCCGTCGGTGCGCGAGGCCGGAACCTGGAAGGAGGATCGGGTGTCACTCACGGGGGAAACGCTCAGCTATCTGTCGGGAGACCAGGAAGCTTCTGACTGTGGCCGGTGCCCTCGGCCGGTGTGGCGGAACGATCGCGGGAGCACGCCTGCCAGATGATCCACCCTAACGCGCCGATCTTCAATTGTCGCGACGGACTCCGAACTTGCCCTTGCTCGGACCTCTGACAACTCCGGTCCGGCCATGTCATGTCCGGCCCTTTCCGGCGCGCGTCGACGCTCTCCCGGCGCCCCGGCACCTTGACCGGCGTCCGGCGAGAAAGCATGCCCGGGCCGGCGTCTCGTCTCCGCGCCCGGGGATCCGCGTCTCGCCGCAGCGCCCTGGCGAGCATGGGCGTCGCTGAACCGCCATCAGGGCCCGACCACCCACGCGCCGGATTCCCGCAGAAGCCGGGCGCGGCATGGACAAGGCCCGGTCCCTCAGGGGAACCGGGCCTTGTCCAGGACTTTTCGGCCTTTGTCGGCCTTTCGGGTCAGGTGCTGCAGACGTCGGTCTTGGAGTCCACGACCCGGGCGCTGTCGGGGATGGTGACCGGCACCTTGACGTTCTTGAAGTCGGCCCCGATGACGAGCTGGATGATCGGGGCGCCGGGCGCCGGCGTCGCGGTCGCGCCGGCCGGCGGGGTGGTCGGGGTCACCGACGGGGTGAACGGCTGCACCAGACCGGCCTTCACCTTGCCGGAGGCCGGGGTGACCTTGGGCACCAGCTTCGCGGCCACCGGGGCGGCGTAGTCGGCGCCGTCGGCGGCGTTCTTGGCGTAGAGCAGCATGGTCTTCGGCCGGTCGGTGCCGTCGGCGTTGCGCGCGTCGCCGACCTGCGTGACCTTGAAGCCCTGTGCCGCGAGCGCCTCGGCGACCTCCTTGGCCTTGCCGGCGGTGTTGGTGCCGTTGACGACCTGGATGCGCACCTGGCCCGGCTTGATCGCCGGCTTGGCGGGCCCCGTGGACGCCGCGCTCGGCGCCGGCGACGGGGTGACCTCGGTGTCGGTGCGCAGGGACTCGAACATCTTGCCGGCGTCCGGTTGCTTCCACTGGACGCGGTTCTTGTCCTCCGTGTACGGCTGCCAGGGAACCGTGACGAACTTGACACCCTTGGCGGTGAGGCTGCGCGCGCTCTGGGCGATCTGGATGAGCGTGTCGACGTCGAGCTGCGGGTCCATGACGACCGAGTGGGCGGCCGCCTTGACCAGGGCCAGCAGCTTGCCGGGGTTGGTCAGGGTGTCGCCGCTGGTGGCCTTCTTCACGACCTGGGACAGGAAGATCTGCTGCCGCTTGATGCGGCTGATGTCGCTGCCGTCGCCGAGCGAGTGGCGGGCGCGGACGTAGGCGAGCGCGGTCTCGCCCTTGACGATCTGCTTGCCGGCCTGCAGGTGGAGCTTGGCCTGCTTGTCGTCCACCGCCGTCGGCACGCAGATCTGGATGCCCTGGAGCGCGTCGACGATGGCCTTGAAGCCGGTGAAGTCGACCTTGAGGTAGTGGTCGACGCGGATGTTGGTGTTGGCCTCGATGGTGTTGATCGTGCAGGCCATGCCGCCCTCGTTGAAGGCGGAGTTGATCATGTCCAGGCGCGGCGGCATGGCCACCTTGGTGCGGGCGTTCTTGCACTCGGGGATCTGCACCATGGAGTCGCGCGGGAAGCTGATGAGCGTCGCCTTGTCGCGGTTCGGCGACACGTGCATGAGGATGATCGTGTCGGTGCGTTCGCCGAGGTCGCTCATGTGCTGGCCGTACTTCTTGTTGTCGCCGGCCCGCGAGTCGGAGCCGACCAGCAGGACGTTGAGCGCCCCGGTGGCGTTCACGGGGCGGTTGGCGTTGAGGTCGCCGCTGACGTCCTCGGTGCGGACCTCGCCGAGCACGTTGCGGTACAGCGTGTAGCCGGTGAGCGCCAGCAGCACCATGACGCTGGTGAGCGCGATGCTGACGTAGGCCAGGACGCGCATGCGCCCGTTGCCGCCGCTGCCGTGCGGAGGCGGGCCGCCGCCTCCGGGACCGCCATCGCCGCCGCCGCGTCGCCGGCCGCGGCCGGGCTCGTCCGGCGGCGGAGGCCCCTCGACGGGACCGCCGCGCTGGCGGCGGCCGCGCTGCTCGTCCACCATGGGGAAGTCCTGCGGGCCCGAGGGATGGTTCTCGTACGGGCCGTGAGGGCCCGCGGGCCGTACCGGGGCGGGGGCATCGGGGGGGACGCCTCTGCGGCGGCGGCCCCCTTCGCGGGGAGGGACGTCCACGGGAGGCTGCTCCATCGCTCGGCCGCGGCTGGACCGGCGACCGGAGGCGGGAGGCGCGTTCCGATGGTTGGTGACCGTGGCGCCGTGTCGGTGCTCGCTCATTTCGTCATGAGGTTAGTCACCGGGCCGACTCTGGGCGACATGATCGGAGGAACAGGCGCATGATCACGGTTACTCCAGAGGGGGTCGATCGGGCGGCCAAGCATACCGACACGAGGATATTTCCTGGAATAACGCAAACGGTGGGTTTACTGGAAGTTCACAGGATCACCAGGTCACGACCGTCATGACCGATCCGTCTGTCTCGCCGTCAGGAGCCCCGCGGACAGGAACGCCAGCGGCACGGCGGGCAGCACATAGCGGTAGTCGAACTCCGCCGTGGCGGCCGGAATGACCAGCAACGACACCGCCATCACCCACGGCGGCGCCCACGCCGTCCGGCTCGTCCCAGGCCCCTCCGCGCGGCGGCGCGCCCGCGACCGCCACGCGCGTCCCGCGGCCACGCCCGGAGGCAGGAGCAGCACGGCCAGCAAGACCGTGCCCGGCAGCCACACCACGTCCTGGTAGGCGCGGGTCCACCCCGCGAGGGGCTCGACGACGCGAGTGCCGATCGGACCCCGCTCATAGCGCACGGCGAGGCTCGCCCCGTAGGTCGCCGGGTAGCGTCCCGGCGGCGGGGGCGTCCGCGCCGGAAACTCGTAGTAGTCGTAGATCTCCTGGTCGGGGTACACCGGGCGGTTCGGGGTGAACGAGCGGGCCAGCTCCGAGAGCACCGAGGCGGCGTAGTCCAGCGGCTGGCTGCGCAACGCGAGCAGCGCGAACCGCCCCGCGAGCCGGTCGGTCTCCTGGGTGAAGGTGATGCCCGGCAACGCCACCAACGGCGCGTCCGGCGCCCACACGTACTCCTGCGACGGCGGGCGGCGCGAGGGCGGCCTGTCGTCGCACAGCACCGCGAGGTCCCGGGGCGGCCGCATGACCGAGCAGTCGGCGAACGACATCGTCCGCCCGTACAGGAAGACGCCGTTGGAGCCCACGATGCCGACCCGGTGGTAGGTCGCCCAGAACCAGGCCGCGTACCCCGCGATGGGCACCAGCGCGACGAGCACCAGCACCGCCGCCGGCCGCGCCCGCCGCCATGCCCGCGTCATGACCCCGCGGGCACCGACGGCGCGTCCGGCACCCGGCGCTTGCTCACCGGGACGCCCGACCGGCGGCCACACCGCTCCGGCGGCGCCGGCGCCGGAGGTCTGCTTCCGGGGACGGCGGACCAGCGGTTCCCGGCTGGGACGGCGGACCAGCAGCCACACCGCCACGACGGCGAGCAGCGGCAGTCCCACCGTGCGCGTCAGCGTCGCCGCGCCCAGCAGCGCCCCCGCCAGGCACACGGCGCGCCACCTGGGCCGGCCCAGCAGCACGTACATGGCCGCCACCAGCAGGAACGCGAACAGCGTGTCGGAGACCAGGAGGTGTTCGAGCTGGACCTGGTAGGCGTCCAGCAGCACCGGCGCCGCCGCGAGCGTCGCCGCCCAGACCCGCCCGCCGGCCCGTCTGACCGCGGCGTAGACCAGCACGCCGATGGCCGCCCCGAGCAGGTGCTGGACGAACGCCACGAACCCGAAGGAGTGGAACGGCTCCAGCAGACGCAGGAACATCGAGTAACCGGCGGGCCGCACCAGGTCGGGACGGGGACGCAGCGCCGTCACCACGTAGGTGTAGGAGTCGGGGAACCACAGCACCGGCCGGTAGCCGAGCATGGCCACCACGCGCAGCGCCACGCCGAGCCCGAGCACCCCGAGGAACCACCGGTGCGCCCGCAGCCCGCCCCACAGCCGCCCGCCCGCCCGCTCCGAGGACCACCACGAGGAGAACCCCCCGCCCGAGGGCGGCCACCAGGAACGGACCCGCCCGCCGGAGGACGGCCCGGAGGGTTCGCCCGCGCCGCTCCGCACGCCGGAGCCCCGCTCCGAAGCGACCACTCCACCCCCAGCCCACGGGTCCCGGCGTCCCGGGAAGACACGAACGCGCACGCGAGACCCGCGTACGCGCCGCTACGTTACCGGCCGGCCACCCGCCCGCGCCCCGTTCCGGCCCCCGCGCCGACCGGCCCGTGCGCTGTCCGGCCGCGCGGACCTGCTCGGCGGCTCGCGGCCGTCACCGGCCGCCGCGCGGCCCGAGAGCGTCGCTGGTTCTCAGGGGTGGGAAGGTACCGGTGGGAGGGGTGCGTGGCGACACGGGGGGACAGCGCGGCCGCTAGGCTCGCCGGGATCATGGACGGAGTCTGGCGCGATCGCTCACGGTGGCCGCAGGCGGGCCGGGTGCTCGCGGCGGTGACGGCCATGCCCGCGCTCGTCCTGACCGGCTGGCTGCTCGCCGGACTGCCGCTGCTGCTGGCCGGCTGGTTCCGTCCCCTGCCCGCGCTGCTGCTCGGCGGCGCCCTCGCCGCGGCCCTGTGCGTGTACGGCACCCGGTCCGGGAAGCCGCCCGGTGGCCTCGCCGGACGGCCGCACGACACCCGCGACGCGCGAGGCGGGGGAGAGGTGGGGGACGCCTCGGCGGGGCATGTGTGGGCGGTCGTCGGGGTCGCGGTCGCCTCCGGGGTGTTCAACGCGATCTTCCACACCGAGCAGCTGATCGTCCGCAGGGACCCGGCGACCTACGCCCAGTACACCGCCTGGCTGGCCGGGCACGGCTTCCTGCCCATGCCCTATCCCACGGCGGCGTTCGGCGGTCCGGACCCGGCGCTGCGGTTCGACAGCATCGGCTTCTACGACCACGGCGGCGCGGTGGTGCCGCAGTTCATGCCGGGGGCGCCGCTGATCGACTCCATCGGCGCGTGGCTGGGCGGGCTGTCCGGGCTGCTGATGGTGCCGCCGGTGCTCGGCGCGCTGGCCGTGCTGACCGTGGCCGGGGTCGCCGCCCGGCTGGCGGGCGCGCGGTGGGCGCCCGTGGCGGCGCTGGCGTTCGCCGTCGCGCTGCCGATCCTCTACACCTCGCGCACCACGTTCAGCGAGATCCCGTCCCTGATCCTGATCTTCGGTGGCATGGCGCTGGCCGCCGACGCGCTCGGCCGGTCGCGGGGGACGGCCGTGCTGGCCGGCCTGTCCTTCGGTCTCGCCGTCCTGGTGCGGGTGGACGGGCTGCGGGACGTGCTCCCGGTCCTTGTGTACGCGGGGCTGCTGATCGCGCTGCGCGGGCGGCGCGGCCGGGGCGAGGCGTACGCGCGGATGGGCGTGCCGCTGCTCGGCGGCCTGCTGGCGGGCGCGGGCCTGGGCCTGGTGGCGGCCTTCTTCCTGTCGCGGCCGTATCTGAACTACCTGTCGGACTCGGTCAGGCCGCTGCTGGTGATCTGCGGGGCCGTGCTGCTGCTGACCGTGGCGGGCGCGGTCGCCGGGCCGCGGGTCATCCCGGCGGCGGGCAGGGCCGTGCGCGCGTGGCGTCCGGCGCGCCGCCTGCCCGAGGTGCTGGCGGCGCTGGTCGTCCTGGTGATGGCGGGGTTCGCCGTGCGCCCGTGGGTGCAGACCGTGCGGCGCGTGCCGGCCACGGTCGAGGACACGCTGAACTCCATCTTCATCCAGTGGACGCAGCAGGCGAACGGGATGCGGCCCGATCCGGCCCGCCTCTACTCGGAGCAGTCGCTGTACTGGGTGATCTGGTACGTCGGCGTGCCCGTGGTCATGCTGGCCACCCTGGCCGCCGCCGTGCTGGTGCGGCGGATGGCGCGGGGCAGGGGGCTGCCGTGGCCGCTGCCGCTGGCGATCATCGGCTGGACGACCGTGACGACGCTGTGGCGGCCCGCCATCACCCCCGACCATCCGTTCGCGTCGCGGCGGCTGGTGCCGGTGGTGATCCCGGGCCTGGTCGTCCTCGCGGTGTGGGGCCTGCGCTGGGCGTGGGCGAGGATCCGCGGCGCCGGGTACGGGACGACGGCCATGCGGTGGCTGACGGCGGCGGGCGCCGTGCTGCTGGTGGCGCCGGGAACGGTCACCTCGATCGGCACGGCCTTCACCCCGGTGGAGCGCGGCGAGGCGGCGGCGGTGCGGAAGCTGTGCGCGGCGCTGCCGCCCGACGCGTCGGTCCTGATGATCGAGCGGGTCACCGGTGACCGGTTCACCCAGGTCGTCCGGGCCATGTGCGACCGGCCGGCCGCGCAGGTCCGGACGGAGGGCGGGGGCGCCACGCCTCCGGTTCCCGGGGCCCCGGCGGCGACCGCCCCGGACGACGGCGGGGCGGACAAGACGCGCGACGTGGCGGCGGCCTCCGACGTGACCCGGCTGGTCCGGCGCGTGCGCGCCGCCGGGCGCGTCCCGGTGCTGCTGGCCGCCGAGAAGGTGCAGTTGATCCGGTACGGGACGCCTGCGCAGGTGGTGCGGCTCCGTACGCGCCAGGACGAGCGCTCCCTCATCGACGCCCCGAACGGCACCTGGTCCCTCTCGATCGACGTGTGGATGGTCATCCCCGGCGCGGTCTGACCGTTCTCGGCTCGTCGTTTGACGCCCGGGAGGCGTGATCGGGAAAGTGGACGCCATGAACTGGCGAGTGGAACCCCCCGAGGCCGGCGAGGAGCTGTCGTTCGGGGACGACCCCGGGCGCGAGTCGCGATTATCGGCATGGGAGTCGGTGGGCCGGACGTGGGTCTCGGCGCATCGCAAGCTGCTGGCCGCCGTTGCGGCGTTCGTCGTCCTGCTCGGGGCGCTGGGCGCCGGCGGCCGGCACCTGTACCAGGAGTCCCGCAAGCCGCTCCCGCCGCCGGACGTCGCCCTGCCCGTGCAGGACAGGTTCGTCGTCGTCCTGTGCGGGGCCGGAATCACCCAGTGCCAGGACGGCGGCGCGGAGGCCGCCAAGGACGTCGGCCGCATCGAGGCCGATCTGGTGGCGATTCCAGAAGTGGCCAGAGTGCGGTTCCGCAGCGGCGAAGCCGAGTTCGAGCGGGTCAAGAAGGAGGGCGGTTACCGGCAGCCGGACGGTTCGATGATGCCGATCACTCGCGACATGTTCGCCGACGGCTTCGAGGGCGTGCTCCGCAGCCCCGATCTCTTCGCCCAGGTGGCGGCGCGGGGCCGTCTGGTGACGGGCGTGGCGGACGTCTGGCGGACGCCGACGGAATACTGGACGGGCAAGGCGAACGTGACGGTGATCCTGTGCGGCACCGGCGCGGCCAAGGAGTGCGCGCCGCTCGACTACGAGTCGCCGACGGAGCGGCAGAGGCAGGCCATCGTGGACAGGATCCGCGAGGTGGACGGGGTGGAGCAGGTCTACTTCGAGGACAGGCGACACGCGCTGCGGCTGCAGAAGCACTACTACCCCGAGGACCGGTCCTTCGACCCTCCTTTGCTGCTGGTGAACATGCAGGAGTCCTTCCGCGTGAAGATCGCCGGGCCTGACGCGTCCCAGCGCCTGCGGCAGGCGCTGAAGAACGTGCCCGGCGTCGAAGACGTGCGGTGATCCCGCGCGGCCCGCGGTTGACGGCGGGTCGTCACGATCGGAAGAGTTGACGACATGGAGTGGCGAGGCGAGCCGTCCGAGACCGGCGAGGAGTTGTCGTTCGGGGACGGAGACTCCGAACGCGAGTCCCGATCACGCGTGTGGGAGGCGGCGGGAAGGCGGTGGGCGTCGGCTCACCGGAGACCGCTGGCGGTGGTGGCGGCCGTCGTCGTCCTGCTCGGGCTGGTCGGGGGCGGCGGCCGATACCTGTACCTGAAGTCCCGCGAGCCGCTGCCGCCGCCCGATGTCGCCCTGCCCGTGCAGGACAGGTTCTCGGTCTTCCTGTGCGAGCCCGAGATCGCGGAGTGCCAGGCCGGCGGCGCGGAGGCCACCAGAGACCTCCGCCGTATCGAGGCGGAGCTGCGAGCCGTCCCGGGGGTGGCCTCGGTGCGGTTCGTCAGCGGCGAGGCCGAGTTCCAGGAGGCGGGCAAGAAGCACGGCGTCGTCTACCGGACCGACGGCCTGGTGACGACGATGACCCGTGAGATGTTCCGCGACGCCTTCGAGGGGGTTCTCACCAGCCCCGGTGTCTTCGGCCAGGTGGCGGAACGGGGCGGCCGGGTCGCGGGCGTGTGGAGGATCTATCGCGCGCCGACGGACTTCTGGACGGGCAAGGCGAACGTGACCGTGACCCTGTGCGGCACCGGCGCGCCCAAGGCGTGCGCGTCCTCCAGGTACCAGTCGCCCACCGAACGGCAGAGAGAGGTCATCCTGGACCGGATCCGGGAGGTGGACGGGGTGGAGAAGATCTACTTCGAAGATCGCGAGCACGCGCTGAAGCTGCGGAAGCACTACGACCCCGAGGACAGGGCCGGTCCTCCCCAACTCCTGGTGAACATGCCGGAGTCCTATCACGTGAAGCTCGCCCGGCCGGACGCGGCCGAGCTCATACGGCGGGCGCTGAAGAACGTGCCCGGCGTCGAGTCCGTCCTCTGAGTCACAGCGTGCGCGAGGTCGCCGGAGGACGTGCCCGGCGTGCGGGTGCGGGGCTGTGACCCGCGTGCGGCCTTCGGTGACGGGAGGGACGGGGAGTACGAGCCGACCCGGCGGGCAGAACGACAAAAGGGGACGGAAGAGTCCTAGATGGGGTCGAGGGACACTCGGATGCCGGCCGGGCCCTGTATCCTCGCCCGACGTGAGTGTGACCGAGACGCCTGAGACTGGATCCGCCGTGGACGCCAAGCCGTATGTGACGATCGTTCTGCCCTGTTACAACGAGCAGGACCACGTCATCGCCGAGGTCGAGCGCATCACCGGCGCCATGGACGCCAGCGGTTACACCTATGAGCTGGTCGCGGTGGACGACCACTCCACCGACGGGACGCTCGACCGGCTGCGCGAGGCCGCGCCCCGGTTCCCGCACATGAACATCGTCGCCTTCCACCGCAACGGCGGCTCGGGCACCGTGCGGCGCATCGGCACCCAGGACGCGCGCGGCGAGATCGTCGTGTGGACCGACGCCGACATGACCTACCCGAACGAGCGCATCCCCGAACTGGTGCAGATCCTGGAGAAGGACCCGACGATCGACCAGGTCGTCGGCGCGCGCACCAGCGAGCAGGGGTCGCACAAGATCCTGCGCGTGCCGGCCAAGTGGTTCATCCGCAAGGTCGCCGAGCGGCTGGCCGGGCAGGAGATCCCCGACCTGAACTCCGGCCTGCGGGCCTTCCGCCGGTCGGTCTCGCTGCCGTACCTGCGGCTGCTGCCCCCCGGGTTCTCCTGCGTGACGACGATCACGCTGGCGTTCCTGTCCAACCAGCACGACGTGCACTACATGCCGATCGAGTACAGCAAGCGGGCGGGCACGTCGAAGTTCAGCTTCATCTCCGACGCCTACCGCTACATCCTGCAGGTGCTGCGGATGGTGATGTACTTCAACCCGCTCAAGGTGCTCATGCCGCCGGCGATCTGGCTGGTGGTCATCGCGCTGGGCAAGGGCGTCGTCGACATGATCCGCCACCCGTTCTACTTCCCGGCGAGCACGGTGATGACGTTCCTCTCGGGCTTGATCATCGGGTCGCTGGCGCTGCTCGCCGACCTGATCGTGCGATCTCGGGGCGAATGACGTGCGCGTCGCGATCGTCGGGCCCACCTACCCGTACAAGGGCGGCGGAGCGCAGCACACGACCGAGCTCGCCCACCGGCTGACGGCGCTGGGGCACGAGGTCGTCATCGAGTCCTGGCGCGCCCAGTACCCCTCCTTCCTGTACCCGGGGCAGCAGACGATCTCCGCGCCGGAGGGGGAGCCGTTCCCCGGCGTCCGCCGCGAGCTCGACTGGCGCCGTCCCGACGGGTGGCTGCGCTGCGGCCGCCGGCTGCGCGGCGCCGACCTGGCCGTCCTGACCCTGCTCAGCCCCGTGCAGGTGCCCCCTTATCTGGGCATCCTGGCAGGGCTGCGCCGCGCGACCGAGGTGGTCGCGCTGTGCCACAACGTGCTGCCGCACGAGCGCAAGCCGTACGACGCGCCGCTGGTCAGGGCGCTGCTGCGCCGGGTCGACCGCGTGCTCGCGCACTCCGAGGAGCAGGCGGGGCTGGCTCGCGGGCTGGCGCCCGCGCCGGTGCGCGTGGCCGGCCTGCCGCCGCACCTGCCGTCCAAGGGCGAGAGCCTCGCGGCGCCCGGGGGCGAGATGCTCGCGGCGTCCAAGGGTGAGAGCCTCGCGGCGTCCGGGGGTGAGAGCCTCGCGGCGGCGTCCGGCGGGGTGCGCCGCAGGCTGCTGTTCTTCGGCATGGTGCGCCCGTACAAGGGCCTGGACCTGCTGCTGCGCGCCCTCGCCCGGGTACCGGGCGTGTCGCTGACGGTGGCGGGGGAGTTCTGGGGCGGCCTGGAAGAGACGCGCGCCCTGGTCGCCGAGCTGGGCCTGGACGATCGGGTCGAGCTGCGGCCGGGGTACGTCGCGGCCGATGACGTGCCGGGGTTGTTCGCCGGCGCCGACGCCCTGGTGCTGCCCTACCGCTCGGCTACGGCCAGCCAGAACGCCTGGCTCGGCCACGAGCACGGGCTGCCGGTCATCGCCACCCGGGTGGGCGCGCTCGCCGACCACGTCACCGACGGGGTGGACGGCCTGCTGGCCGAGCCGGGCTCGGTGGACGCGCTGACCGAGGTGATCGGCCGTTTCTACCAGGACGGCGAGCCCCAGCGGCTGCGCCTGGGCGTCAAGGCCGTCGACCCCGAGCCTCACTGGGCCGCGTACACCGCCGCCTTGCTGTCGGCGGGCGCCTGACCGCGCGCCGCCACGAATCCGATGCCGGCCCAGGCGACGTCGGCGAAGGTGAAGGCCAGCCGGGACACCACGGCGATGACCAGCGCGTGCGGGGCGTCGAGCACGGGCGCGAGCACCAGCACCATGGCCCCCTCGCGGACGCCGATGCCCGCCGGGATGATCACGGTGAGCAGCCCGGTCACCCAGGCCAGCGCGTAGGCCCCGGCGGCGACGGCCAGCAGCGACGGGCCGCCGGGGGCCATGTCGCGCAGTAGCAGCCAGATGTGCAGGCCGTAGAACAACCATCCGGCCATCGTCCAGGCGGCCGCCACGAGCATCGCCCGGCCGGGGAGCACCTGCTCCAGGGGCTCCCTGCGGGCGACGCGCAGCACGAGGTTCAGCGCGAACGTCAGCACGCGAGGGTGCAGCCCCGCCACGATGAACGGGATGAGCAGCAGCAGGTACCACGTCTGCCTGGCCACGTCCTGCGAGGTCAGCGGCAGGGTGACCGCGGCGAGGCCGAGCGCGCACCCGAGCGAGACGACCAGCCCGATCACGGTCGCGCCGAAGGTGCGGCGCGGCGGCGAGCCGTGGTCGCGGGCCAGTTCCATCATCGCGGCGAACGCCCACACCGAGCCGGGGACGTACTTGCCGAGCTGCCCGACGAACAGCACCTTGGCGGCGACGCGCATCGGCAGGGGCGAGCCGAACCCGGCGAGCACGACCTGCCAGGCGACGAGCATGAACCCCAGACCCACCAGGACCGCGGCGAAGGACCCCGCGACCGTCCACCACGACAGCCGGGCCATCGCGGCCACCGTGTCGTTCCAGTTGCGGGACAGGCCGTAGGCCAGGAATGCGAGGGCGACGAGCGCGAGCCCCACCCGGAGCAGAGGACTTGATCGCAGCCGGTTCACCATCCGCCCAGCGTACGACGGCTGGTTACCGGCCGGTAGCCGTCTGCTCCGCCGCGTTGCCCGATCATGGCCGGCCCGTGACCATACGAGTCCCGCCGTCGCCAGCCACTAGGGTGGATGGCCGTGGGCAGTGAACGCGTGGCGCAGCTTGAGTACTCGCAGATCCAGGCGGCGATGCTGGACGAGGCGAAGCGGCGCCGCAAGGCCGCCAAGATCATCGCCGTCCTGGCGCACTTCCTGGGCCGCGACCCCGCCCCCGGCGACGGCGCTCCCGGCGCCCCCGGCGCCCCCGGCGTGCTCGACGGGCTGACGGTGGCCGACATCGGCTGCTCGGCCGGGTTCATCGCCGACGAGCTGGCCTCGGCGGGCGCGCGGCACGCCTTCGGCATCGACATCGACGTGCCGGGCCTGCGCAAGGCGGCCGGGCGGTTCGGCGAGCGGGTCGAGTTCGTCTGCGCCGACGGCACCGCGCTGCCGTTCCCCGACGGGTCCATGGACGTGCTGGTGCTGAACCACATCTACGAGCACGTCGTCGACCCCGACGCCGTGGTGCGCGAGCTGCACCGCGTGCTGGCCGACGACGGCGTGCTCTACCTCGGGCTGGGCAACCGGCTCGGGGTGATGGAGCCGCACTACAAGCTGCCGTTCCTGTCCTACCTGCCGCCGTCGCTGGCCGACCGCTACGTGCGCGCCTTCGGCCGCGCCGACCACTACTACGAGCGCTTCCGCACCCGGGCGGGGCTGCGGCGCATGCTCGCCGGATTCCACGTCTGGGACTACTCCTTCCCGGTGCTGGCCTCGCCCGAGCGGTTCGCCGGCGCCGAGCTGTTCCCCGGCGCCGTGGGACGGGCCGCCCAGGGCACGCTGGCGCGCACGCCGCGCCCGGCGCTGCGGGCACTGCTGCCGGTCGTGCCCACCTACCTGTGGGTGGCCACCAAGATGCCCCGCCGGCCGCTGGGCCCCGCCCTCCCGCAGCCCCCCGAGCCGGTCCGCACCCCATGACCCCTCCGGACCCCATGTCCGGTCCGGACGCCGTGCCCGGTCCGGACGCCGTGCCCGCTCCGCCCGCCCGCTCGGCGCGCAAGAAGCTGGTCCGGCTGCTGTTCCTGCTGGTGGCCCTCGGCTTCGGGGCGTGGGCCGTCGCCGGGCGCTGGTCACAGGTGGCCGACGGCTTCTCCCGGCTGTCGTGGCCGCTGCTCGCCGCATCGCTGGTGGCCGTCCTCGCGGCCCTGTCGGCGGGGATGCTCATGTGGCGCGCCCTGCTGGCCGACCTCGGGTCGCCTCTCGCGCTCACCGACGCCGCCAAGGTGTTCTTCGTCGGCCAGCTCGGCAAGTACATCCCCGGCTCGCTGTGGCCGGTGCTCGCGCAGATGGAGATGGGCAAGGACCTCGGCGTCCCGCGCTCGCGCAGCGCCACCGCCTTCTTCCTGACCTACCCCATCTACCTGGCCAGCGGCCTGGGAGTGGCGGTGCTCACCCTGCCCGCCTTCGCCGGAGACTCGGTCGCCCGCTACGCCTGGCTGCTCCTGCTGCTGCCCGTGCTGGTCGCCGGGCTGCACCCGCGCGTCGTCAACGGCGTGCTCGGCCTCGGCCTGCGGCTGCTGCGCCGGCCGCCGCTGGAGCGCCCGCTCAGCCGCCGCGGCGTGCTGGCCTCGGCGGGCTGGGCGTTCGCGGGCTGGGCGGCCTACGGCGTCCACCTCTGGCTGGTCGTGACCGGGCTCGGCGCCGCCGGGCCGCGCGCCCTCGCGCTGTCCCTGGGGGCGTTCTCGCTGGCCTGGTGCCTGGGGTTCATCGTGGTCATCGCGCCCGCCGGGGCCGGGGTGCGCGAGGTGGCGATGGTGGCGGCGCTCGCCCCCGTCCTTCCCGGCGGGACGGCGCTGGCCGCCGCGCTGTGCTCGCGGCTGCTGGTCTCGCTCGGCGACCTGATGTGGGCGGGCCTCGCGGGCTTGGCCGCCCGGCGCGCGGAATCCGTTCCCGTCACCGCCGAACACGACTGATTTTCCGCATTCGTTGCCCGCCGGACGCCCTAAATGCCTGTCATATCTCTCACGGATTCGGGGACCCTCGCAATAGAGTGATGCCGATGGGGATCGGGGGCGAGGGGCCGGCGGTGACCGGCGGGACACACGGGTGGCCCTGCCGGTTCGCACCGATCTGGTGACCTTCGCCCGCACGCGATCTCCGCCGATGACCGGCACCGAGATCGGAAGGGAGCGATCGCTCTTGACGCCCCGAGTGCTCGTCGACGCCGCGGCGGTTCCGGCCGACCGCGGCGCCCTGATCCGCTACGTCGACGGGCTGGTCGCCGCGCTCGACCGGGCCGGCGCCGACCTGTCGGTGGTCTGCCAGCGGGCCGACGCCGAGCGTTACGGCAAGATCGCCCCCTCCGCCCGCATCCTCGCCGGGCCTCCGGCGATCACCAACCGCGCCGCGCGGCTGGTGTGGGAGCAGACGGGCATCCCCGTGCTGGCCCGCCAGGTCGGCGCGCAGGTCATCCACGCCCCGTACTACTCCATCCCGCTGCACTCCGGGCTGCCCACCGTCGCGACCGTGCACGACGTCACCTGGTTCACCGAGCCCGGACGGCACGACAACGTCAGGGCGTCCTTCTTCCGCGCGGCGACGCGCACGGCCGTCCGCAGCGCCGAGCGGGTCATCGTGCCCTCCAAGGCCACCCGCGACGAGCTGGTGCGCGTGCTCGCGGCCGATCCGACGCGCATCGACGTCGCCTACCACGGGGTCGACCGGGCGCTGTTCCACCAGCCGTCGGAGGAGGAGGTCAAGCGGGTGTCGGGGCGGCTCGGCCTGCGCGGCCGCCCGTACGTCGCCTTCCTCGGCGCCTTCGAGCCGCGCAAGAACGTCCCGAACCTGGTGAAGGGCTTCGGGCAGGCCGTCCGCGACCTGCCGGGCTCTCCCGCGCTGGTCCTGGCGAGCGGGGCGGGGTGGAGCGACGAGGTGGACGAGGCCATCAGCGCGCTCCCGGTGGCCGTGCGGGTCGTTCGCCCGGGCTACCTCTCCTTCGCCGACCTGCCGGGCTTCCTCGGCGGCGCGGTCGTGGTGGCCTTCCCCTCCCGCGGAGAGGGCTTCGGGCTGCCGGTGCTGGAGGCCATGGCCTGCGGGGCGCCGGTGCTGACCACCCACCGCACCTCGCTGCCCGAGGTCGGCGGGGACGCCGTCGCCTACACCGAGCCCGACGCCGGGAGCATCAGCGACGCGCTGCGGGCGCTCCTTTCGTCCGGGGAACGCCGGCGCTCGCTCGCCGAGGCGGGTCTTGCCAGGTCGCGAGAGTTCACGTGGGAGGCCTCCGCCGAGGCGCATATGATGAGCTTTCAACGAGCGGTCGATCAGTGAGCTAGCCTCACCGGTGTGACGAGCAGCTACTCGCCGGAGTCGGCGCACCTGGAGGCCATTCTCCTCGTAGGCGGGCAGGGCACCCGTCTTCGCCCTCTCACCTTGAGCACCCCCAAGCCGCTTCTTCCCACCGCGGGCGTGCCGTTCCTCGCCCACCAACTCGCGCGTGCCCGGTCCTTCGGCGTCCGGCGCATCGTGTTCGCCACCTCCTACCGCGCCTCGATGTTCGCCGAGGCGTTCGGAGACGGCTCCTCCTTCGGCCTGTCGCTTTCGTACATGACGGAACAGACCCCGCTCGGCACCGGCGGGGCGATCCGCAACGCCGCCGAGGCGCTCACCTGCGGCCCGGACGCGCCGGTGCTCGTGCTCAACGGCGACATCCTGTCCGGGCACGACATCGCCGAGCAGGTCGGGATGCACGTCTCGCGCGGGGCGGCGGTGACGCTGCACCTCACCGAGGTGGACGACCCCTCGCGGTTCGGGTGCGTGCCGACCGACGACCAGGGCCGGGTGACCGCCTTCCTGGAGAAGACCCCGAATCCGGTGACCAACCGCATCAACGCCGGGTGCTACGTCTTCCAGCGCTCGGCCATCGACCGCATCCCGGCGGGGCAGGTGGTCTCCGTCGAACGCGAGACGTTCCCCGGCATGATCTCGGCCGGCGAGCTGGTGCTCGGGTACGCCGACCGCTCCTACTGGCTGGACGTGGGCACCCCCGCCGCGTTCGTCCAGGGCTCCTGCGACCTGGTGCTGGGCCGCCTGCCCTCTCCGGCGCTGCCCGCGCCCTGCGGGGAGTTCATGGCGCTGCCCGGCGCCCAGGTCTCGCCCAGCGCCAAGATCGAGGGCGGCACGGTCGTCGGGCCGCGGGCCGTCGTGGAGTCCGACGCGTCGGTGCACGGCAGTGTGCTGGACGCCGACTCGGTGATCGAGTCCGGGGCCGTCGTCGTCGACTCGGTGGTCGGCGCGCGGGCGCGGGTGGCGTCGGGGGCGGTGCTGCGCAACGCGGTCATCGGCGAGGGCGCGGTCGTCGGGCCGGGCAACGAGTTGCTGGCCGGGGCCCGCGTCTGGCCGGACGTGCGGCTGCCGCCGGGCGCCGTCCGCTTCTCCAGCGACGTCTGACCCTGCGACGTCTGACGCCTGCGCGGTCTGACGCCTGTGGGGTTCGACGCCTGCGAGGTCTGGCGTGGGGGAGATCTGCCCCCGGAGAGGGCGCGGCCGGGCTGCGGCCGCGCCAATGGTCCGGCGTCGGGCGAGAACTAGTCTGGCGTTGTGCGAGAACGCAGGTGGCGGCCGGACGCTCCGGCGGACGTCGAGTCGGCCATGGCGCCGCACCGGCGCGGTGGCGGCGACCCCGCCTGGCAGCTCACCGCCGACCGGGCCATCTGGCGCACCTCCCGCACCCCCGAGGGCCCCGGCACGCTGCGCGTCACCGTGGAGCCGCGTGCGCGGACGGTGGTCGCCCACGCCTGGGGGCCCGGCGCCGGCTGGATGCTGGAGACCCTGCCGGATCTGCTCGGCGCGCACGACCGGGTCGGCGACTTCGCGCGCCTGATGGGGGCGCTCGGCCCCGAAGGGCACGCGCTGGTGCGCGAGCTGGCCTCGCGGCACGCGGGCCTGCGGGTGGGCCGCACGCTGCGCGTGTTCGAGGCGCTCGTGCCCGCCGTGCTGGAGCAGAAGGTCGTCGGCCGGGAGGCGTGGCGGGCGTGGCGGTGGCTGCTGTCCCGCTACGGCGATCCCGCGCCGGGCCCGGCGCCGGCGACGATGCGGGTGTTCCCCGAGCCCGAGGTGTGGCGGGCGATCCCGTCCTGGGACTGGCACCGGGCGGGGGCGGAGGCCGTGCGGGCCAGGACGATCGTCAACGCCGCCCTGCACGCCGCCAAGCTGGAGGCGGCGGGGGAGGCCGAGGCCGACCGGCTGCTGCGGGCGCTGCCGGGCGTCGGGGTGTGGACCTCGGCGGAGGTCCGTCAGCGGGCGTACGGGGACCCCGACGCCGTCTCGGTCGGCGACTACCACCTTCCGTCGCTGGTCGGCTGGTCGCTGACCGGCCGCAAGACCGACGACGCGGGGATGCTGGAACTGCTGTCGCCCTACCGGGGGCACCGCCACCGCATCGTGCGGCTGCTGGAGCTCGGCGGCCGCCGGCCGCCGGCGCGCGGGCCGCGGATGGCCGCCCGCGACTACCGCTCCTTCTGACCTCCGGGCGCGCCGGTCAAGCGGGGCGAGCGGGCGGGTCTGGGGGCCGTACAGGTCGGTCGGCCGTCGGGCGCGCCGGTCAGCGGGCCGAGCGGGCGGGGCAGCGGGAGAGGGTCGGTCAGCGGGCCGGGGCGGGCCGGTCAGCGGGCGAGTAACGAGGAACGGTCGCCGGCCATGGTCGGGGAGCTGGAGGCCCAGTCGCGCCCGTCACGGGTGTCGGTGCCGAACAGCGGCGCGAGCACGGCGGCGGCGGCGATGAGGACGAGGATCAGCCAGGACATCGTGACTCCTTGAGAAGGTTCCCTTGGGCGCCCTTCTATTATGTGCGCGTGCATAGTTTCACGTCTATCGAGATTCTCTGGGCAGTACCGTTAAGAGCCTCTTAACCGATGAGCGTGCGCGCCGACTCCGGAGGTTGATCGGTCACAGGGCGCGGCGCACCCCCGCCCAAGGGCCGGGACGCGAGCGTTTCGTACTGTGCGATGCATGAACGCGAATCCCACAGACGCAGCCATGCGGCGGGCGCTGGCCCGGGCCAGGGACGGCAAGGCGCTCGACCCGGCGGAGGCGACGGTCCTCCTGCACGCGAGGGGCGCCGACCTCGACCGCCTCCTCGACCACGCCGGCCGCGTCCGGGACGCCGGGCTGGCCTCCGTGGGCAGGGAGCAGGTCGTCACCTACAGCCGCAAGGTGTTCATCCCGCTCACGCGGCTGTGCAGGGATCGCTGCGGCTACTGCACGTTCGCCACCGCCCCCGGCAAGCTGCCCGCCCCGTTCCTCACCCCGGACGAGGTGCTGGAGATCGCCCGGCAGGGCGCCGCCATGGGGTGCAAGGAGGCGCTGTTCACCCTCGGCGACCGGCCCGAGGACCGCTGGCACCAGGCCCGCGAGTGGCTGGACGCCCACGGCTACGACGACACCCTGTCCTACGTGCGCGCCATGGCGATCGGCGTCCTGGAGGAGACCGGGCTGCTGCCGCACCTCAACCCCGGCGTCCTGACCTGGCGCGACCTGCAACGCCTCAAGCCGGTCGCCCCGTCCATGGGCATGATGCTGGAGACGACCTCCCGCCGGCTGTTCGAGGAGAAGGGCCAGGCCCACTACGGCTCCCCGGACAAGGACCCCGCGGTCCGCCTGCGCGTGCTGGAGGACGCCGGCCGCTCCAACGTGCCGTTCACGACCGGCATCCTGATCGGCATCGGCGAGACCGTCGCCGACCGCGCGGAGTCGATCTTCGCGATCCGGCGGGTCGCCCGGGAGTACGGCGGCGTCCAGGAGGTCATCGTCCAGAACTTCCGCGCCAAGCCCGACACCGCGATGCGCGGCATGCCGGACGCCGACCTCGGCGAACTGGCCGCCACCATCGCGGTCACCCGGCTCGTGCTCGGCGGGCGGACGCGCGTCCAGGCCCCGCCCAACCTCATCGGCGACGAGTACGACCTGATGATCAGGGCCGGCATCGACGACTGGGGCGGGGTCTCGCCGCTGACCCCCGATCATGTGAACCCCGAGCGGCCCTGGCCGCACATCGAGGAGCTCGCGGCCCGCACCGCCGCCGCCGGGTTCACGCTCAAGGAGCGCCTGACGATCTACCCCGAGTACGTGCTGGCCGGCGAGCCCTGGCTGGACCCGCGCCTGCGCGGCCACGTCGCCGCCCTGGCCGACCCCGAGACCGGCCTGGCCCGGCCGGTGAACCCCGAGGGCAGGCCGTGGCAGGAGCCCGACGGCGGGTTCGCCGCCGCCGGGCGCACCGACCTGCACGTGGAGGTGGACGCCTCCGGGCGGGCGCAGGACCGGCGCGACGACTTCGCCCGCGTCTACGGCGACTGGGACGCCCTGCGCGACCGGCTCCCGGGCGGCGCCGTACCGGGCGACGTGCCCGCCGCCTCGGCCGGGATGGCCGCGACAGGAGCGGTCGCGGACGAAGCGGTCCAGGCCGCGACGGCCAAGGCCGGGGCGGCCCAGGCCGGGGTGGCCCCCGCGCGCGCTGGGGCCGTCGACGGGGAGATGCGCGCGGCCCTGCGCCGCGCGGAGACCGACCCGGCGGGACTCACCGACGCCGAGGCCCTCACGCTGCTCGGCGCGGACGGCGCCGACCTAGCGGAGCTGTGCCGGGTGGCCGACGGCCTGCGGCGGGAGGCCGCCGGCGACGAGGTGACCTACGTCGTCAACCGCAACATCAACTTCACCAACGTCTGCTACACCGGCTGCCGCTTCTGCGCGTTCGCGCAGCGGCGCACCGACGCCGACGCCTTCACCCTGTCCCTGGACCAGGTCGCCGACCGGGCCGCCGAGGCGTGGGAGGCGGGGGCGACCGAGGTGTGCATGCAGGGCGGCATCCACCCCGACCTGCCCGGAACGGCCTACTTCGACATCGCCAGGGCGGTGAAGCGGCGGTGCCCGGACCTGCACGTCCACGCCTTCTCCCCGATGGAGGTCATCAACGGCGCCAGCCGGACCAACCTGTCGATCCACGACTGGCTGGTGGCCGCCAGGGAGGCCGGGGTCGACTCGCTGCCCGGCACGGCGGCGGAGATCCTGGACGACGACGTGCGCTGGGTGCTCACCAAGGGCAAGCTCCCGACCCGCGAGTGGGTCGAGGTGATCACCACCGCGCACCGCGTGGGCATCCCGACGACCTCGACGATGATGTACGGCCACGTGGACACCCCGGCCCACTGGGTGGCGCACATCCGGCTGATCCGCCGCATCCAGGAGGAGACCGGCGGCTTCTCGGAGTTCGTGCTGCTGCCGTTCGTGCATCACAGCGCCCCGATCTACCTGGCCGGCATCGCGCGGCCGGGGCCCACGGCCCGGGAGAACCGCGCCGTCCACGCGCTGGCGCGCGTCATGCTGCACGGCGCGATCGCCAACATCCAGTGCTCGTGGGTCAAGCTCCAGGACGACCTGTGCCGGGCCGTGCTGTCGGGCGGTGTGAACGACCTGGGCGGGACGCTCATGGAGGAGACGATCAGCAGGATGGCGGGGTCGGAGAACGGCTCCTACAAGACGATCAGTGACATCGCCGCGATGGTGGAGCCGACCGGACGCCCGCTGCGCCAGCGCACCACCGGCTACGGCGTCCCCTCGGCGGAACGCGTGGCCGCGGCCCAGGCCAGCGACGGCGTCTGCCAGAGCATCCGCCGCACGATCCCCCTCCTCGCCCCGTAGAAGGCCCCGCGCGGGGGACGTCCCCGCGCCGCCCGGAGTCGCCCGGTGTTATCAGACAGAGTTATAACAAGTTCTCCTTTCCTGCTGTGCGGGTACTTGCGCCCCCTACGGTGACGGTTGGGAGAATCGTCCGACTCGTCCTCTCGCACGCGACCCAGAAAGGCGAACCGTGGCGTCTGGTCGGCCAGGTCGGCACCGCGCGGACCCGATCCTCGAGCCCGCGCGCCCGCGCGACCGGCGTCGCGCCCTGCCCGTGACGCTGCTCGTCCTCGCGCTGGTCGCGGGCGCGGTCGCGGTGGTCCTCACCAGGAGCGGCGGCCCGTGCTCCGGCCGCGATCCGGTGCTGGTCGGCGTGGACGCCGCGGTGGACATCGCCCCCGTCGCCATGGAGGCGGCCGAGAGCTTCAACGCGCGCAAGGCGGCGGTGGACGGGCGCTGCGTCCTGGTCCAGGTCACCGAGCAGTCGCCCGCGCCCGTCCTGCGCACGCTGATCGGCGACCAGGCGGGCGTGCTCGCCGGGCGCCCGGACGCGTGGATCGCCGACTCCTCGGCGTGGGTGCGGCTGGCGCGCAAGCAGGGCGCGCCGGGCATCGCGCCGGACGAGACCGTCGTCGCCACCTCGCCGCTGGTCTTCGCCACCCGGCGCTCGCTCGCCCGGCGGTTCGCGACGGGGAAGACCGAGATGAGCTGGGAGATGATCTTCCCGGCGACGGCGCGCGGCCGGCTGGAACCGACCAAGGACGAGCCGGACGTCGTCCGCATCCCCGATCCGTCGGTCGCGGGCGCCGGCATCGCGACCGTCGCCGCGGCCACGGACATCGCCGGCACCGGCGACAAGGGGGCCAGGGAGCTGACCGCCTTCGTGCGCATGGCCCAGGCCGGCTCCGCGCCCGACTACCGCTCGATGCTGGCCGCCGTCGACGACCGCTCCTTCTGGCAGCGGCCCGTCGTCGTCGTGCCCGAGCAGTCGGTGTGGCTGTACGACCGGGCGCCCTCCGGTGACCCGCTCGTCGCGCTGCACCCCAAAGAGGGCACGATCATGCTCGACTACCCCTACGTCGTCACCAGCCCCGACCCGGCCCACGCCGCCGGGGCGCGGCTCTTCGGCGACTGGCTGCGCTCGCCGCAGGTCGGGGCGGCGGCGCGGCGCGGCGGCTTCCGGCTCCCCGACGGGCAGGACCCGCCGCTCGGCGCGGGACCGGAGATCCCCTCCGAGCGGCCGCGCCCGCGCCCGTCCATCACCCAGGCGGTGATCGACGAGGCCCTCGACGCGTGGAGCCGTCTGGCCCCGCCCAGCGACATCCTGGTGCTGGCCGACGCCGGGCGGCACATGGCCGAGCCGATCGCCGGGGAGAAGGGCGCCACCCGGCACTCCGTGGCGCTCAAGGCCGCCCACCTCGGCCTCCAGCTCTTCCCCGGGTCCACCCGCATGGGGCTGTGGGAGTTCGCCAAGGGGCTCGGCGGCCGCAAGGGCTACCGCCCGCTGGTGGGCCTCGGGCCGATCACCCAGCCCGACGGCGATGACGACCAGTTCACCCGGCGCTCCCGGCTGGACGGGCTCACCCAGACGCTCAAGCCCTACGACGACCGCGACAGCTCCCTCTACGACACGATCCTCGCCGGCTTCCGGGAGGTCACCGCCAAGTACGACCCGGCGATGAACAACTCGCTGCTGGTCATCACGGCGGGCAGGGACGACGGCGCCGGGATGTCGCGGCAGGAGCTGGCCCGCGGGCTGCGTGACGCCTGGGACCCCGACCATCCGGTCCAGATCATCGTGATCGCCTTCGGCAAGGACGTGGACCGCGCGGCGCTCGGCGAGATCGTCTCGATCACCAACGGATCGCTGCACGTGGCCTCCGAGCCGGGGGAGATCATCGACGTCTTCCTCAGCGCCCTGGCGCGCCGCCTGTGCCACCCGACCTGCGGCCGGCCCCGCTGAGCCCCGGCCCGTGAGCGCCGGAGGGCCGGCCTCAGCGGGTGACGAGGAAGTCGGCGGGGTCGCGCGGCGGGCGGTCGCGCGGCGGCGCGGCGGCGTGGCCGACCGCGACGGCGCCCATCGGGTCCCAGGTGCCGGGCAGGTCCAGCACCTCGCGCACGACCCCGCGGCAGAACATCGTCGAGGAGACCCACGCCGACCCCAGGCCCTCGACGGCGAGGTGCACCAGGAGGTTCTGCACGCCCGCGCCGGCGGCGACGACGAACATCTCGCGCTCGGCGGCGTTGCGGCGCTCGTCGGGATAGGTGTGGGACCCCTCCATCACCAGGCAGGGGACCACCAGGTACGGGGCCCGGCGCAGGACGTCCCCGCGCCGCACGCGGCGGGCGATCGACTCCTCGGTGAACCCGGTGGCGCGCAGGTCGCGCACCCAGGCCGCGAGCATGGCGTCCAGCAGCTTCTCGCGCGCGCCGGCCGACTCCAGCAGCACGAACCGCCAGGGCGTCGTGTGGTGCGGGGCGGGCGCGCTGACCGCGGCGGCCACGGCCCGCCTGACGGCGGCCGGGTCCACCGGCTCGGCGGAGAACTCCCTGATCGTGCGCCGCGCGAACAGCACGTCGGCCGAGCCGTAACGGAACATGTCCTCGTCGGCGGGCCGGATCAGCGGGCGCACCCCCGGGCCGTCCTCGTCGGTCACCAGATGGGACAGCCCCCGCACGACGGCCACCGGCACCCCGTCCAGCTTGCCCTTGACCAGCTCTGCGGCCGCCGCGATCTCGTCGACCAGCGCCGTCACCGTCGCCGACAGCGGGTTGCCGTAGGCGTCGGAGCGGCCGCGCAGGTCGTCGAGCGGACGGACGCCGGCCGCGCCGATCGCCACGTCGGTGAGCCCGTTGCGCCAGGGGCGGCCGAAGGTGTCCGACAGGATCACCCCGGCCCGCACCGGCAGGCCGGACCGGATGCGGCGGGCCGAGGCGTCCGGGTCCAGCGGCAGGAGCAGCACGGTGCCCGGCTCGGTGTTGGAGGCGTCCACCCCGGCCGCCGCCATGACGAAGCCGTGGCGGGTCTGGGCGATGACGGTGTCGCCGCGGCGGGCGACCACCCGCTCGGTCTCCTGCGCGATCGCCTCGGCGCGGCCGTCCGCCTCGCGGACGCGGCCCTCGGCCTTGCTCACGATCTTGGAGGTGACGACGAGGATGTCGCCGTCGGCGAGATCGGGCACCGCGCGCGCGATCAGCTCGGCGAGGTCGTCGCCGGGCCGCACCTCGGGCAGGCCGGGCACCCCGTGGACGCTGATCATCCGGCCAGCTCCAGCGCGGCGCGGGCGATGCCGGCGGTGGCCTCGACGTCGGTCATGAGCAGTGGCCTGGCGACCACGCGCACCCCCTCCAGCGCGACGCCGGTGTCCTGCTCGGCCACCAGCCAGCCGGAGACCAGGCGCGAGCCGTAGAGCTCCAGCACGGCCTGCGCGCTGGTCTCCACGCCGATGGCGGTCAGGCACGCGTCGGCCATGCCGCGCACCGGGGCGCCGCCGATGATGGGGGAGACGCCGACCACGGTCTTGGCCGAAAGGGCCTCACGGATGCCGGGGATCTGCAGAATCGTCCCGATGCTCACCACCGGGTTGGACGGCGGCAGGATCACCACGTCGGCCCGCTCGATCGCCTCCAGCACGCCGGGCGCGGGCTTGGCGTCCTCCGCGCCGACCAGGACGATCTGCCGGGCGGGCACCGAGGCGCGCAGGCGCACCCACCACTCCTGGAAGTGGATCGCGCGGCGGCCCTGCTCGTCCTCGACGATCACGTGGGTCTCGGCGCGGTCGTCGGTCATCGGGATCAGCCGCACGCCGGGCTTCCAGCGGTCGCACAGCGCCTCGGTGACCGCCGACAGCGGGTAGCCGGCGTTCAGCATCTGGGTGCGGACGATGTGGGTGGCGATGTCGCGGTCGCCCAGGCCGAACCACTGGGGCTCCATGCCGTAGGCGGCCAGCTCGGCCTTGACGACGTGGTGTTCGTCGGCCCGGCCCCAGCCCTGCTCCTCGTCGATGCCGCCGCCGAGGGTGTACATGACGGTGTCGAGGTCGGGACAGACGCGGAGCCCGAACAGCGTGATGTCGTCACCGGTGTTGCCGATGACGGTGATCTCCGCCTCGGGGGCGGCGGCCTGGAGCCCGCGGAGGAAGCGGGCGCCCCCGATGCCGCCGGCCAGGGAGAGGATGCGCATGTGTCAAGTGTTCCATTGCCGTCTCCTTGGTCCGGCCCGGGCCGGACGGCGGCGGGGGAGGGCCGCGAAACCCCTGCTCCATAGCGGATGCGAGCCGAAAAAACCGGACAAGATGGTCTTATGTGATCAATGAGGTTCTTGGGTCTCGTGCCCCCAAAGTGCGGAGATGTGCAAAACTGCGGTTGCCGTATGGACCCAATTGGGGGGTAGTTGTGGTCAAAGTAGAGCCCGGACGGCTCCGCGAGCCTGCGGCCTGGATCATGGTTGTGACGGTCTGCGCACAGGTCCTGGTCGGGGTGGAGAGCCTGTTCCTCGGCTCCGGCCTGCCCTTCGGCGTCAGGGCGGCCTCCTCGCTGCTCAGACTGGACTCGCCGGTCAACGTGGCCCTCGCGCTCGGCGCGGTCGTCCTGGTCACCCGCTTCGGGCCGCCCACCCCCCGCGCCCGCCTGGTCAACCTCGTCGCCGTCATCGCGCTCGCGGTGTCCGCCGTGTTCGGGGCGATCGCCCTGATCGGTGGGCTCATCGGCGGCGCGGGCGGCGGTCTCGGAGTGATCGAATACCTGCTGACCGGCCTGCCCGCCCTCGCTCTGACCGTGGTCGGGCTGGTGTACGCGATGTCGGTGCTCCCATCGGCCGCCCCCGCGGCGTCCAGGCCCCGTCAGGAGGCGTTCGGCGCCCCCGGCTTCGCGCCCCAGGGACACCCCGGGCAGCCGGGCCTCCAGCACGGCTTCCAGGAGCAGTCTCAGCACGGGTTCCAGGGACAGCCTCAGCACGGGTTCCAGGAGCAGGGCCGGCACGGGTTCCACGAGCAGTCGCAGCCCGCGTTCCAGGGGCAGCCCGAGCACGGGTACCCGGGACAGCCGGGGCACGGGTTCCGCGAGCAGGCGGGCCCGCCCCAGGGGCAGGGCGCCGAGCAGCCCGGCCATCCCCAGCAGCAGCCCGCGCCTCAGCAGGCCGGTCCTCAGCAGCAGGGCTCCCAGCCGGGTCATCCCGAGCAGGCCGGACAGCAGGGCGGCCCGTACAACGGCCAGGCCGCCTACCAGCCGGCGCTGCCCCCTCCGCCCGGCCTGTACTCCGTGCAGCCCTCCCAGCCGGTCGACCCGTACGCGCCGGCGCAGGCGTCCGCCGACCCCTACGGGCAGCCGGACGCGCAGCGCGCGCAGACGCCGGGCGCCTACGAACCGCAGTCGTCCGGGTCCTATGAGCCGCAGCCGTCCGGGTCGTACGAGCAGCCGCGGACCTCCGGCGGCGGGTACGAGCCGCAGTCCTCCGGGTCCTACGACAAGCCGGGCACGGGCTCCTACGAACAGCAGCCGGGTTCCTACGACAAGCCGGGCGCCGGAGCCTTCGAGCCGCAGTCGCCGGGGTCGTACGAGCAGCCGGGCGGCGGGGCCTTCGGGCAGCCGCCCTCCTCCCCGTACCCGCAGCAGCCGTCCGGGCAGAACCCGCCGGCCGCCGACCCCTACGCGCAGACGCCTTCTCCCTACGCCCCGCCGGCGGCGGGCGGAAGCTTCACCAACCCGGACGCCTTCACCACCGGCGCCCGCCAGGCCCTGCCCGCCAACGACACCCCGCCCGCCTTCGACCTGTCTCCGACCTACGGCCAGCAGTCGCAGAGCGCGGGGGGCGGCTACGGCCAGAACGGCTCGCCGGACCAGCCCTCGTCGTACGGGCAGACGGGTCCGCAGTCGAGCCCGCTGGACCAGCCGTCGTACGGTCAGACCAGCCCGCAGCCGAACCCGCTGGACCAGCCGTCGTCGTACGGGCAGACGGGTCCGCAGTCCAGCCCGCTCGACCAGTCGCCGTCGTACGGCCAGCCGAGCCCGCTGGACCAGTCGTCGTCCTATGGCCAGACGGGTCCGCAGTCCAGTCCGCTGGACCAGCCGTCGTCGTCCTCCTACGGCCAGACCGGTGCGCAGCCGAGCCCGCTGGACCAGCCGTCGTACGGTCAGACCAGCCCGCAGCCGAACCCGCTCGACCAGTCGCCCTCGTACGGTCAGACCGGCTCGCAGGCCGCTCCGCTCGACGCGTCGTCCTCGTCCTCATCGTCCTCCTCCTCTTCCTACGGGCAGGCGACGACGCAGCCGAACTCCTACGGGCAGGCCGGGGCGGGCGGGGAGTCCTACGGCGGCTACTCCTCGGGCGACTTCGGGCGTGCGGCCGAGCCGTCCCCGCTGTACGCCGAGGCGGCGGGCGACCCGCGCCAGCAGCAGATCGCGCAGGCCTACCAGCAGGCCCAGAGCTACCAGCAGGCGCAGGGCGGCGCCGGCGGGACGTCGTCGTCCGACCTCGGCGGCGGCCAGGGAAGCGGTTCGGAGTACACCGGCACGCAGCCGGTGCGCTCACCCGACTACACCCCCACCTACGGCGGCCCTTTCGGTCACCCGCAGTCCCCTGCGGACCCGGGAGGCTACGGCTCGCAGTCCCCTGCGGACTCCGGAAGCTATGGCGCGCCGTCTCCGGCGGACTCCGGAGGCTACGGCACGCAGTCTCCGGCGGACTCCGGGGGCTACGGGACGCAGCCGCCGGCCGACGCGCAGGGGTACCGGCCGGCCCAGGACCAGCCCTACTCGCCCGGCCAGGACCGGCCGCAGCACGAGCAGGCGTCCTACCAGGGCGGCCGGCCGGGCCAGGCCGCCTGGGAGGAGCCCGCGGAGAAGACCGTGCGCTTCGACCCGAAGGCCTTCCAGAACGACCCGCTGAACGCGCCGATGCCGCCGTCCCCCTCGGCGGCCCGGCGCGACGAGCCGATCGACCCGACCGCCATCTACGCCCCCGACAGGTCCTCCCAGGCAAGGCCGGAGGAAAGCGAGGGTAGAGATCAGACAGGGCAAGGGTCTGATCAGGGGTCGCGCTGGTACGGTCCCGACCGCTGAGGGCATAGAAGATCGGGAATCGCGGAAGGTCGCCGCACACGCCGGACCGGCGTCACGGACGCGGCTCGCGGATGCCACCGATGCTCGCATACCGGGGTGAGCTGGTCTTTCCCCGGATACTGGCATGCCGCTTGACGCCACACGCGGCACACGCGTGTAATTACAACTGTGTAGTTACGCCTTTCACATGCTGGGTATTGAGGAAGGTGTTCAAAAGGGGGGCTCCGTTGCGGGGCGGGCGGGCTATCAGCAGGAGGTGTGCAGTGACCGATCTGGTCATGGCACAGATGCTCGGCGCGGAAGAGCTGGGATGGCAAGAGCGCGCCCTGTGCGCGCAGACGGATCCGGAGGCGTTTTTTCCAGAGAAGGGCGGTTCCACGCGCGAGGCGAAGAAGGTGTGCCGGTCCTGCGAAGTGCGGGCCGAGTGCCTTGAGTACGCCTTGCAGCATGACGAGAGGTTCGGCATCTGGGGGGGATTGTCCGAGCGGGAACGGCGCAGGATCAAGCGAGAGGCCGGCTGAGCCGGCCCGGCGGGCGCCGATCCTTCGGCGCCGCCGGTGGTGACGACGTCACGAGCGACGCCGCGAGATCACGGTCACGGCCGCCGGTCGTGGGCAGGGGAGCCCACAGCCGCCGACCGGGCGAGGGGACGTGGTCGGCGGGGCGGACGCCGTGGCGCCGGCGCTGGTATGCCTGAAAGCGACGGGCGCCGACCTGATTGACGGACTGGCGGACTCCGCGTACCCGAGGTGCCGTATCGTGATCGGCGCAAAGCCACACGAGCCCCCAAGGACACCCTCTCCGTGCAACCGCCGCGTCCATCGGTCACAGCGATCGTCGTCTCCCATGACGGCGCGCGCTGGTTGAAAGAGACGCTGCAGGGGGTTCTGCACCAGACGCGCCCCCTCGACCGGGTCGTCGGCGTGGACAACGGCAGCCGCGACGGCGGCGCGAAGATGCTCACCGAGGCGTTCGGCCCGAACGCCGTCCTCACCATGCCCCGCTCCACCGGGTTCGGCGAGGCGGTCGAGGCGGTCCTGGAACGCCTGCCGCGCACCGGCGGCGAAGAGTGGATCTGGCTGCTGCACGACGACTGCGTGCCCGACAGGCGGGCACTGGAGGCCCTGCTCTGGGCCGCCGCGGCCGACAAGAAGGCCACCATCCTCGGCCCCAAGCTGCGCGACTGGCTCGACCGCCGCATCCTGCTCGAGATAGGCGTGACCGTCGACCGTTCCGGCCGCCGCGACACCGGGCTGGAGCCGCGCGAGTACGACCAGGGCCAGCACGACGGCATGCACGAGGTGCTGGCGGTGTCCACGGCCGGCATGCTCATCCGCCGCGACGTGTGGGACCAGCTCGGCGGGCTCGACGCCGCGCTGCCCATGTTCCGCGACGACCTCGACCTGTGCTGGCGCGCCACCGCCGCCGGCCACCGCGTGCTGTGCGTCACCGACGCGGTCGCCTGGCACGCCGAGGCGGCGACGCGGCGCAGGCGGCGCATGGCGGTGAGCGACGTCCACCCGCGCAGGCTCGACCGGCGCAACGCCATGTTCGTGATCATGGCGAACCTGCCGTTCCGGTCGATGCTGTGGTCGATGGCGCGCAACCTCGTCGTCTCGCTGTTCCGCACCCTGTTGCTGCTGCTGGCCAAGCAGCCGGCCAACGCCCTGGACGAGGTGGCGGCGTTCGCCTCCGTCATCGGCGGCCCGCGCCGCCTGCTCAGGGCGCGCAAAGCCAGAAGGCAGGGCAGGAAACAGGGCTACCCCAAGGTCAAACGGCTGTTCACGCCGTCGGGCATGGCGTTTCGCCGGCTGACCGACATGGTGCAGGGATACCTGTCGGGGTCGGGGCCGATCGACTCCGCGGGCCGCCACCACGCGGTGATCTCCGAGCCGTCCCGCGAGGACGACGGTGAAGAGCTGCTGACCGACGCCGGGCTGATGCAGCGCGTCTTCGGCAACCCCGGCGTGCTGCTGTGCCTGGCCCTGGTGGCCGTCACGGTGGCCGCCGAGCGGTCGCTGCTGTACGGCGGCCTGCTCGGCGGGGGCGCGCTCGTGCCGGTCGCGGGCGGCGCCTCCGACCTGTGGGCGTTCTACACCTCCGGCTACCACGCCGCGGGCCTCGGCTCCGACGGCTGGGCCCCGCCGTACGTGGCCGTCCTGGCCGCCCTGTCGACGCTCTTCTTCGGCAAGACGTGGCTGGCGGTCTCGGTGCTGCTGCTCGGCTGCGTTCCGCTCGCCGGCCTGTCGGCGTACGTCGCGACCCGGTCGATGATCTCCCATCCGCTGGCCCGGGTCTGGCTGGCCGCCTCCTACGCGCTGCTGCCGGTGGCGACCGGCGCCGTCGCGGCCGGGCGGCTCGGCACGGCGATGGTCTTCGTCCTGCTCCCCGCCTACGCCGCCTTCGCCGCCAGGGTCATCACGGGCGAGCGCCGCAGCGCGCGCCGGGCCGCGTGGGCGCTCGGCCTGCTGCTCGCGGTGGGCACGGCGTTCGCCCCGCTGGTGTACGTGCTGGTCGCGGTGCTCGGCGGCCTGGCCGCGGTCTCGTTCGGCGGGGTGAGGCGCGGGGTGGGCCTCTCGCTCGGCATCGCGATGGCCGTGCCCATCGTGCTGCTGTTCCCGTGGCTGCTGCAGCTCGCCGCCGACCCCGGGCGCGTCCTGCTCGAAGCGGGCCTGCACCGGCCGGGCCTGGTCGACCCCCGGCTGCCGCCGGCGGCCCTGCTGCTGCTCAGCCCGGGCGGCCCCGGAGTGCCGCCGATCTGGGTGACCGGCGGTCTGATCGCCGCCGCGCTGGCCGCCCTGCTGTTCCGCCGCCATCAGATGGTGGTGGTCGTCGGCTGGGGCGTCACCGTCTTCGGCGTCCTGGTGGCCACCGTGGCGGCCCGCGTCCCGGTCGACGGCGCCCCCGCCTGGCCGGGCGTGCCGCTGGCCTTCGCCGCCACCGGTCTCATCGTCGCCGCCGCGCTCACCGGCCACCGCGTCATCGAGCTGCACCGGGCGGGCGGCCTGCGCCGCGTGGTCGCCGTCCTCATGGTCATGGTGGCCTGCGTCTCACCCGTCCTGGTGGCGGGCCTGTGGGTCAAGGACGGCGTGATCGGGCCGCTGCGGCGCGGCGTGCCCAGCGTGATCACCGACTTCGTCGCGGCTGCCTCGACGCGGGGCGAGAGCACGGTCGTGCTCCGCTCGGGCGCGGACGGCCTGCTGAGCTTCACCATCCTGCGCGGGCGCACCCCGCTGATCGGCGAGACCGAGCTCCCGGTCCCCGCCACCACGCGCCGCCGGCTGTCCGACGTCCTGGCGGGCGTCATCTCCGGCCGCGGCGGGGACGACGCCGTCGCGCTCGCCGCCTACGGCGTCCGCTTCGTCGTCGTCCCCGGTCCCGTGGACGCCGGCGTCCGCCGTTCCCTGGACGCCGACCCGGCGCTCGCGCGGATGAACCTCTCGCCGGACGGCGGGCTGTGGCGGATGGTCCAGCCCCTCGGGCGGGCCTACCTGCTGGCGCCCGACGGGCGGCGCACCCCGGTCGAGTACACCGGCACGCCGGGCGACGGGATGACGGTCACCGTCCCGCCCGGGCCTGCCCAGCGCGTCCTGGTGCTGGCCGAGCCCGCCGGAGGGTGGACGGCCGCCGCCGGCGGCGCCTCGCTCGCGGCGCGCACCGTCGACGGGTGGGCGCAGGGCTTCGAGGCCCCCGCCGCCGGTGGACGCGTCACCGTGGCCTACGGAGCCTTCTGGCACGACACGTGGCTGTGGGCGCAGCTCGTCCTGGTCGTCCTGGTCCTCATCCTGGCCTCGCCCGGCGCCCGCGGCGCCGAGACCGTCGAGGAGTACGCCGAGCCCGCGGTCGAGCGCGAACCCCAGGAGGTGCTGGTCCGGTGAGGGCGCTGATCGAGAACCGGTTCGGGTTCCTCGCGCTGGTGCTGATAGCCCTCGGGGCCCTATTCGGCGTGGCGTTCGTCACCCGCCAGGGCGTCGCGCCCGTCCCGGTCCCTCCGCCCGGCAGGGTCGCCGTGGAGTCGGTCTCCACCGTCTGCCCCGACCCGGCCGGCGCGCGCGTCAGCGCGATCACCCCGCCGGGCGGCAAGGGCGACGGGGTGGCCACGGTCGCGGAGGTCACCGAGCCCGGCGGCAAGGCCCCCTCCGTCGCGCGGCTCGAAGGGCCAGGCGTGCTGTGGCAGCGCGAGGCGCCGGCCAAGTCCGGCCCGCTGGAGGTCTCCGGCAGCGGCGCGATGGCCGCCGGTCTGGAGGCCGCGCAGACCACCAGGCGGCTCAAGGGCACGGCGCGCGGCCTGGCCGGGGTGCGGTGCGCCGAGCCCGGCGCGGGGGCGTGGTTCGTCGGCCCCGGCCCCGCCGCCGCCGACGTGGTGCTCTACCTGGTCAACGCCGACGCCGCCGACGCCATCGCCGAGGTCCTGGTCTACGCCGGCGAGGGCCCGGTCGTCAGCGACCGCGGCAACAGCCTGGTGCTCAAGCCGGGCGAGCACCGCACCGTGCACCTGCGCGACCTCGCGCCCTCGCCGCTGGTCATGGCCATCGAGGTGCGCACCATCAGCGGCCGGGTGGCCGCCTCGGCGCGGGCGGTGCTCGGCAAGGGCAAGGGCGCCGACTGGCTTCCCGCCGCGGCCGCGCCGGCCAGGACGGTCGTGGTCCCGGGCATCCCGGGCGGCGGCGGCCGGCGCGAGCTGTACGTCACGGCCCCCGGGGAGACCGACACCGTCGTGCACGTCAAAGCCCTGACCGCCGACGCCTTCTTCGCCATGAAGAACCGCGAGTCTCTGGACGTGCCCGCCGGGTCCACCGCCTCGCTCGACCTGTCCACGGGCATCGGCGGCCAGCCGGCGGCGATGGTGCTCACCGCGGACGTCCCGATCGTGGCCGGGGTCATGGCCACGGGCACGGGGAGCAAACCGGACGTCGCCTTCACGGCGGGGGCCCCGGCCATCGCGTTCGGCAGCGTGGTGGCCGACAACCGGGGCGGCAAGGACGTCTCGTCTCGCCTGATCCTCTCGGCGCCCGGCGCGCGGGCCGAGGTGCGCGTCCAGGTGCTGCCCAAGCGCGGCGCCGCGCCCCCTCCGGTGGACGTCGAGATCCCCGCCGCGCGCACCAAGGAGATCAAGCTCGCCCCGCCGGGCGGCGGCGACTTCAGCGTCGTGGTGACGCCGCAGCCGAAGTCGGGGCCGGTGTACGGGGGCAGGGTGCTGGACGAGCGCACCCCCGACGGGTTGCTGCTCACCGCCCAGCCTCTCGCCCTGGCGCGCACCTGGGTGATCGCCCCGCCGGTCCAGGAGTCCTCCGACGTGGTCCTGCCCGACCGCCCGGCTCCGCCTTCCACCGGCGGCGACTGACCGCCGCGCGGCGCCCCCCGGTGACGCCCGTCCGGGACGGCACCCGTCCGGGACGGCGCCGGGTCACGGCGCTTGGTCGCGGGGCTCGGTCACAGGGCTCGGTCGCCCGGGGGCGGTGCTCAGTGGCGGTCGTCGTAGCCGGGGTCGACGGTCTCGGGGGACAGGCCGAGGAGGCTGGCCACCTGCTCGACGACCACGTCGTGCACGAGCGCGCCCAGCGTGTCGCGGTCGCGGGCGCGGGCCTCCAGCGGGCGGCGGTAGACCACCACGACCGCCGGGGACCCGGCGACGGCGGGCTCGGCCCGGCCGAAGGGGATGGGGTCGGAGGACAGCCGGCCCGGCCCGTCGACGAGCTCGTCGGCGGGGGGCACGTCCTCCACCGCGAACTCGACCGCCGAGAGCTGGCCGCCCCATTTCGGCTTGAGCCGGTCGACGGCGTCCAGCACGAAATCGTCGAAGCGCTCGCTCCGGGAGCGCGCGATGGGCACGTGCGACGGGGCGAGCGGACCTCGCATGCCGCGGCCGTGCCGATCGCGCCGCCGCGGGCCGTTGGGGCGGGGCGTGCCGCCAGGGTCCGGACTCACATAGCCAAGCCTAGATCGTGCCTCCCGGATCCCGTGCCGACTCCCTGTGCGTCCGGGTGGCGCATCCCCGGACGGGCACCGGAGCGTGCCGTTTCCCAAGGACATGCCAGGTGGCGATATGACGCCCGTAAACGGCGGGTAAGTGTCCGAAATGTGGCGACACGCTCGTTAAGAGCTGCCGGGTGGTGGCAATGTGAACGCGGACCGGATACGGTCCCTCCGTGAGCCCCGTCCGCAGCTGTTCCCGTACCGCCTGCAGGCAGCCTGCCGTCTTCACACTCACGTACGTCTACGCCGACTCGACCGCCGTGCTCGGCCCGCTGGCGACGTACGTCGAACCACACTGCTACGACCTGTGCGCGGACCACGCGGAGCGGCTGACCGCCCCCCGCGGGTGGGAGGTCGTCCGGCTGCCGTCGGAGGCCGGTCAGCCGACCACCGACGACCTGGAGGCCCTGGCCAACGCCGTGCGCGAGGCCGCGCGCCCCACGCCGTCCTCGGGCGAGCCGGTCGGGCAAGGGGTCGAGGTGGGCCGCCGCGGCCACCTGAGAGTGCTGCGCTCGGCGCAGCAGCAGAACCTCGAGCGCTGAAGCTCCCCCCGCGGCCTCCCGCGCCGCCACGAGGACGCCAGGACCGCGACCGGTGTCGCGCCCGTCACTCACGGGTCACCCGGGTCCGGCGGGGTCGCTCCGGGGCTCTCAGGTTCGTCGAAGACCACCATGGGACGCAGTAGGCTCGACCGAAAAGACATGACTAGGTGCGGAGCGGCAGTGGGCGACCTCGCCAAGATCTTCAAGGCGTACGACATCCGCGGCGTCGTGCCGGATGAGCTCGACGAGGCGGCCGCCGAGGCCGTGGGCGCGGCCTTCGCCGAGGTCGTCGGCGCCGCCGCCGTGGTCGTCGCCCGTGACATGCGCCCCTCCTCCCTCCCGCTGTCGGCCGCCTTCGCCCGCGGGGTCACCGGCCGGGGCGCCGACGTGGTCGACGCCGGCCTCGGCTCCACCGATCTGCTGTACTACGCCAGCGGCAGCCTCGGCCTGCCCGGCGCGATGTTCACCGCCAGCCACAACCCGGCCCGCTACAACGGCATGAAGCTCTGCCGGGCGGGCGCCGTCCCGGTGGGCGCCGACACCGGCCTGACCGCCGTGCGCGACCGCGCCGCCGAGATCCTCGCCGCCGGGCGCGGCGCCGGCGCCGCCTCCGTCCCGGCCGCCGGGAAGCTCACCTCACGCGACCTGCTGGCCGGGTACGCCGCCCACCTGCGCGGGCTGGTCGACCTGTCGGGCGTCCGGCCGCTGAAGGTCGTCGTGGACGCCGGCAACGGCATGGGCGGGCACACCGTCCCGGCGGTGCTCGACGGCCTGCCGGTCGAGCTGACCCCGCTGTACTTCGAGCTCGACGGCACCTTCCCCAACCACGAGGCCAACCCGATCGAGCCCGACAACCTGCGCGACCTGCAGAAGGCCGTCCTGGACAAGGGCGCGGACCTCGGCCTGGCCTTCGACGGCGACGCCGACCGGTGCTGGGTCGTCGACGAGCGCGGCGAGTCGGTGCCGCCCTCGGCGATCACCGCCCTGGTCGCGGTCCGCGAGCTCGCCAGGCACCCGGGCGCCACGGTGATCCACAACCTGATCACCTCCAGGGCCGTGCCCGAGATCATCGCCGAGCACGGCGGCGTCCCGGTGCGCACCCGCGTCGGCCACTCCTACATCAAGGCCGAGATGGCCCGCACCGGCGCGGTCTTCGGCGGCGAGCACTCCGCGCACTACTACTTCCGCGACTTCTGGTTCGCCGACTCCGGCATGCTGGCCGCGCTGCACGTGCTGGCCGCGCTCGGCGAGCAGCGGCGCCCGCTGTCGGAGCTCCTCGAGCGCTACGCCCGCTACGCCGCCTCCGGCGAGATCAACAGCACCGTCCCCGACCAGGCCGCCGCGACGGCCCGGGTGCGCGCGGCGTTCGCCGGCCGCGACGGCGCGTCGGTGGACGAGCTCGACGGGCTGACCGTGTCGGGGCCCGACTGGTGGTTCAATCTTCGTCCGTCCAACACAGAGCCGCTTCTCCGGTTGAACGCCGAGGCGGCCGACGAGAAGCTGATGGCGGCGGTCCGGGACGAGGTCCTCGCCGTCGTGAGGAGTACACCGTGAAGATCGATGACTGGCTGCTGGACATCCTGGCCTGCCCGGCGTGCAAATCGCCGCTGAACGCCGTCCCCGAGAGCGACGAGCTGGCGTGCAGCTCCGAGACCTGCGGGCTGGTCTATCCCGTCCGCGACGACATCCCCGTGCTCCTGGTGGACGAGGCGCGCAAGGCGTGAGCTCCTTCGAGCCCGAGCGGCTGGACGACGCGGCGTTCCTCACCGAGGGCGACCCGTCGGGCATGCTTCCGGCGATCGCCTCCTCCGGCGCGCAGGTGCGCACCTCGCACCGCACGGCGCTGGAGGCCGGCGTCTCGCGGCTGTCGCGCGGCGACCGGCCCCGGGCGGTCGTCGTGGCGGGCATGGGCTCCTCCGCCCTGGCGGGCGACATGCTCGCCGCCGTGTGCGGGGGCGGGGTGCCGATCCCCATCGTGACCGTCGGCTCCTACCGGCTGCCGGGCTGGGTGGGCGCCGCCGACCTGGTCATCGCGGTGTCGTCCTCCGGCGCCACCGAGGAGACCCGGACGCTCGCGCTGGAGGCCGTCCGCCGAGGCTGCCGCCTGCTGACGGTGAGCCGCCCGCGCTCGCCGCTGGCGGCGATCGCCGAGCAGGCGTCCGGGCTGCACGTGCCGATCGCCCCGGTGGCCGGCGCCTTCCCGCCCGACAGGGCGAGCCTGTGGGCGCTGACCATGCCGTTGGTCGCCGTCGCGGCGGAGCTCGGGCTGGTCGAGGCCGGTCCGGAGGTGGTGGAGGCCGCCGCCGCGCGCCTTGAGGACATCGCCCACCGCTGCCGCCCGTCCAGCGAGTCGTTCATCAATCCGGGCAAGACCCTGGCGATGGAGCTCGCCGGCACCATCCCCATGGTGTGGGGCACCTCGCCGGTGACCGGCGCGGTCGCGCACCGGCTGGTGTCGCAGCTCGCCAAGAACGCGAAGTATCCCGCGATCTACGGTGAGATTCCCGGCGCGGTCCACGACCAGGTGGCGGTGGTCGAGGGCCCGCTCGCCGAGCGTGACATCTTCGGCGACGGCGCCTCCGTGGCTCTGCGGCTGGTCGTGCTGCGCGATCTGGAGGAGCATCCGCAGGTGAGCAAGAAGCGCGTCCTGGCGGTGCGCATGGCCGAGCAGAGGGGTGTTCCGGTCACCGAGATCACCGCCGAGGGCGTCCATCCCCTGGAAAGGCTGGCCTCGCTGGTGGGGCTGGTCGACTACGGGACTGTTTACCTGGCCCTGGGGTACGGTGTCGATCCGGCCCAGGTGGCGACCGTCGCGGAACTTAAAGCCCGAGTTACCCCATAAGATCTGCGATGACCGCTTCACCGGGCGGGTAGGTGCACGGTTTCGACGGGATGGGTGGAGACTGCGGGTGAGCGCGGGCGGCGGTACCAAGGCGATCATCGCGGCGCTGGGGGCGAACCTGGCGATCGCGGCATCGAAGTTCGTGGCGTTCCTGTTCACAGGGTCGTCGTCGATGCTCGCCGAGTCGGTGCACTCGGTCGCCGACTCCGGCAATCAGGCGCTGCTGCTGCTCGGCAACCGGCGGTCCCGGAAGCGCGAGAACCGCAAGCACCCGTTCGGCTACGGGCGTGAGCGCTACTTCTACGCCTTCGTGGTCGCGGTCGTGCTGTTCACGATCGGCGCGGTGTTCTCGCTGTACGAGGGCTTCGAGAAGATCGCCCACCCGCATGGCGTCGAGTCGCCGATCTGGGCGTTCGGCGTGCTGATCTTCGCGATCGCGGCCGAGGGGTTCTCCTTCCGCACCGCGATCAAGGAGTCGCTGCCGCTCAAGGGCGAGCAGTCGTGGTTCACCTTCATCCGCCGCGCCAAGGCCCCCGAGCTTCCCGTCGTGCTCCTGGAGGACCTCGGCGCGCTGCTCGGCCTGCTGTTCGCGCTGTTCGGCGTGACCATGGCCGTGGTCACCGGCAACGGCGTGTGGGACGGCGTGGGCACGCTCATGATCGGCCTGCTGCTCGCGGTCATCGCGGTCATCCTGGCCGTCGAGACCAAGTCGCTGCTCATCGGCGAGAGCGCGGCCCCCGAGATCGAAGATCGCATCTGCGACGCGCTCGAGAGCGCCCCCGAGGTCAGCCGGGTCATCCACCTGCGCACCCTGCACATGGGTCCCGAGGAGCTGCTGGTCGCCGCGAAGATCGCCGTGGAGCACGACGACACGGCGGCCGACGTGGCCAGGGGCATCGACGAGGCCGAGCGGCGCGTCCGGGAGGCCGTGCCGATCGCCAAGATGATCTACCTGGAGCCCGACCTCTATCGCAAGGACGAGGCCCCCCGCTCCCCCCTGGACCCCTCCGCCTCCGAGCCGGCCGCCCCCGCCAAGGCGGACCACGCCTGACCGGCGACCTGTCCCGCCGCGCGCCTTGGCGCGAACGCGAAGCCGGCTAACCGGCCTGGAGCCCCTCGGACGCTGGGGCATGAAGTATCGCGGGGATGACGATGGAGTCGACGATTTCCGTGATCACGTCCTCGCCCGGTGGCCGGCCGTACACCACGACCTCGTTGCGCATGAGGTCGAGCGGAAGCCTGGCCACGCGAGAAGGCAGACGGACGGCGGGGATCTCGCCCCGCTCGACAGCGCGCCGGACGATGGTCGCGACCTGCCCTCCTTGAGCCGTGGAGGCCAGCCGGGCGCGTAGGGCGTGGGCGGCTTCGGGATCACGGGCGGTCTCGACGGCCATGCCGGCCAGGACCTCGCCGTGCACAGAGCCGTGTCGCCGGGCGACGTGCTCCATCATGGCGAGCAGGTCGGTCCGAAGCCCGCCGGTGTCGGGTGGCTCGGTGTCCGCGGGTGCCGCGTGGTCGAGGGCCGCGAGCGCGAGTTGCGCCCGGGTGGGCCAACGGCGGTGGATCACCGGCCGGCTGGTGCCCGCTCTGGCGGCCACGGCCTCCATCGTCAGTTTGGCGTATCCCATCTCAGCCAGCAGCTCCCAGGTGGCGTCGAGGATGGCCTGCTCCAACCGTTCTCCTCGTCGCCGGCTCATCCCACACTCCCTTTAGATGCGTTGCGTATCTTATCGAGGACCGTCTACGTTAGATGCAGTCCGCATCTTATCTGACGCACGTGAGGGTGAGGCATGATGGTCACGCACAAGAGCCACGTCCTGGATGTAGCTGGCGCCCGCATCCACTATGAGGTCCGCGGCTCAGGGCCCGCGCTCCTGCTGATCCCCGGGAGCAACGGCGACGCCGGCTTCTTCGATGCCATGGCCGATCGGCTCGCCGATCGCTACATGGTCATCAGTTACGACCGCCGAGGCTTCTCCCGCAGCCCTGCCAGCGAGGAGCCGGCCGGGTGGATCGAGACGCACGTCGAAGACGCGCGCCGTCTGATCGACTCCGTCGCCGAAGAACCGGTTCGCGTCTTCGGCACCAGCGCGGGAGCCGTCATCGGACTCGCCCTCATCGGCTGGCACCCGCACAAGGTCGGCAGGCTCGTGGCCCACGAACCGCCCCTTCTGGAGGTGCTGCCGGACGCCCCGCGGTGGCGAGCCTTCTTCGAGGACGTCGTCGCCACCCATCAGAGCCAGGGCGCGGACGCGGCGATGCGACAGTTCATGACCGGGATCGGGATGGGCGAGGCTCAGCGGCCGGCCGATCTCGACCCCGAGTTGCTCGGCCGCATGGCCGGAATCGCGCACACCGTTCTGACCCAAGAAGTCCCCAACGCTCCCAGCCACCGCCCGGACCTCGCCGCGCTCGACGCGCACCACGCTCGCATCGTCCTCGCGGGGGGCCGCGACTCCCGTGCCCACTTCCCGTATCAGCCGGCCGTCGTGCTCGCGGCCCGATGGAACCAGCAGGTGATCGAATTCCCCGGTGACCACCTCGGCTACTGGTCCCATCCCGCCGAGTTCGCCGCCACCCTGACCGACGCCATGGCCATGTGACCCTTCCCTGCCCGGCCGGACCCGCTGTCAGCGGCCCTGGCGTAGAGGTCCTCGCCTCCGCGCCCTGGGGGCGCTCCGGCTCGGGCCCTGTTTCCCAGGGGGGCAAGGCCCCCCTTCGACCCCCCATCGAAGGGCTCCGCCCCTCGAGCTCCCCGACCTCAGTGCCGACCGGTGCGTTCGGCACTCCGAACGGAGATCCAATGCGGAAACAGGGTTGCCGATGTCCTCTGGCGGGCGCCGTCGGCACGATCCGGAGGGAACACGTCAGGGTTCCAGGTCGAACCAGACTGTTCGCCCTCGCCCTTCCTGCCGCCACCCCCATGCCGTGGACAGCTCCCGGACCAGCCACAGGCCACGTCCGCCTTCACTGAACGGGCTCACCTGGGCGGGAACCTGGGGGATGGTGCGGTCGGAGCCTTCGTCGGTGACCTCGACCCGCACCCTTCGACCATTGTCGTACACGCGCAGCCTCACCATGCCCGCCGATCGGCCCCCTGAGTCGGAGTGCTTCACGGCATTGGCGACGAGTTCGCCGACCAGCAGTTCGACATCGTCGACGCTCTGGCGCCCTCCCGCGAGAAGTACTCCGCGCACGTACACCCTCGCGATCGCGACCGAACTGGCGCGGCCGAGAAGTTCAGCGGTGCCGAGAAGGTCGATGCCGGTCATTGCGCCGCTCCCCACACCTGGTCGGCCGCGTCCTCCGCCAACGCGCGCACACGGTGACGACGACCCCGCCCCCATGTGAAGAACCACCTGCCGTCGAGGGAAAGCGCCATCACCGGCAGGAGGGTGGCGGCTCCGCGAAGCAACGCTTCGGCTCCTCTCGGCCTGGAAGGTCGATGGCCGTACTGAGACCTCTCTTATGGAGTTCCCAGGCCAGTCGTACGAGGTGGATGAACTGCTCTTCCCGCCGATCCCGTGCACTCATGGGCAAGCCTCCGGATCTTCGCCAGCTCAGACTGCCGTCCCGCAGTCACGATCAGATGGTTCACGGTGTCGTAGCTGGCTGCAACCGCTTCGGTAAATTTGCATGACGATTCTTCTTCGGTGATTCATGTGCGCGCGACACGGCGAAACGGCACACTCGAACCGGAAGATCTGGAGGTACTCATGGCACCTGGGCGTGGCCCCACGGTCCGACGCCGACGGTTGGCGGGGGAGATCCGAAAACTGCGTGAGCGTAGTGCGATGACGATCGAGGAGGCCGCCGAGCGACTCGGCTGGTCGATCGCCAAGGTCTCCCGCATAGAGACCGCCCGGGTCGGCATCACTGCTCCGGACCTGACGCGCGTCCTGGACCTGTATGAGGTGGAGGAGCCAAAGCGTCCGGCTCTGCATGCCTTGGCGCGGACGGCCCGCGTCCGAGGCTGGTGGGACGCCTACGCCGACTCTCTGCGTGGCGAGTACGCCACCTACATCGAGCTTGAAGCCGACGCCGGCTTCATTCGAAGTTTTGACGCACTTGCGGTCAACGGGCTGCTACAGACGAGTGACTACGCTTACGAGATCGTTCGCGCTGCCCTTATGGGCCTGCTGCCTCCTGCTGACATCCAGCGCCGTGTCGAGGTGCGTATGACTCGCCAGAAGCTTCTCGCCCAGGGCGACGATCCTCTGCGTCTGTGGACAGTGATCGATCAGGCCGTGCTCAACCGTGTTGTCGGCTCTCCTGCCGTCATGGCGGCTCAGTGCAAGAGCCTGCTGGGGATGGCCGAACTGCCGAACGTCACCATCCAAGTCCTTCCGGCGACATCCGGCGCCCATCCGGCTACGGCAGGACCGTTCAGCATCATGCAGTTCCGCGAACCGCATGATCCAGATGTGGTCTACCTTGAAAGCATGACCAGTAGCCTGTATGTCGAGAGTGATGCTGAGATCTACCGGTATACCCTCGCGTTCGACCACCTACGGGCGGCCGCTCTCGGCACAGAGGAGTCGAAGTCGGTCATCGCAAGGTCCGCCGAGCGTTTTGCCTGAAGAGTCGTCCCAATTCGATCAAGAAAGCGCAGAGGTGTCCGAAGTGGACAGGTCCCGCGTCGCCTGGCGTAAGAGCAGCCGAAGTGGTGAGGGCGCGAACTGCGTGGAGGTCGCCCACGCTGACGGCTTGTACTTGGTGCGCGACTCGAAGAACCTTGAAGGGCCCAAGCTGGCCTTCACCGCCGTCGAATGGCGGGCGTTCCTCGTGGACCTGCGGAGCGGTGACCCGCACTGAGGTCGGGGAGATCTGTCGGTAGCGGTTGACGGAATTCTCGTCATGACCGAACTGGTATCCGTGATCACCGACGGTGGTACGGTCATCTACCTGGAGTCCGATCCCTACCGCAAGGACGAGGCCCCCCGCTCCCCTGTCGACCCCTCCGGCTCCGAGCCAGCCGCTCCCGCCCCAGCCGACCGCGCCTGATCCCGGCCGAGGTCCTCGCCTTCGCGCGCTGGATGCGATCCCGCCCGGCCGGCGTTCTCCAAGGGGACCCTCTCGGCCCCCGTCGAACGAATGCGGACTTCCGGCCGTGGGCGGATACCCACATGATCAAGTGAGGCGATACCGTTCCATCATGGAATGGGCTGGATGGCGGCGCGGTGGAAGGGACCTCACCGACGCGGTGGTGGCGGTCGTCGTCGCGCTGCTCATCCGATACGCCATCGTCGATCCGCCGGGGCCGTCGTCACCGTGGTCCGCGTGGTCGGCCTGGCCGGTGGCGGCGGTCCTGAGCTTTCCGATCGCCGTGCGGCGGCGCCGGCCGCGGGTCATGCTCGCCGTCGCCTGCGCGGCGGGCACGGGGGTGACCATGGCCGGCGCCGTCGCGGCTGGCGCGATCTGGCTGACCTTCGTGCCGACCGCGCTCGTGCTGTACCTGGTGGCCGCGACCGCCTCGATCGTCTGGTCGGCGGCGGGCCTGGCGGTCTGCCTGTCCGCCGCGGTGACCGCGATTCTGGTCTACTACGTGCAGGTGTTCCCCGGTCTCGCGCTCGCGGCGACGCCCAGCGAGATGCCGGCGGCCTGGCCGATCGAGATCGGTGCGATCGGTGTGCTCCTGACCGTCGCGTGGGTCCTCGGAACGGTCGTGCGCTGGAAGCGGGACACGACCGCACGCCTCGTCCGCCACCTCGCCGACGCCGCGGTGACCGACGAGCGCAGGCGCATCGCCAGGGAACTGCACGACATCATCGGCCACAGCATGAGCCTGATCGCCGTCAAGGCCACCGTCGCCAACCACGTCGCCGACGCCCGCCCGCAGGAGGTCCGCGCCGCGCTGGCCGTCATCGAGGAGACCAGCCGCAGCACGCTCACCGAGATCCACCGGGTGCTCGGCCTGCTGCGCTCCGACGGCGATCCTCAGCAGGACGCTGTGCCCGCCCCCGGCATGGCGGACCTGCCCGGGCTGGCCGCCCACGCCCGCTCGGCCGGAGTCGAGGTGGAGCTGACCGTCCGTGAGGAGGCCGCCTTGCCCGCCGCCGTCGCGGTGTCGGTGTACCGGATCGTGCAGCAGGCTCTGACCAACGTCGTCACCCACGTGGGGCCGGCCCGCTGCGCGGTCACCGTGGACGTCGACGGGCGGGAGGCCGTGATCGAGGTCGTCGACGACGGCCCCCGCCACGGCCGGCCGCCGCGGGCGGGCCACGGCGGACACGGCGGACACGGCGGACACGGCCTGATCGGCATGCGGGAGCGGACCAAGATGTACGGAGGCACGTTCGACGCGGGGCCCCGGTCCGAAGGAGGCTTTCGCGTGTCGGCTCGACTGCCCTACGCCCCGGACGGCACCGCGGCATGAGCATCCACGACACGAGCGTCGGCGCCGCGCCGCTCGACTCGTCCCCGCCCGTCCGGGTCCTGCTGGCCGAGGACCAGGTCCTGATCCGCGACAGCCTCAAGGTCCTCATCGACGCCGCACCGGGGCTGGCCGCCGTAGGCGAGGCGGGCACGGGCGCCGAAGCCGTGCGCCTGGCCCGCCTGCACCGGCCCGACGTCGTCCTGATGGACGTGCGCATGCCGGACATGGACGGCATCGAGGCAACCCGGCGTATCTGCGCCGACCCCGCCTGTGCCGGTGTGCTCGTACTGATCCTCACCACGTTCGACCTGGACGAATACGTGTACGCGTCGCTGCGGGCGGGTGCGAGCGGCTTCATGCTCAAGAGCGCCACGGCGGCCGAACTGCTGGCCGCCATCCGGGTCGTCGCCTCCGGTGAGGCGCTGCTCGCGCCCACCGTCACCCGCCGGCTCATCACCGAGTTCCTGCAGGGCTCTCATCCCGCCCAGGTCGTGCGGAGCCTGGACGACGTCACCCGGCGCGAGCGCGAGGTGCTCACCCTCATCGGCAGGGGGATGTCCAACGCCGAGATCGCCGAGCACCTGTGCCTCACCATCGGCACGGTCAAGACCCACGTCGGCCGCCTCCTGGCCAAACTGGGGGCCAGGGACCGTGCCCAGCTCGTCATCGCCGCCTACGAAGGCGGGCTCATCGCCAACTCGGACGGCCGCCGGTGACGGTCCGCCCATCTCCGAACGAGGGCACGCCTCGGCACGTTCATCAGGCGCGGATGCCGGTGCCGGTGAGGCGGGTTCCCGGCTCACCGGCGTAGCCCTGGTGCGGATCGTCATCCTCTCGGACCGAAGGCCGACATGAGGACGTGCACAGCGATGAGGGCGACGACCCAGATCATGGCGCGCCTGGTCGGTGGGGGGCCGCCGCGCAGCAGCGAGATGCCCAGGGGGATGAAGGCGACGCAGAGGCCGCCCACGGCGATGAAGGACTGCGGTTCGGTGCCTTTGAGCGTCCCGAGCGCGAGCGCCGACATCAGGCCGAGTGCGATCGAACGGCCCAGCCCCAGGGCGCCGGAGCGGTAGGCGCCGATGGCCAGCACGACCCAGCCGAAGAAGGCCGGCCCGGACATGGACCTGAACGGATGCCAGACGGTGTCCCGCCATGCCACGTAGTAGCCGTCGATGCCCTTGAGCATGGTCTGCAGGCCGAGGCTGTCGGTCAGGTGGAAGGCCAGGTGATCGGTGCCGAACTGGAAGGTCCGGGTGAACAGGCCGACGATCACCAGGCAACCGCCCCACAGTCCCCACAGCGGGGCGGTGACGGCGATCCTCTGTGCCAGCGTCATGACCGCCGGCCACAGCAGCACGAACCCGCCGGCGAAGCAGGCGTAGGCGGCGGTGATGAGGGCGGGATGCTGGGTGTAGGCGACGAGCTGATAAGGGACGAAGTAGTAGAACTGGGAGCGCAGGAGAGTCCCGGTCATGATCAGGATGGGACCGGCGATCAGCGAGATCGCGCTCACCCACCGGCCGGGAAACGGGGGTTGGCGGTCCAGATTGGCGGCGGCGTTGGCGGCCCGCCGGTCCGCGCCGGTCTGCCGCCATCGCGTGATGCGCCCGCGAAGATCAATGCTCATGGATTGCTGCCCGTCTTGTCCGTGTCGGTACGCCCGGACCGGTATGTCGGGGCACAGCAGCATGGTGCGGGGCGACGCCATGGGTGCGCGTCCGGCTCGGGTCCCATCTTGGCGGGCGGGCACGAGCGGGTGTGCGACCTCAGACGGACACGCATGTCCGACCGTGGGCAGATGCCGGGTCGAGAGCGCGGTTTCCAGGGGTCAGCGACCGTGGCGCAGCAGGCGCAGGGCCTTCTCTTTCTCGAAGTCGAGGGCTCTGCGCGGGGCCTGGATGCGTCCGACGCGCAGGCCGAGGTCGCGTACGGCCTGGGCGACGGCGGGCTCGCTGAGCACGCGCAGGCCGAAGGCCAGTTCGGCGGGGGAGACGTCGAAGCGCCGCTCCAGGTCCATCGCCTGGGTGACGGCCGCCAGCTCCTCGGGGCCGAAGCGGCGGTGGGAGCCCTTCTCGCGGGTCGGCGGCAGCAGGCCGAGCGCCTCGCGGTAACGGAGCATCCGCGGGGACATTCCCAGTCGTTTCGCCGCTTCGGTGATGCGCATGGGGCCAATTCTCACATAATTGTGTCAGGTTCGCAGATCTGGGGATGCGTTGGGGTCCGCGGGGCTCTTAAACTCGCAGGGACGCACAATGACCGGGTTGAGGGGAAGACACCATGGACTTCAAGGTCGCCGACCTTGCGCTGGCCGATTTCGGCCGCAGAGAGATCCAGCTCGCCGAGCATGAGATGCCGGGCCTGATGGCGGTCCGCCGCGAGTACGCCGAGACTCGCCCGCTGGCCGGAGCCAAGATCATGGGCTCCCTCCACATGACCATCCAGACCGCCGTGCTGATCGAGACGCTGGTCGCGCTCGGCGCCGACGTGCGCTGGGTGAGCTGCAACATCTTCTCCACCCAGGACCACGCCGCCGCCGCGGTCGTCGTCGGCCCCGAGGGCACCACCGACGCCCCCAAGGGCGTGCCGGTGTTCGCCTGGAAGGGCGAGACGCTGGAGGAGTACTGGTGGTGCACCGACCAGGCGCTGCGCTGGCCCGACGGCACCGGCCCGAACATGATCCTGGACGACGGCGGCGACGCCACCCTGCTGGTGCACAAGGGCGCCGAGTACGAGAAGGCCGGCGCCGTCCCCTCGCCCGCCGAGGAGGACCCCGAGGAGTGGAAGATCATCCTCGACCTCCTGCGCCGCACGGTGACCGACGAGAACCGGTGGACCACGGTCGCCGCGAGCATCAAGGGCGTCACCGAGGAGACCACCACCGGCGTCCACCGCCTGTACGAGATGTTCAAGGCCGGCACGCTGCTCTTCCCGGCGATCAACGTCAACGACTCGGTCACCAAGAGCAAGTTCGACAACAAGTACGGCTGCCGCCACAGCGTCATCGACGGCCTCAACCGCGCCACCGACGTCCTCATCGGCGGCAAGGTCGCCGTGGTCTGCGGCTACGGCGACGTGGGCAAGGGCTGCGCCGACGCGCTGCGCGGCCAGGGCGCCCGGGTGATCGTCACCGAGATCGACCCCATCTGCGCCCTCCAGGCCGCGATGGACGGCTTCCAGGTCACCACGCTGGAGGACGTCGTCGGCATCGCCGACATCTTCGTGACCACCACCGGCAACTTCGACATCATCACGGCCGGCCACATGGGCCGGATGAAGCACAACGCGATCGTCTCCAACATCGGCCACTTCGACAACGAGATCGACATGGCCGGCCTGGCGAAGACCCCCGGCATCGTGAAGACCGAGGTCAAGCCGCAGGTCCACACCTGGACCTTCCCCGACGGGCACCAGATCATCGTGCTGGCCGAGGGCCGCCTGATGAACCTCGGCTGCGCCACCGGCCACCCGAGCTTCGTGATGTCCAACTCCTTCACCAACCAGGTGATCGCGCAGATCGAGCTGTTCACCAAGACCGAGCAGTACCCGATCGGCGTCTACGTCCTGCCCAAGCACCTGGACGAGAAGGTCGCGCGGCTCCACCTCGACGCGCTCGGCGTCAAGCTCACCACGCTGAGCAAGGCCCAGGCCGAGTACATCGGCGTGGACATCGAGGGCCCGTACAAGCCGGACCACTACCGCTACTGATCGACGATCATGGCAGGGTCCCCGCGCGGTCCGCGCGGGGACCCTTCGCCACATGAGCACAGGGGGGACCGTGGACGTCGCGGACGCGCCGCTCGCCGAGGCGGGGGAGCGGCGCATCGACTGGGCGCTGCGCTCCATGCCCGTGCTGCGCGCCATCGGGGCGCGCTTCAGCCAGACCCGCCCCCTGGAAGGGCTGAAGGTCGCCGCGTGCCTGCACGTGACCGCCGAGACGGCGGTGCTCGTCGGCGCGCTCAAGGCGGGCGGGGCCGAGATCGCGCTGGCGGCCTCCAACCCGCTGTCCACGCAGAACGACGTCGCGGCGGCGCTCGCCTCCTACGGGGTCGAGGTGCACGCCCGGGCCGGGGTGGACCGCGAGACCTACTACCGGCACATCCACGAGGCGCTGGACATCGCCCCCGACCTGGTGCTGGACGACGGCTGCGACCTGGTCAACATCCTGCACACCGAGCGCGTCGAGCTGCTGGAAGGCGTCTCGGGCGGCTGCGAGGAGACCACGACCGGCATCATCCGGCTGCGGCAGATGGCGGCCGAGCAGGCGCTGCGCTTCCCGATGGTCGCCGTCAACGACACCCGCACCAAGCGGATGTTCGACAACCGCTACGGCACCGGCCAGTCCACGCTCGACGGCATCATGCGGGCCACCAACGTCCTGCTCGCGGGGCGCACGGTCGTCGTCGCCGGGTTCGGCTACTGCGGGCGCGGCGTCGCCGAGCGGGCCAGGGGCCAGGGGGCGCGGGTCATCGTCACCGAGATCGACCCGGTCAAGGCCCTGGACGCCGCCCTGCAGGGGTATGAGGTGCTGCCGATGGCCGACGCGGCCAGAGCGGGCGACCTGTTCATCACCGTCACCGGCAACCGCGACGTCGTCCGGGGCGAGCACCTGGCCGAGATGCGGGACGGCGCCATCCTGGCCAACGCCGGCCACTTCGACGTCGAGATCGACGTGCGGGCCCTGGAGGGCATGGCGCAGGACGTGAACTTCGGCGTACGGCCCTACACCGACGAGTACGTCCTTTCCGACGGCAGGCGCCTGCTGCTGCTCGCCGAGGGCCGTCTGGTCAACCTGACGGCCGCCGAGGGGCATCCCGCGGCCGTCATGGACATGTCGTTCTCCGCCCAGGCGCTCGCCGTCGCCTGGCTGGCCGGAGAGCGCTCCCGGCTCGCCCCAGGGGTGTACGACGTGCCGGCGGAGATCGACACCGAGGTGGCGCGGCTCAAGCTCGGCGCGGCCGGCATCGAGATCGACGCGCTCACCGCCGTCCAGGCCGACTACCTCAGCTCCTGGCGGGTCGGTTCCTGAAGCGGGACGAGCGAGCCGCCGACGCCGGCGCGCGTCCCGGTCACCGCCCGGGCCGGTGAGGGCGGCCCGCCGAACAGCTCAGGCACCTGCGTGGTCTGCCGGACGAGCAGCTCGGCGACGTCGCCGACCCGGCCGCGGCGGCGGCGGGCGGCGCGCTGGCGTTCCGCGCCCGAGCCGCCGCGCCGCATGCGGCGCAGCGCGGCGGTGACCGGCGCGTC